>JACMMP010000154.1 GCA_014378995.1 Hyphomonadaceae bacterium
CTGCTTCATCCGCGGCACGCTCTCAGGCGTGATGCCGCAGGCTTCCATAAAGTCGATGGCTTCGGAGATGCGGTCGGCGATTTCACGATAGCGCTTGCCTTGGGGACTATCGGCGACGAAGCCGACCATCCAACGGTGGACGTTATGCAGGTCGGCGTAGCCGCCATTGGCGAAGGCGCGGATGAGGTTCAGCGTCGCCGCCGATTGCGAGTACGCTTTGACCAAGCGCTCGGGATCGGGCGTGCGCGATTCCGGCGTGAACTCCATGCCGTTAATGTTGTCGCCGCGATAGCTCGGCAACGTGACGCCGTCGATCGTCTCGGTTTGCTCTGAGCGAGGCTTGGCGAACTGGCCAGCGAGGCGCCCGATCTTCACCACCGGACGAGACGCCGCGAACGTCAGCACAACGGCCATCGCCATCAATGTCCGGAACGTGTCGCGAATATTGTCGGGGTGGAATTCCTTGAAGCTCTCGGCGCAGTCCCCGCCTTGAAGCAGGAACGCTTTGCCCGCCGCCACGTCGGCCAAGGCGGCCTTCAGGTTGCGCGCTTCGCCCGCGAACACGAGCGGCGGATAAGAGCGCAGTTGCTGCTCGACGCGCCTCAGCGCCTCCGGATCGGGATAATCCGCCGGGATGTGCTTGGCCGGCCTGGCGCGCCAGCCGTCGGGGGTCCATTTCTCTCGCATCTGCGAACAGCTTAGCCGAGGGAAAGGGGCGCAAGCGAGGCCCCCTGGCTAAACAATGGCGCCAGAAAAGGCGTGGCCAAGAGCCATACCGCCAGCCCCGCAAGCGCCGCCGCGCCCGCCGCGGCCAAATAGAGCGCGGCATAGCGCCAGCCCCCCGTCACCCAGGCGATGAAACCTTTGGACACCGTGTTCATCAGCACCGCGATCAACACGGCATGGGCGGCGACGGCCGGGTCGAGCCCGCCGCGCACCAGGCTGGACGCCGCCAATGTCACCGCGTCCACGTCGGCCAGGCCGGCCGTCGCCGCGAAGGGCAGCAAGCCCGCTTGGCCGTAAGCGTCAGCAACCAGCCGGCCGACGATGATGATGACGCCCAAAAACAATGCGAATTGGCCAACGGAGACGAGGTCGAGGGGGCTACGCAATTTTGCTCGGCTATCGGTCGCTTCCCCCTTGCGGTCGCGCGCGCGCATGACGAAGGCGGCGATGGCAAACACCAGCACGACGGCCGCCAGCGCGGGACCTGCTTCCGGCAAAACAATTGCGCCGGTGATCGCCAGCAACACGATCACGCGCCCGACGCTGATGGCGGCGGCGATCGCCGCTGCCGCTCCGCCAACCATGGCGTGCGTCTCGCCCTTGCGAATCTGGCGGCCAAGCTCCGCCGTCACCACTGTCGATGACACGAGCGCGCCAGCCGCCGCGCCGGCAAGCACGCCCACGTCGGACCCCAACACGCGCACCGCGACATAGCCTGCGAACGATGCGCCCGCGACGAGAATGGTGAGCAGCCAGAGTTCGCGCGGATTGATCGCGCCCCACGGATCAATCGCCTGATTTGGAAGCAGCGGCAGCGCGATTGCGCTCGCGGCGAGAATGAGCAGCGCCGAACGCAGCTCCTTCCAGGTGATGCTATCGAGCCAGCCTTGCAGCGCGTCCTTGAATGCGAGCAGGCCGGCGAGCGCCACGCCGACGGCCGCCGCCACGCGAAGATCGCCCCACATGGCGTAGGCGCCGAGCGCGAACACGAGCAGCCCGGCGATCGTGCCGGTAACGGAGATATCGTTATCGCGCTGGCTTTCGCGCACCTTGAACGTTACGAATGCGCCCGCGAACGCCAGCGCCAGCGCCGCAAATCCGATCTGGCCGATGGCCGGCAGCATTGCGCCGGAGACACCGCCCATCAATCCGATGACGGCATACGTCCGTAATCCGGCCGCGCGTGATCCTTCTGGCGCCTCCCGGTGCTGCCAGCCGCGTTCGACGCCGACCAAAAAGCCGATCCCGAGCGCCATGGCGAGGCGTTGGAACATGTCGATCAGGATGGCGTCAGGCATTACCTCCTCATCGTGCAAACCGGCGGCGCGCGCGGCCACGCGCCGCCCCTTTGAGGCGAACCCCGAGATTGCCAAGGCGTAATACGCCCGACTAGGGTTCCGCCGAAACGGTGGGAAATGTCTATGGCGATTACGGCGTATCTCGCCTTCGCGACTGATGATGAGGACGCCGCGCGCAGCGTCGGCGCCGAGTTGGAACGGCACGGCTGGACCGTCACGCTGTCTGGTCCGGAGCTCCATTCGCAGGAAAAGCTGACCGCGTTGGTCCAGGTGGTCGGCGAATCCAACGTCGTCGTGCTGATCGCCTCGCAGGCGGCGCAAGAAAGCGCTTGGCTGCAGCGGGAGGTAGTCGCCGCGCTGAATAACGGGCGCCCGGTCATCGTCGTGCAGGCGGGCGATCTTTCCGCCGATTCCTGGATTCACGCGACACTGGACACAAGCTCGCCGATCGATCTTCGCCGCGGCGCCCGCTCGGAAGCGCTAACCCAGGTCATCGACCGGGCGCGCGCCTTGAACGTACGCGGACGCGTCATCGCCATGCTCAACATCAAGGGCGGCGTAGGCAAAACCGTGTTGGCGGCCAATGTGTTCGCCGCCGCGCACCTCGCCGACAAACGCTCAGTCAGCTTCATCGACCTCGATCCGCAGCACAATCTGACTCAGTATTTTCTCTCGCCGAGCGAGCGCAACCGCATCCGGGATCGCAATCACAGCATTTACGGCATCCTCAATCCGCGCGGCGAAGCCAGCGTTCCGTTGAGCGATATCGGCGGCCTGGCCGTGCCGCTGAACCGGGCGCGCCGGGGCGCCAAGCAACCGAACTTCGAGTTGATCGCCGGCGATGAGCGGCTATTCGAGTTCACGCTCGATACGCGATCCGACCGCGATAAGGCCGAGGCGTTCACGCGCTTTCGTGCGCTGGTTACGGCGCTGCGCGCACGCTCGGACGCGGTGGTGATCGATTCCAACCCGTGCGCCACCTTCCTCACCCGGCTCGCCATCACGACGGCCGACCACATCGTCGCGCCGGTGCGGCCCGAGAAGTATTCGCTCACCGGGCTGAACATGCTCGAGCATGTCGTGCGCGAAGTCAGGGGAAGGGCCTTGCGGCCAAGCGAGTTCTCGGTGCTCCTTAATGGCGTGAACGACCGCACCCGATCCGGCGAGACCAACGATGCGGACGCGATGACCCGCGACGAGATCAGCGGCGCGCCGTTCTTCGGCTCGGCGCTGTTGCCCGACGAGGTGCCCTATTCCGCCGTACTGAAATCTGCGCCGAGCGACAGGCTCGCGGCCAACCCGATCAACGTGACTGCGATGATGCGAGTCGGCGGGCGTCCGGCGAAGGAATCGCTGACGCGCGCTGCGGCGGCCATTTTGCGCAGGGCCGGGTCATGAAACTTAGCGCCGCTCAGGCGAAAGCGCTGCGCGCGCTTGCCCGCAATCGCTCACGGGCCGAATTGAAGGCGATTTTTGCTTTGATCCGGCGGCACGAGGACCGCGCCCTCCTGGCCGCCATCGCTCCGGCAAAGAAGCGCGCGGGCAAGCCCAAGGGCGATGCGCTGGTGCGGGAACTGGAGCAGACGCTGAAGCCGATCATGGGACCGGCGCAAGAAAAGGCCGATCTGCTCATCGAGCACATCGCCAAGAGGCACCGCCGCAAGCTGAGCTTCCAGCCCAAGGGGCTCGCCGACGCGGCGCGGCAATTGCGCACCAAGTTCTCGGACGATGAGATCAGCGCTGGCGCCAAAGGACTTATCGGCCAACTGGCCAAGCTCTATGGCGGCCGCGAAACCGTGGTGTAACTCAGTCCCGCCCCTGGACGAAGCAGGGTGCGCTCACCAGGATTCCCGTATGCACAAATCCCAATCCGGCTTCGACCTCACCCCGCCCACCGCTGATGAACGCTCGCGGCTGGAGGCCAGCCTCAATGCGGAGGAGCGGCGCGTGCTCCTTCAGCACGGCACCGAGGCGCCGTTCTGCGGGGGGCTGCTCGATCAGAAGAAGGCGGGCGTCTATTGCTGCAGGCTCTGCGGGCTGCCCCTGTTCCGGCAGGAGACGAAATTCGAGAGCGGCACGGGCTGGCCGAGCTTTTACGCGCCGATCGATCCCGAACACGCGGTCGGGCTGGAGGACAACGCCTTCGGCATGCGCCGCGTCGAAACGCGCTGCGCGCGGTGCGATAGCCATCAAGGGCATGTCTTCCCGGATGGGCCGCGGCCAACCGGCACGCGCTATTGCATCAATTCGGTGTCGCTTCAGTTCGTGCCGGACGGCGAGCCGCTCCCGGACCCGCTGGGGCGGGGCGACAAAATCGCCGCTTAATGGTGCGCAGGCACGCGGAGTTGGGCGATGAGCCGATCAAGCTCGCGCCGCATCTCTTGCGCGACATCGATCTCGGCGGCGCCGTCGCTAAATTGGTCCAGCGCGCGCGACATGACTTTGCCTACCAAGAGGTTGGCCTCGTTCATATCCCGCGTGACTTGCCACGCCTTGTCGGCCAGCTCGCTCTGACGCGAGAGGATGGCCGTCACAGGTTGCGCCATAAGCGCTCTCCCTTGTTCGGGCCGAACGACTCCCCCAGTCCGCACGGCGTTACGTGCTGGACGATAACAGCTTTTCCCCAGCCCGGAGAATTAAATGCAAACTCTGGCCAGTTTTTTAGATTGGCGCGGGGAGCACGAAAGCGTTTGTTAAGTCTAACAGCGCGCAATGCGCGCGCTATCTTGACGGAACCGAGGGTTCGCCGACGATGAGAACCGCGTGACCAAACCGTTTCCGACCAAGAACCTCAGGTTCTTTCTGACCGCCCCTTCCCCGTGCCCCTATCTGGCGGGAAAGCGAGAGCGGAAGGTGTTCACTGCGCTCGATGGTTTCGACGCTGGTCCGCTGCACGACGCGCTGACCAATGCCGGCTTCCGCCGCTCTCAGAACATCGCGTACCGGCCATCGTGCGAGGGCTGCGACGCCTGCATCTCCGCACGCGTGCCGGTGGAGCGGTTCGAGTTCACGCGCCGCTGGCGCAAGATTTTGGCCAAGAACGCAGATCTCACCCGGGCGCTGCGCCCGGCCCGCGCCACCGATGACCAGTTTCGGCTCCTGCGCCGCTACCTGAACTCGCGCCACGCCGAAGGCGGCATGGCCGATATGACGTTTGGCGATTATGTCGCCATGGTCGAGGAGAGCGCGGTCCACACCCATATCGTCGAGTATCGGTATAGCGACGGCTCAAAGCGCGGCGAACTCGCCGGCGCGGCGCTGATCGATGCGCTCGGCGACGGGCTCTCCATGGTCTATTCGTTCTTCGATCCGGACGAGCCGCGCCGCAGCCTCGGCGTCTACACCATTCTCGATCATATTCAGCAGGCGCGCGCGGCGGGCTTTGGCCATCTCTATCTCGGCTACTGGATCCCTGGCTCTGACAAGATGGACTACAAAGCGCACTTCCGCCCGCTCGAGCTTCTGCTCGGCGGCGAGTGGCGCACGTTCGAGCCGGTCGAGTTCTAGTTTGCCTCCGCTCGGCGCTCTATGGTGGCGCAGAGGTGAGGCATGGCTGAGTCCAAGAAGGCGCTATGGCGCGCGGCCGAGATCGCGCCGGCGATGCGCCCGTTCACACAGAAGCTCAATCCGAACTCGCTGTTTCGCGCGGCGGGCCTTTCGCGCCTGGCGGGCATGAGCCGCGCGCATGTCAGCTTGGTGCGCCTGCCGCCGGATAAGGACAGCTTCGCCTATCATGCGCACATGCTGGAGGAGGAATGGATCTACATCCTCTCCGGCCGCGCCATCGCCGAGATCGACGGCAAGTCGGCGGAAGTCGGCCCCGGCGATTTCATGGGCTTTGCAACCCCCGCCGTGCCGCACGTGCTGCGCAATACGTTCGAGGAAGAGTGCGTCTATCTGATGGGCGGCGAAGACAAGCCGATCGACGTCGTCACCTATCCCGAACACGACAAGCGCTATTTGATCATGCAGACCGATAAGGGCGCCGAATTCTACGAATTGGGCGAGCCGATCAAGCCGGTCGGCAAACCGGATTAAAGCACCACGCCTTCGCGCGTCCGCGCGCCGTCGGGCGCGGCATAGCCGAAGCTGGCGCAGACGCGGCTCTGGGTTGCACGCGGCCCCGGCGCTTCGACGCCGGTGAAGGCGAGCAAGGTCATGGCGTGCGTGTGTTGGTCGTAAGCCAGCGCCACGTACGCGACATCGGCGCCGCCGCAGAGACCGACGCGGCCAGGCGGCACAGTCTGTTCAGTCACGCGCCTAAGTTCGATGTCGAGATCGCCGGGGCCGAGCGCTGCCGCGGCGAATGAATCGCCGTCGCTCGAGATGACGTCGGCGCCGCTGCGCGGATCGAGCGTGCGTGTGAACAGCACGATTCCGGAGGCAAACAGCAAGCCGCCGCGTTCGATGCTGACATCGCCGGTGACCCCGCGCGCCGTGTTCGACGCCGCATTGTAATGGCCGCCGACGCGCGCACCCTCGCTGGCGACGGCTGTGGACGCCGGCGCCCGCTCGCAGGCGGCGAGCGCAGCAAGCGCGATGGCTGCAAGGAGAAAGCGCATCGCCGCATCGTACGCGCCCGCTCTGCTTCGCGCGACGCGCCCCATCGCAGAAGTCGCGCGGCTCGTCGCGGGATAAGGGCACATCCGAGGACCGCCTGCTTTCCAGCCGGCATACGGTTCATCGAAGTTCACGGGGCCTGTGTGGAAGAAGAATCGGCGTGCGGTGAGCAATTGAGCGCTTGCCACCCTTCGTGTCCAAGTGGTGCGTGTCACTCGTTCCAGTCCCTGGCCCCTCCATCGCGCAACCTAGCGCTTGGTGCGGTCTAATGTCAGAGTGCTCAGGGTTTTCGCAGGCCAACACAGAATCCTGTCCCGACACATGCCAGACACGACTACAACGAAGGCGAACCAGAAGGCGCCTCTCGTTACCGAAGCGTATCACGCTTATCGATTCCGCGCGGGCCGGGTCTTCGACGCCCTGTCCTTTATGGTGCGCATCATCCGAGAAACGGAAGAAGGCTCCCTCCGCTTAGCTGAAGCAATGATTAACGCTCACAAGGTGTTGGGGAACGAAGATGCCGCTGAACGTAACCGTCGCATCGTGGAATCTCGTGACGCCGGTTTTGTATCTGCCTTCGACAAGCGAGTGCCGGTCTTAGAAGAGCTGATTGTCATCTCATTCTTGGATGCTTTCGAGTCCTACTTCTCGGATCTGCTATTCTCCATTTTCCTAAAGAATCCGAGCGCACTAAGGAGCGCAGCCACTATCACGACAGAGGACGCGCTTAGTCACGCTTCAGTCGAGGACCTCATTGTATCCGTTGCTGGCAAACGAGTCCAAGAACTCTCATATCTATCCTTGAGAAAGCGCATTGAGACAGTGGAACGCCTCCACGGCTTTCGTCTTATTCTTCAAGATGAAGACATTCTGAAACTTGAGCGCGCGGTCACCCTGCGCAACTGTCTCGTGCACAATAGCGGGGTCATTACCAAGCAAGCGGCGACGGTGGTGGGCCACACCGACACTGCTGGCAGCGTAATCAAGATCAGTGGTGGCACTTCAGTAGAGATGTTCGAACTAACTTCCGCTTTGGTACGCTCAGCCGATGAGCGCGCTTCAAAGAAGTTCTCACTCAAGCGTTCGCGCAAAGCGCAGTCGACAAGGAAAACGTCAGTTTTTCGCGACCTGATCTGATTGTAATCTCACTTCACAACGGAATATTGTCGTGCTTCTTCCAGGGGTTCTCCAACTTCTTGTTCTTCAGCGTCCCCAGCGCCCGGAGGATGCGTTTGCGCGTTTCGCGCGGCATGATGACGTCGTCGACGTAGCCCATGCTGGCGGCGACGAAGGGGTTGGCGAAGCGGTCGGAATATTCCTTGGTGCGGGCGGCGATTTTTTCGGGATCGCCGATGTCGGCGCGGAAAATGATCTCGACGGCGCCCTTGGCGCCCATCACCGCGATCTCGGCTGAGGGCCAAGCGTAGTTCACGTCGCCGCGCAGATGCTTTGAACTCATCACGTCATAGGCGCCGCCATAGGCTTTGCGCGTAATCACGGTCACTTTCGGCACCGTCGCTTCGCCGTAGGCGAACAAGAGCTTGGCGCCGTGTTTGATGAGCCCGCCCAGCTCCTGCTTGGTGCCCGGCAGGAAGCCCGGCACATCCACAAACGTCACGATCGGGATGTTGAACGCATCGCAAAAGCGCACGAAGCGCGCGGCTTTGCGGGAGGCGTCGATGTCCAAGACGCCCGCGAGCACCATGGGTTGGTTGGCGACAATGCCAACCGTGCTGCCATCAAGGCGAACGAAGCCGGTCAGGATGTTCTTGCCGAAATCGGCGCCGATCTCGAAGAAATCGCCTTCGTCGGCGACCTTCTCGATCAGCTCTTTCATGTCATAGGGCTTGTTCGGATTGTCGGGGATGAGGCGGTCCAGCGAAGTTTCCTCACGCGTGACGTCATCGAAGTGCGGACGCATGGGCGGCTTTTCGCGGTTGGAGAGCGGCAAAAAATCGATCAGGCGGCGCATCTGCGTCAGCGTCTCGAAGTCGTTTTCGTAGGCGCCATCGGCAACGCCCGATTTCGCCGCATGCACACGCGCGCCGCCCAGCTCTTCGGCCGTCACCACTTCGTTGGTGACGGTTTTCACCACGTCGGGCCCGGTGACGAACATGTAGCTCGTGTCCTTCACCATGAAGATGAAGTCGGTCATCGCCGGGGAGTAAACATCGCCGCCCGCGCACGGCCCCATGATGACGCTGATTTGCGGGATGACGCCGCTGGCCAGAATGTTGCGCTGGAAAATATCGGCATAACCCGCGAGCGATTCCACGCCCTCCTGAATGCGCGCGCCGCCGGCGTCGAAAATACCGACGATCGGCGCCCCGTTCTTCATCGCCATGTCCTGCACTTTGCAGATTTTGGCCGCGTGCGCGCCCGAGAGCGAGCCGCCGAACACGGTGAAGTCCTTGGAGAAGACGTAAGTGAGGCGGCCATTGATCGTGCCCCAGCCGGTGACGACGCCGTCGCCCGGGATTTTGGTTTTCTCCATGCCGAATTCGTGGCTGCGGTGTTCGACGAACATGTCGAACTCCTCGAACGAGCCTTCGTCGAGCAGAAGTTCAATGCGTTCGCGCGCGGTGAGCTTGCCCTTGGCGTGCTGGCTCGCCATGCGCTTCTCGCCCCCACCGGCGCGGGCAGCCTCGCGCTTAGCTTCAAGTGCGGCGATGATGTTTTTCATGGGGGCTCCGGGAGGAATCGCAGGGTATCGACAATTGCGTCGAGCTGACTTTGTTGCTCAGGTGTCGTCGGGCGACGCGCGCCGCAAACAAAGTGGATCAGTATCACGCCTGTCGGCGTCGAGAGACGAAACATGCGCCAACGCTGAAACATCGCATCAGTGCGAAACCGCATTTCCACTGTGCTAATGCCGTCAACGGCGCCATGCCAAAACTCCAAATCGTCCATTCGGGTATTGTTGGCCGAAATTGCACTTTCGCGAGTATGACGTTCCATCGCGGCGTTGGCTTCCGCCTGCGGAATTGGAGCCAGAATGCGCTGACCCTCCCAGAGAGCGCAGTAAGCTTCATTCCTCCAGGCGCGCTCGGGCACCAGTTCAACGATGCTCGTCGCGCGATGATCGGGGCGCAAGCGCCAACCAAAGCGCTCGAAGTTTGCACCGTAGCGACCGCTAGGGTCCGTCCAATCCAAGGCTGGCCGGGAGACCGCGTCAACGGGCTCGGCCGGTGCTGAATCCGAGCACGACACAGCAAACACCAAGGTCAACGCAACCAGCGCTCTCATTCGCTACCCCACGCACCGACGAACCGCGTATGTTTTCGAACGCCGCGTGCTGTCTGTCCAGCCGAGCTTGGCCTTCTCCATTGCGGCCAGGTTTCCTGGGACGAAGTTTCCGCTAGTGCTGCCGCGCTTTGACGCGCGGATCGTTCGGCCAGCGTTGCTGCGCCTCGGCGTAGGCGGCGTCGGCCTCCTTCTTGCGCCCGAGTTTGGCCAGCGCCGCGGCGCGTGTCAGCAAAACTTGCGCGCCGCCGCCGCCGCGCGCGATCAGCGCGTCGACGCGGTACGGTCCGACCTGGGTGCCGGGGGCCAACTCCACGGCCGGATGCTACTCGCGCGGCGCGCCCGGCTC
>JACMMP010000155.1 GCA_014378995.1 Hyphomonadaceae bacterium
ATTGGGCGACGCCGGGACTTGGCGCCGTCGTGCGGCTGTCGGCCGGCGCCCACGACGCAGACCAGTTGTGCGGGACCGCCAACTGTAGCGTTCGTTACCGCTCGCCTTAGGGGTGTAGGGCTGCTTAATTGACCCTCGGGTAGGGAATAGATGAGCGTCCTTTTTATAAGCCATTCGAACGTCGATCAGACAACCGCGCGCCGGCTGCTCGAATGGCTCACGACACACGAGGCCTGGACGCGCGATCAGATTTTCTTCTCAGGCGACATACCGTCGGGCGAAGAGTGGCGACCGCGTATCGATCAAGCGCTCGACGAATGTGAAGTTCTGCTGGCGTTGCTGTCGGATGACTACAAAGGACCGCAATGCGTTCGCGAGTTCACGGTCGCGGAGACCAAGGGAAAGCGGATCATTACGCTTCTCGTTCGGCCGCTCCGCGGCGCGCTGCCCGACTTTCTGACTGATGCTCAATACATCGATATTTCGGACCCGCGAGTTGAGGAAGCAGGCCTTGCAGCCTTGCGCGACGCGCTTTTTGCCGCCGGCGCCGCGCCGGGAAGTTTCCCATGGCCGCCGAGGGATGATCCTGATCGCGCCGTCTATCGCGGCTTGCAGGCGCTCGACGTGCAAGACGCCGCGATCTTCTTTGGCCGCACAGCCGCGATCAATCAGGGCTTGGACAAGCTTCGCCAGATGCGAAACGGCTCCAGCCACCGCATCCTCGTCGTCCTCGGCGCATCAGGCGCAGGCAAATCATCGTTCCTGCGCGCAGGATTGATCGCCCGGCTGAACCAGGACAGGCAAAACTTTCTGGCTTTGCCGGCGATAAGGCCTGAGCGCGCGGCGGTCACCAGTTCTTACGGGCTCGCAGCAAGCCTCAAGGCAATGCTAGGCCGCGAAATTCCGCCCAATTTCACCGCTGCTGACGTTCTATCTGGATTTCAAGCGCTTCGTCTGCGTGCGCTAGAGCGCATCAAGCAAGCGACGCGCGCCTCGGGACGCGTGCACAATCAAAAGCCGCCCACGATCGTTATTCCAATAGACCAGGGCGAGGAATTGTTCGGCGTCCAAAACAGCGAGAAAGAGCGGTTCTGCGCCATCCTTGGTGAAGTGTTGGAACGTGATCCCAACGTCATCGCGCTGTTCACCATCCGCACAGATTCCTATCCGGGCCTCCAGAACGAACCCGCATTCGCAAGGACGCCGCAAGATACCTACAGCTTGCCGGCGATCACCTCTTTCCGCGAGATCATTGAAGGCCCGGCCGCGCTTGCAAAGCCAGCGATCTATATTCAACCAGAGCTTTCCGACAAACTCATAGCGGACCTACAGGGCGCCGACGCGCTGCCGCTGCTCGGCTTTACACTTGAGCGTTTGCACACCTATTGCGGGCAAGACGGCAACCTCACTCTCGAAGAATACACCGACGAATTCGGCGGCCTCTCGGGCGCGATAAAGATGGCGGTCACGGCCGTTCTCGGCGACGAACCCACCGAAGAGGATCTCAAGGTGGCGCGCTCTTTGTTCGTGCCTCGACTCGTGAAAGTCGACGAGGAAGGCGTCAAGCGGCTCACGGCGCGGAAAACCGGATGGCCGCGCAAAGAGCAGGCCCTCGCCGATCGTTTCATTGCCCAGCGGCTCTTGTTCTCCGACCGCCGCATGCTCGGCGGCCGAGACGAGGAAATCATAGAGGTGGCGCACGAAGCCATTCTGCGTCAGTGGACAGAACTTGCCGCCTGGATCGAAGAGGATCGCGACGATCTGCACGACCTTGAACGGCTACGCCGGGCCGCGCGCGACTGGCGCCTGAAAGGCTGCACAGAAACCTGGCTCATGCACCAAGCCGATCGGCTGCAAAGGGCGCACGAAATTCTCGCCCGTCCCGACTATGGAATCGCGGACAACGTGGCGGAAGTGCGCGACTATCTCGAGGCCTGCGACAAAGCGGAACATAATCGCAAAGGACAGGCGCGCGCGAAGGACGAAGAGATCGTTGCCCTACGCGCTCAAAACCAGAATTTCAAAAAGCAGATCGAAGCAGCGACGCGCGAAGAAAAGAACGCCATCAAGGAACGCGACGAACTTCGCCAACGCGCGGCTGCAGCGGAAACGAACGGCGCGACAGCGGAGGCGTTACGGGAAAAATTGGCCGCGTCGGAAGCGCGCGTGCACCGCGCTGAAAGTGCTGTCGTCGCCCTTAAGAAGCGCGAGGCCGCGCCACCGCCCACACCGCCGCCGTCGCCCTCAGTACAACCATCGGCATTCGCCACGACTTTACGCGGGGGCGCCTCCGACAGCAAGCGCGGATGGGACGATGACGATTACGATACAGGGCAGCGCTGGCGGCGAGGCGACACAAGCATCCCTTGGAAGGAAATCGGCGCTGGCGTCGCCATCGGCGCTGCGGTTTGCGTGCTTGCCGCGAGCGCGCTGACATTCACGCAATGGGGCCGTGACCGATTTGCGATCTTAGACCGGGGCCACGGGTGGATCACGCGCAACGCGGAGGGCGTAAGCGGGGCAGTGGGCGGCATGTTCGCGCCGCAGGCGGAGTCCGCTCAGTCAACGTCGTCGGAGACGTGCGACCCGCAAATGTTCTTCGCCGGGGGCGACGGCGCCAATGTTCGCGCTGCGCCAAACCGGAGTTCAGCGGCAATCGAGCGTCTGCCGGCCGGCGTCAGCGTCACCACGTCGGGCTGTCCAACGCCACAGGATGGACGTCGTTGGCATGCTGTCACGCTAGAAGACGGGCGCAGCGGCTTTGTGCGCGACGACGTACTCAGCGTAACCCCGCCTGCTCCGCCTGCACGCTTGCAGGTCGCGAATTTCGTTCCGCCAGAACCACTGCTTGCGGGGCAAAACGGCGTGTACGTGCGCGAGGCCCCGAGCCGCGAGGCTGACGTTCTCGTCGAGCTTGACCCGGACACGCCGCTCAGCGTGAATGGCCGCGTCGAAGTTGCAGGACAGGACTGGTACCGCGTGCGCCTTCGCGACGGCCGCGCTGGATTTGTCCGTGCTGACGTCGCCGAGGTCGCGCAACCGCTCGTGGTGGCGACATCGTCCTCACCGGCAATTTCCAACTACACACCTCCAAGCCCACTTTTCGCGGGCGAAGACGGCGCCAACATCCGCGCCACGCCGCAACGCGACGGACGTTTGCTGACGCGGCTTGAACCCGGCGCACGGCTTACTGTAACCGGTCGGGCCGAGATGGCGGGCCACGATTGGTACCGCGTAGCGATCCCGGGCGGACTTATCGGCTACGTGCGCGAAGATGTCGTCGCCGCTGCGCCGCCGCCGCCCGGTCCAATCGATACGCGCAGTGTTGACTGGGCGCGCCGCCCGACGGCGGTGCAAATACAAGCCGCGTATTTCCGCCGCCCCGGCCCGCTCAGCGGGCGCGTCGAGATGCAGATGCGCTGCGTCGTTCAATCTGACGGCGGCCTCGATGATTGCACAGTGGTGCGGCCGCAAGAGAGCAGCCGCACCTTGCAAGCCGCGGCGGATCGTGTGGCCCGGCTTTACCGGATGGAGTCCGTCAGGCGCGATGGGGCCTCGGTAGTCGGTCGCCCGATCTTGTTATCGGTCACCTTCGACTCGAATGGCGGATCGACGTCGGACTAGCGGCCACGCCAGGTTCAGCGCCAGTCCCGCCAGCACCAGCCCCGCCGCCAAGAGCTTCCACGCCGGCATCGGCTCGCTCAGCACGATCGCGGACGCGCTCATGCCGAAGATCGGCACCAGCAGCGCCATCGGCGTCACCACAACGGCGGGGTGCTTGGTCAACAGCCACTGCCAAGCAGTGTAACCGAACATAGTGTTGCCGACCGATTGCCACAGCACCGCTGCCCATGACGCAGCATCGGCACTGCGCAAGCCTTGCTCGATCGCCGGCCAGCCTTCGAACACGAACGCCAGCAGCGCGAGAGGCGGCACGGCGAAGATGCTCGACCAAACGACGTAAGGCAACATCGGCACGCCGCCTGCCTTACGCGCGGTGATGTTGCCGAGCGCCCAGCAGAGCGCGGCGCCCAGCACGAGCGCGAGGCCGAGCGGTGTCGTGCCGCCTTCGCTGTTCACGAAGATCAGCACAATGCCGGATGTGGCGAGCGCCAGCGCGATCCATTGATACGTCTGCACACGCTCACCGCTAGCGCCCATCGAAAGTGCAATGGTGAAGAAGATTTGCGACTGCACCACGAGCGAGGCGAGCCCTGGCGTGATGTCATTTTTCATGGCCAGAAACAGCAGCCCAAACTGCCCAGCCCCGATCAGCAGGCCGTACGCGGCGAGATTGCTCAACCGCACTTTCGGCCGCTTCACGAACAGCGCCATTGGCACGAACACAAGCGCAAACCTGAGCGCCGCCAGCAGCAGCGGCGGCAGATGCTCCAATGCAAAGGCGATGACGACGAAGTTCGTCCCCCACACGGCCATCACGGCAACCGCGAGCAGAAGATGGGGCAAAGGCAAAGGCGTGCTCCGCGCGATCAGCGCCCGAGCGCTTCGAGCGTCAGCGGGTCTTCGACGCCGCCATAATATTTGTCCAGCGCATCCTGGAAAAGCTGCTCCCCCGTCGCTGCGAGAAACAGCGTCGCACAGGAGCGAAACTTTAGATCGTCAGGAGAGCCGAACACCTCGTTCGCGCTTCTGCCTTCGATAGCCTTCGCCAGCGCCACACACTCTCGCAGCCGCGCGCCCAGCACAGGATGCGCCGCGTACGCGCGCGCCTCTACGGCGCCCTCAAGACCAAACCGTTGCGCCGTTGGGCTGCGCCCGAGCGCCCGCAATTGCGGAAAGATGAACCACATCCAGTGGCTGCGCTTTCGCCCCGCGCGCAGCTCCGCCAGCACCTGCGGGTATAGCGGCGCCTGCGCAATGATGAAGTGTTCGAACACAAGCGAAGCTTAGCATCGCGCCGGCTTTAGTACATCGCGCGCAATTCGATCCCGAGCACACGGCCCTTGTTCAGCGGCGAGAACGTTGGCCGCTCACCGCCTGGCGTAAAGCCAAACGCCGCCGTCGATGGCAGCACGGTGTCGCCGCCCCAGGTGGCTTCATCGAGCAAGTTCTCGCCGTAGAGCGAAACGCGCCAGCGCCCGTCCGCCGGCGCAAAGCTTAAGTTTGCGCCGATCATATCCGCTTCAGCCAAGCGCCCCAGATTGTTGTCGTTGTAGAACGCTGCATCGCGATGATTGTAGCTAATCCGCGCACTCAACTCGCCGCCGGCAAACGGCGCGGCGTAATTCAAGCTCGCGCCATACGTCCACGGCGCGAGGCGCGGAATTTCCAGCGCATAATCCGCAGCGTTGATGAGGAGATCGCCGTTCAGATCCTCGGTGATGGTGTCGTACTCCCCTTCGACATAGCCAGCATGCGCCGCTATCGTCAGCGCATCGGTCACATCGAACCGCGCCTCGATCTCGCCACCCCAGATCGTTGCATCGCCCGCGTTCAGCACGATCTGCTGCACGCCCGAGATCGAGTCCGCCTGATTGGTTTCGCGCTGCATGTTTTCAATGGTGTTGTGAAACAGCGCCGCGTTAAGGCGCGCGCGTCCTTGCGCCAAGTCTTGCTTCCAGCCGATCTCGAACGTCGATTGCTCTTCCGGGTCGTAGGCGCGCGGCGCCAGCCCGAGCGAAGCCGTGCGGAAATTGGCGCCGCCGCCGCGGAACGCCCGCGACCAGGAAGCATAGATGTTGGTCTCCGCGCTCGGGCGCCATTGCAGCCCCACGCGCGGCGAAAGATCGTCCCCGTCCTGCAAGAAGGGCGCATCGGAGAAGGCGAGCGTCCGCGCATCTATATCGCCGCCGGCGACGCCCTCGCCAGGCACGAGCACGCCAGGACCGTCAAGATCGTCGATCGCTCGCCGTACGCGGGAAATGCGGGACTCTTTTTCTTCGCGAGTGTAGCGCGCGCCGAAGCTTAACGTCAGCGTTTCGCGCAAGCGCCAGTCCGCACTGGCGAACGCCGCCCAGCTGGTGAATTCGCCCTGTCCGCCGCCAACGCGGCGAAACGTCGGCGAGAAATTGCGCTCGTCGATATATAGCAAATCTTGATCCAGATAGTAGAGACCGGCCGTGACATCGAACGCGCCGAACCCGCCGGCATAGCGCAGCTCCTGGCTACGCTGTTCGTGCGCGTTCAACACGCGGGTATGGAAGACGAAGTTCGGCGTTGAATCGATATCCGCCGCCCACGGCACTTCGACGCTGCGCCAAGCGCTGATGCTGGTGACGACGCCGTCGCCGAAGGCGACGCGCCAATTCATTTCCAGAATGGCCTGCTCCCAATCGGTAGCCGCATAGCCCCGATTGTCGATGGCGAAATTGAAACTGTCGCGCGCGTGGAGCGCGTGGTTCTGCCCCGCGGGGCCATCCCCATCCACCGCGCCCTGCTCGACGCGGAGCAGCGCCTCGAACGAAGCCGACGGCGTAAACCGCAACGCTGCGCGATAGATGCTCGTCTCGTTGCGCCCAAAGCTTGAGCCGTCGAAATCGTTTTCGAGCCAGCCATCGTCCTCAGCCCGGTAAAGCGCGAGCCGCGCAGACAGCACGCCTTCCGCCAGCGGCCCCGAAATCGCAGCTTCGGTGATGAAATTGGCCCCGGTCTCGACGGCCGCGCGTCCTTGCGCCTCGAACACATCGGCTGGCGCACGCGTACGCACCAGCACCGCCCCGCCGGTCACGTTGCGCCCATAGAGCGCCCCTTGCGGGCCGCGCAGCACTTCGACCGCTTCGACATCGAAGAGATCGGTGAGCGCGCCCGCATTCACACCCACATACATGCCGTCAATGAAGAGCCCCACGGCGGGATCGACCGAGGCGATCGACGAATTCACGCCGACGCCGCGGATCGAATAATTCGCCACGCCGCGCGCCGTGCCGACATCCTCGAACTGAACGTTCGGGATCGCATAGCTGAGGCTCTGCAGATCTTCCAAGTTGAGTGCGCGCAATTGCTCGGCCCCGAACGCATTCAGCGTAATCGGCAAATCCTGGGCGCGCGCCTCGCCGCGTTTGTCCGCGGTGACGACGATCTCGTCCGCCTCTTGCGCATGCGCGACCGAAGCGCAGAGCGCGAATGCAGCGATAGCCAACCGGAATGGACGCAACTCGTTTCCCCGCTTTCGCCCGAGCATGTAGACGCTGACTGGCCGCAGCGGAATGGTATTCGCGCCATCCGCGAGCGAGCAGTGTTCAGACAATAAAACGGCCGCAACCTAAGTTGCGGCCGTTGAGATACTACGCTTGTCGAGGGATCAGAAGTCGAAGCTAAATTCCACGCCGATAACCTGGCCCTTGTTCAGCGGTGAGAAGGTTGGCGGCGGGCGCGGGCCTGCGCCGTCGCCGCCGAATTGCGCGATGTCGGGCAATTGCGTGTCGCCGCCGAACGTCACTTCGTCGGTCAGGTTGTTGCCGTACACCGAAAGCGCCCACGGGCCGTCGGTGGGACGGAAGGTGAAGTTGGCGTCGAAGATGTCGGCCTCGTTCAGCCTGCCGCGGTTGTTGTCGGTGTAGAAGTTAGCGTCGCGGTGATTGTAGCTGAGGCGGCTCGACAGCGTGCCGAAGCCCATCTCCAGATCGTGCAGGAAGCTGACGCCGTACGTCCACGGCGCGAGGCGCGGGATTTCTAGCGCAAAGTCGGCGGGGGTGACCGCCGGCAGAGACGGCGCGGCAGGCAAGCCATCGAGATCGCTGGTCAGCGTGTTGTACTCGCCATCTGTATAGCCCGCCTGCAACTGCACCAGGAAGTTCTCGGTGACGTTGAAGCGCATTTCGATTTCGGCGCCCTGAATGGTGGCGTCGCCGGCGTTGACGATCACTTGCTGCACGCCAGACGGTCCCGGGAAGTTCGTCTCCCGCTGCATGCCTTCGATCTCGTTGTGGAAGATCGCGAGGTTGAAGCGGCCGCGGCCGTCTAGGAAATCTTGTTTCCAGCCCACTTCGTAAGATGTCTGCTGCTCCGAATCGAACGACGTCGGCGGTTGCGGCGTGCCGCCGGGCGTGCAGATCGGCACGGCGGGGCACGGCGGAATGCCAAAGGTAGTGACACGGAAGTTCACGCCGCCGCTGCGGAAGCCGCGCGCCGCGAAAGCGTAAAGGTTCGTGTCCGGCGTCGGCTGCCATTGAATACCGATGCGGGGCGAGGTGTCGTTCCACGAAAGATCGAACGGCGTGTCGGAGAAGTTGAGCGTCCCGGCATCGATGCTGCCGCCGATTACACCTTCACCCGGCACAACCACCGCCCCGTCGAGGTTGTCGATAGCACGGCGGATACGCGAAACGCGCGCTTCCTTCTCTTCGTGCGTGTAACGCACGCCGAGATTCAGCGTGAGTTCTTCGCTTAGGTGCCAATCCGCATTTACGAACGCGCCCCAGGTGGAGAACTCGCCCTGTCCGCCGCCGACCCGCAATGGCACGCCGAGTGCTGGGAGCGCGCGTTCTTCGATGTAGAGCAGGTTCTGCTCGAACATGTAGTGGCCGAGAATGAGGTCGACCGGGCCGAAAGTGCCGGCGTAGCGAAGCTCGTTGCTCCACTGATCCTGCTCGATCCGCGCGCGCGCGTGGAAGGCGCTGATGGTGAACGCGTCGATGTCGCTGCCGGAGCGGCCTTGATAATCGCGCCAACCATAGATGTTCGTAATGGTGCCGTCGCCGAAGCCGACATCCCAATTGGTTTCGAGGATCGCCTGCTCCCACGATCCATCGAAGAAGCCGCGATTGTTGATCGCGAAGTCGAACGAATCGCGTGAATAGAGCGCATGGTTTTGCGCGGCGGGACCGTCGCCATTGGCTTCGCCCTGTTCGGCCCGCAAGATCATCTCGAAATCGTTCGAAGGCGTCAGGCGGAGTGCAGCACGCACAATGTTCTGCTCGCTCGCGCCGTGCTGCGAGCCGTCGAAATCGTTCTCATGCCAGCCTTCATCCTCGTTCCAATAAGCGGCGATCTTGCCGCTGAGGATGCCGGGTGCGATCGGGCCGGAGACAGAAAGATCGGCGAAATAGTTGAGACCGGTTTCCACCGCCACGCGGCCGCGAACCTCGAGCTCGTCGGTCGGCGCGCGTGTGCGCATGACAATGGCGCCGCCCGTCACGTTGCGGCCGAACAGAATGCCTTGCGGGCCGCGTAGGACTTCAATCCCGGCGAGATCGAAATTGTCCGTCAACACGCCGGAATTGATGCCGATATACATCCCGTCGATGAAGACGCCGACCGTGGGGTCCACGGAGGGGATCGAGCTGTTGATGCCCAGGCCGCGGATGCCGAAGTTTGCGACGCCCGGACTGGTGCCGATATCTTCCAGCTGCACGTTCGGGATCGTGTAGGTGAGGCTCTGCAGATCGTTGAAATTCAGCGCGTCGAGTTGATCGGCGCCGAACGCGGTCACCGCCACCGGCACGTCCTGGACGTTGCGTTCGCCATGCTTCAGCGCGGTGACGACGATTTCTTCCGATGCGACATCGGTCGATTGCGCCATCGCCGGCGTCGCCGCCGCAGCGGCCCCTAAAACCAGTGACAGTGCAGTCGTTAGCCGCAGCCCAGACGCGCTCCGCGCGCCCCCGCCCAATTTGCTCATTACATTCCCTCCCGCGGAATATTTTTTTCGCTTCTTGCGCGGCGGTCTTTTTTGCCACCATACACAAGTGTATGTTGTTATAGGCACGCCGTCACAGTTTTGACAAAGGCGAACTGGGCGCGCGCTTAACCACAATGCGCGGGTGTTGCGCGCATGCATCATTTGCGGTCTTAGTAGTCACGGTTACACAATCAGCATGGCCTCATCCCGTCCCCGCCGCGCCGACACAACGCCCGCCACCACCCTCGATGCGACCGCTTGGGTCGAGGGGGCATTCGATGTGCTAGCCGAAGGCGGCATCGACGCGGTGCGCATCGAGCCGCTCGCCAAGCGCCTCGGCGTCACGCGCGGCAGCTTCTATTGGCACTTCAAGGACCGTGAAACGCTGCACACAGCCATTCTCAAGGAGTGGCGCAAACAGCAGAGTTACCGGATTGGCTCGCGCATCGAGAGCCAATCGTGCGCGCCTGACGAACGGCTGAAACAAACGCTGGCGCTGCCCAATTCAACGCCGCGCGCCAAACGCGCCGCCGCCATCGAGTTGGCCATCCGTCTTTGGGCGGGCCACGACACCAACGCGGCCAAAGCGGTGAAGCACATCGATCACGTGCGCCTCACCTATTACGCCAAGCTGTTCACCGAGATGGGCCTCGCAAAATCCGAAGCGCGCAAGCGTGCGTTCATGCTCTACGCAGCGCTGCTGGCGCAGGCCTATGTTTTCACCGACTCCGAAACCGACGTCAGCGCCGATCTGGCGGCGCTGCTGGTGAGGCCGTGATACTGCGCGCCTTTGCGGCCGTTTTGCTCGTCTTGGCGGCGCCGCCAGCCGCCGCGCAATACGTGCAATCCGTCCCGTGGGCGGAGCAACAACCGAGTGCGGCCGATTTTCGCGAAACCTACCCTGTCAGTGCGTTGGCAAACGGTCTTGAGGGCTATGTCACGCTCCTTTGCACAATTACGGACGAGCGCAAGCTCGACTGCGCCCTCGAAACCGAAACGCCGCAGGATCAGGGATTCGGGGAGGCCGCGCTGCGTCTCTCGCGTCTTTACGTTGTGCGCCGCGTCGAAGAAGAACCGCGCGCCGTCATCGGCTCGCGCGTGCGCGTGCCGATCCGCTACGTCCTGATGGACTAGGGCGTTCCGGTGATGCGCGGAGAACGTGGCTGCGGCGACTAGCGCAGCTTTTCGACCTGGGCGTATTCGAGATCGACGGGGGTTTCGCGGCCGAAGATCATAACCGCCACTTTGAGGCGGCCGCGCTCTTCGTCCACTTCAGACACCACGCCCTCAAAGCTTTGAAACGGGCCGTCGGAGACGCGCACGCGCTCGCCGGTTTCGTAGTGAATAAGGTTGCGCGGCTTTTGCGCGCCCACTTCGGCGACGCGGCCGAGAATGCGCTCGACTTCCTTGTCGCTCACCGCCTGGGGCTTATTTTGCGTGCCGAGAAAGCCCGTCACTTTCGGTGTGTTCTTGACCAGGTGGTAGGCCTCGTCGGTCATTTCCATCTTCACCAGCACGTAGCCGGGGAAGTGGCGATGCTGGCGCACTTTCTTCGTGCCGCGCACGATCTCCGTGACCTCTTCGGTCGGCACCTGAATGTCTTCGAATTGCTCCTCGAGACCTTGACGCCCGGCTTGGTCGCGGATCGCTTCGGCGACCTTCTGCTCGAAATTCGAATAAGCGTGGACGATGTACCAGCGCGCGCGACCCGAACTCGGGCGCGGAGCGACTTCTTGTTCTTGCGCTTGGACCATGACCATCAACCGATATTATTCAAAAGGAGCTGAATGCCGATGCGCAGGATCGAGTCCACGAGAAAGAAGAAGATCGCCGCCATCACGGCGAAGATCAGCACCATGATGGTCGAGACCGTCACTTCTTGGCGCGTGGCCCATGTGACCTTGCGCCCCTCGGCGCGCACTTCGCCGAAAAAGCGGAACGGGCCGCCCTTGCGCCGCGGTTCTGAGTCTTGATCGGCGGTTTCCATCGACATCCGGTTCTAATTCGTCCTTCGCGCGCATTCACATCGTGCCGGCCAGCCGCTCCCACAAGCGGGAATGGCAGGAGTTGGGGGACTCGAACCCACGACCTACGGTTTTGGAGACCGTCGCTCTACCAGCTGAGCTAAACTCCTAAGCCCTTGGCTCCCTACAGTTTTTTAAGGGTCCAACCCCCAAGCGTCTGGCAAAGTGCCGTTGCGCCGCGCGCTTGCGAATTTGACCCGAGACAATTCTGCGTGGGAAGCGGCGACTTGTAGAGCCAGAACAGCAGCTTCGCAACGGGCTTTCGCGTGCGCGGTAGCCGGCGTCAGCCGCCAGTGACGTGGAAGCGGGCCGCGGCGGGGCGGTGAGTGGGGCGTGGCGCCTCCGGCGGCGCATTCTCCGGGCGTCAGAAGCGCGCGCGACCCGAGGCCGCGCGCTGCTAATCCCTGCTCCCTACGCCCTCACTCAAGCCGCGTCGTAGAGCACTTCCCAGACGTGGCCGTCCGGGTCGGTGAAGCTGCCGGAATAGACGCCTTCGTCATCCTCGGCGTCCGAGACGGTGGCGCCCGCGCCTTTCGCCTTGGCGATCAGCGCATCCACTTCCCCGCTGGATTCTGCAAAGAAGCTGAGGATCGTTTCCGAATTGCCGCGCGCCGCCGGGCGGTGGCCGACGCCCTCGACATAAACGCCGAAATCGGAGCGGTTGAGCAGCACCAGATAGACGCCGTCGACGTCGAACGCGGCGTGGTCTTCGTCTTGCTCGTCGGCCGAGAAGCCCATCACGTTCTGATAGAACGCCAACGACTTCTGCAGGTCATCTACCGGCAAGGTGACGCAAGAAATCGCTACAGGCATCCTACCCTCCATGTGACGCAAAGCGCGTCTTCAGCCGGCAGGAATGAATCGATTTGCCGCGGCTTACAAGGCCAACATCAACGTCCGGCCATGACCTCTCCTCCACCTTCGACGGCTCGGAAAGCGCACGCGCGCGATGTCACTTGCCCCGAAAGCGGCCCTCGCGTCGTGCGTTACCGCCACGCAGAAGTCCGTGCCGCGCTTGGCCCGCCGCGCGTGCGGAATTCACCGCGGAAGCGAAAATTGTTTAGTGTTTTCTGGTGACGCCCTGTGTCTTCGGCGCATCGTCAAAGATTAATGATTAATGAACGAGGGGTGTGGAATTGCAGGTTCTAGCCGCCCAGCGCATGTGTTGGCTCCCCAGAATGGGTGATCACTACAGGGGTTAATACCAATGCGTAATTGGATCATGGGTGCGGCGGCCTTGTTGGCCGTAGCCGTACCTGGCGTGGCCGCAGCCCAAACGGGTTATGTCGGCGCCGCCTTTGGCAATGTCGATGTCGACGGCGCCGGCGATGCGGATTTCTACGGCGTCGAAGGCGCCGTGGCGTTTGCGGGTTCGGGCTCAATCGTATTCGAAGTCGATGCGGCCTTGACCGACAGCGACGACGCCGACACTGGCTATGGCATTACCGGCCACGTCTATGGCCGGAGCGACCAGGGCCTCTTCGGCGGCTTCATCGGCATCTCGGGCTCGGACGATAGCGAAACCTATACGGCCGGCCTCGAAGCCAGCAAGTTCTACACGAACTGGACGCTCGCGGGCGCCCTCTTCTACGCCAACAACGACGATGCTGACGCCGACGGCTACGGCATCAACACGCAAGCGCGCTTCTTCGTCCACGACAACTTCCGCATCCAAGGCAACCTCGGCTTCGCCTCGATTGATGCGGGCGCCGGCGACGATGACGCGTTCAGCTACGGCCTCGGCACCGAGTATCAGTTCGCCGCGATTCCGATCTCGATCGGCGCGTCGTGGAATCACGTCAACCTGGACGACGCTGACGTCGAGTCCGATACGCTGGTTGGCGTGGTCCGGTACAATTGGGGCGGCACGCTGCGCGATCGCGATCGCAACGGCGCAAGCCAAGCCGACATCACCGGCTCGGGCTTCCTGTTCTAAAGCACACTTTCGTACGCAAATGACTCAGCGCTCCGGCTTCGGCCGGGGCGCTTTTTCTTTGCGTGCAACGACGCAATCATCGCGAAGGCTTCACGTCGCTGACCGTAAACGAATCGCTAATGCCGGCATGTTTTCGGCGCATGCATTATCACTTCGTTTATGTTTGCGTGTCGCCGCGGACACACACAGATCGCGCTGTGCCGGTATTCTGCAGAACGCCCCTTTTGCAAGCGCGCGAGCGCGATCAAGTAGCTGTAGCCGTTCCCGGCTCACCTTCACGGGGGACTTACTGCATGAAGAAGTATTTGCTCGGCGCCGCTGCGGCGCTGGCTATCGTGGCGCCTGGCGTCGCTTCGGCGCAATCGGGCTATGTCGATCTCGGCTACACCAGCACCGATTTCGACGGCGGCGACGCTGACACCACCTCGCTCGGCGGCGCGTACGTCTGGGGCGGCGACGGCACGGTCGGCTTCCAGATCGATGGCGTCATCGGCCAGCACGATTTCAGCGGCGGCGGCGATGTCGACACGTATAACATCGGCGGCCACGCATTCGTCCGCAACAGCGGCCACCTGATCGGCGGCTTCGTCAATTTCGGCAACACCGATTTCGGCGGCGGCGCTGAATACGATTACTATACGCTGGGCGCCGAAGGCGCGATCTACATGCAGCGCACCACACTGAACGGCACGCTGAGCTGGTCGGACACCGAAGATCTCGACGCATCACTCACCGCGCTCGACGTGGGCGTCACCCACTTCGTGACCGACAATTTCTCGATCGGCGGCACGGCGGGCTTCGGCGAGATCGACCCTGGCACCGACTCCTTCACGTCGTTCGGCCTCGGCGGCGAATATCAGTTCGCCACCTTCCCGGTCAGCCTCTACGGCGGCTGGACTACGACCGACTATGACGGCTTCGAAACCGACGCCCTCACGCTCGGCGTCCGCTACAATTTCGGCGGCACGCTGTTCGATCGCGATCGTTCGGGCGCAAGCCTGTCGCGCAATGGCGGTTTCGGCCGTCTGGGCGGCATCCTCTAAACTGCTCACGCGTTCCGTAAGAACGAAGAGCCCCGGCTGTACGGCCGGGGCTCTTTTCTTTGCGGCGCTCGAGACCGCGGTCGCGTTTGGATGCGCCTAGAGCTCGATCTCGGCGCGCTCGAACACCCGCCGCGCCGGATCCAGCAGCGCTCCGTATTTCTTCCAGCGGCCCATCGCCGTGTTGTAGAGCGGCGCCCGCACCTGCGCGGCGCTCGGCGTGCCGACACCCGCTGCATTGCGATGGAAGGCAAGGCAACGCTCGTTCCACTCCAGGCCACAGAAGGCGACCAGCCGGCGCGTGATTTCCTCCTGCGCGCTCACCAGATCCTCGTACTGGAGCAGCATGAAGCGCTCGGCCGGCAAGCTTGCTTGCCAGTGCCGCGCGACGCGGTCGAACTGCACGACTTTATGCGCCGCGGCTTCGATGTCGTACACGTAATGGTAGAAGCGATCGTCGATCGGGAAAAGCTGCTTGTAGTTCGAGACTACGCTGTCGAGCGGGTGACGGCGCAGCACGATCACGCGCGCGTTCGGCAGCGCGCGCAGAATGATCGACGCCAACAGATAATTGCCCGGCGCCTTGTCAATGAAACGCGGCGCAACGCCCGAGAGCGGGCGCGTACTGTCGATATAGAGCTTCCCCAGCCGCGCATAATTCACCGCGCCCGCACGCGAAAGCGTGTCCGCGTCGAGCGTTGGCCGGGTGAGCGAATCCGAAAGCATCTTGTTGATCAGCGCGAAATTGCCGATTTCGCCGAGCGAGACGGCATCCGGATGGCTTGAGAGAATGCGATCCACCAAAGTCGTTCCCGAGCGCGGCAAGCCGCAAACGAAGATCGGCTCCTGGCTTTCAAAGCCTGCGACCGCAGGCGGCGACGCCTCGATCGCTGCTTGCGCCAGCGCGTCTTCCATCGCTGCGTCATACGGATTGAAGGCCTTGCGCCGCGCCTTGCCGCGCTTCAGCCAGGCGAGCGATTGCTCGAGGTCGCCAAAATCTTCGTAGGTTTTCGCCAGCGCGTGCCCTAGATGCGCCGTGCGCCAGCCATCCTCATCGGGCCCAGGAAATTGCGCTTCCATCACCGCGATGCTGTTGCGCTCCGGGGTCTGCTTCTGCAGCCGCACCAGCGCTTCGCGCGCCTTGAAGAAATCCGGCGCCGCGGCCAGCGCGCGCTCGTATGCTTTGAGGGCCGCGTCAAACTTGCCGCAATATTCTTGCGACAGCCCGAGTTCGAACAGCACCGGCGCATTGTTGGGTTGCAATACACTCACGCGACCAAACGCTTCCGCGGCGGCGGCGAAATCGCCCAGCAACTGGCTCGCCACACCGACGCCGAACTGCGCGCGCGGGTCGTTGGGGCTCTCCGCTTTTGCGCGGTCCGCCAGACCGCGCATCGCGCCGAAGCGCTGCACGATCTTCGCCAGCTCGTTTTCATTGGGCATGAGAAACGCGCTTAGCGCGTCTTCTTCCGCTTCTCAATCGATGCAATCTGCATCTCGGCGGTCTGGTATTCAGCGACCGCCCCGCACCCCCGGCACTTCAGCGTCTGCGGTCCCTTGATCTCGACCTGCTTGCCCTCGAAAACCGGGTCGTCGACCACGCGGAAGTGCTTGCTGCAGGATTTGCAGATGACGAACAGATAGGACTTTCCAACGACTGGTCTGGCCATGATTGAGCTCCTCACCCGACCTTAGCCGAGCCGCGAGGTCAGCGCATCCGCCGCATGCAATGGGCGAGCCTGCTCGCCCCGCAAACGAAAAGGGCCGCCCCGGGGAGCGGCCCTTCTCTATACCTGTGGCGTCCAAGGGGCGGCGTCCAGCCTGCTCCTCGTGCGCCAGGCTTAGGCGCGAAGCTTCGCCAGCACTTCCTGGCTGACCGCACGCGGCACTTCTTCGTAATGGCTAAATTCCATCACGTACGACGCGCGGCCTTGGCTGAACGACCGCAGCGTGTTGACGTAGCCGAACATATTCGCCAGCGGCACCATCGCGTTGATGATCGTCGCGTTGCCGCGCATGTCCTGGCCGAGGATCATGCCGCGCCGCGAATTCAAATCGCCAATGACAGAGCCGACGTAATCTTCTGGGCTGGTGACTTCGACCTTCATCACCGGCTCGAGCAGCCGCGGATCGCCCTTTTCCTTCAGTTCGCGGAACGCAGCTTGCGCAGCGATTTGGAACGTCAGGACGTTGGAATCGACGTCGTGGTACTTGCCGTCGATCAGGCGCGCGGTCACGTCGATTACGGGGAAGCCGGCCAGCAGGCCGTTTTCCTTGGCCATGTTGAGGCCCTTTTCGACGCCCGGAACGTATTCGCGCGGGACGTTGCCGCCGACGATCTTGTTCTCGAACTTGAAGCCCGAACCCGGCTCGCCCGGCTCGAACTCGATCTTCACTTCGGCGAACTGACCCGAACCGCCGGTTTGCTTCTTGTGCGTGTAGGTGATGGTCGCGGCGCGGCCGAGCTTCTCACGATACGCCACCTGCGGCGCGCCGACATTAGCTTCGACCTTGTAGGTGCGGCGCAGAATGTCGATTTTGATGTCGAGGTGAAGTTCGCCCATCCCCTTCAGGATGGTCTGGCCGCTCTCCTGGTCGGTTGAAACACGGAAGGACGGATCTTCGTTCGCAAGCTTCGCCAGCGCCACGCCAAGCTTTTCCTGGTCGGCCTTCGACTTCGGCTCAACGGCCACTTCAATAACCGGCTCGGGAAATTCCATCCGCTCCAGGATCACCGGCTTTTGCGGATCGCAGAGCGTATCGCCGGTGCGGACTTCCTTCAGGCCAGCCAAAGCGACGATGTCGCCGGCGAAGGCTTCCTTGATGTCTTCGCGGTTGTTGGCGTGCATGAGCAGCATGCGACCGGCGCGTTCTTTCTTGTCGCGCGTCGAGTTCAGCAGCGCATCGCCCGCGTTCAGCACGCCCGAATAGATGCGGCAGAACGTGATCGTGCCCACGAACGGATCGTCCATGATCTTGAACGCCAGCAGCGCCAGCGGCTCGCTGTCGCTCGACGGACGCGTCAGTTCCTTTTCCGGATCGTCCATATCGACGCCTTTGATGGCGGGACGGTCGAGCGGGTTCGGCAGATAGTCGACGACGGCGTCGAGCAGCGGCTGCACGCCCTTGTTCTTGAACGCCGAGCCAAGCAGCATCGGGTACCAGGCGGCCTTCAGCACGGCGAGACGGATGAGACGCTTCAGCGTCGGCACGTCCGGTTCGTTGCCGTCAAGGTAGGAAGCCATGACGTCGTCGTCCATTTCCACGGCGGCTTCCACCAGAGCGGCGCGATACTCGGTCGCCTTCTCTTTCAGGTCGTCCGGGATTTCGACGATGTCGAACTTGGCGCCAAGCGCCTCATCTTTCCAGATGACCGCGTTCATCTCGACCAGATCGACGAGGCCCTTGAAGCCAGACTCGATGCCGATCGGCAGTTGCAGCGGCACCGGCCGTGCGCCGAGGCGCTTCTTGATGTCGTCGACGCACATGTAGAAATCGGCGCCGGTCTTATCCATTTTGTTGGCGAAGATGATGCGCGGAACCTTGTACTTGTCGCCTTGGCGCCAAACGGTTTCGGTCTGCGGCTCAACGCCCTGGTTGCCATCAAGCACGACGACGGCGCCGTCGAGCACGCGGAGCGAACGCTCAACTTCGATGGTGAAGTCGACGTGGCCGGGCGTGTCGATGATGTTGAGGCGCTTGTCGTTCCAGAATGTCGTCGTCGCAGCCGATGTAATGGTGATGCCGCGCTCTTGCTCTTGTTCCATCCAGTCCATCGTGGCCGCGCCATCGTGGACTTCGCCGATCTTGTGCGACTTGCCGCTGTAAAACAGAATCCGCTCAGTCGTCGTCGTCTTGCCCGCATCGATGTGGGCCATGATGCCGAAGTTGCGATAGTCTTCGATTTTGTACTGACGAGGCATGACTATTCTGTCCGTGTGTTTGGACCACCCGGCGCCTGAACGATGCCGGGTTCTAAGACCGGCGTCGAAAGCGCCGGCGATCCGTTTGGATTACCAGCGGTAGTGTGAGAACGCGCGGTTGGCTTCGGCCATCCGGTGGGTGTCTTCGCGCTTCTTCACCGCGTTGCCGCGATTGTTCGACGCGTCGATGAGTTCGCCAGCGAGGCGTTCTTCCATCGTGTTTTCGTTGCGCGCGCGGGCTGCGCCCACGAGCCAACGGATCGCCAGCGCCTGACGGCGCTCGGGGCGAACTTCAACCGGCACTTGATAGGTGGCGCCGCCGACGCGGCGCGAGCGCACTTCGATGGCTGGCGCAACGTTCTGCAACGCATCGTGAAACGCTTCGATCGACGGGCGCTTCACCTTCATTTCGACGGTCTCAAGCGCGCCGTACACGATTTGCTCGGCAGCGGACTTCTTACCTTCGTACATGACGTAGTTCATGAACTTCGTCAGAACGAGATCGCCATAAACGGGATCGGGTAGAACTTGGCGCGGCTCGGCGCGGTGACGGCGGGACATCTCTTCTCTTCCTTATTTCGGACGCTTGGCGCCATAGAGCGAGCGACGCTTCTTACGATCTTTAACGCCTTGCGTATCCAAGACGCCGCGCAGGATGTGATAGCGAACGCCCGGCAAATCCTTCACGCGGCCGCCGCGGATCAGCACCACCGAGTGCTCCTGCAGATTGTGCCCCTCGCCCGGAATATAGCACACGGCTTCGATGCCGGTGGTGAGGCGCACCTTGGCGACCTTGCGCAAGGCGGAGTTCGGCTTCTTCGGCGTCGTCGTATAGACGCGAGTGCAGACGCCGCGGCGCTGCGGGCTCGCCTTGAGCGCCGGCGACTTATTCCGCGTCGGCTTTGGAGACCGTGGCTTGCGGATCAGCTGATTGATCGTCGGCATTCGCCTCTTCCGTTCCGTTCTTTCAAACTCAAACAGCGCGCCAAGCGGCCCTTGAGGAACCGCCAGGTGGCGCGCCAAATTCAGTGCCAATCGGCGGGGCGGCGCTTAAGGGGAGCGCCACAGCCGTTCCGAATGAGGGCGGACAAATACGGGCGGCTGGGCGGCAGGTCAAGCCAGACCGATGCGGCAAAGCGGAGCCAGTCTAGCCCCGGCCCGCCTCCGCCGTCGGGTTTCGGGGGTCCAGCGGCAGCCCCTGCGCCTGGCGGCGCTTCAAAAGCCGAAGCCAGCCGTGCAGCGCCTCGCAATCAAGGCCGTGCATCATCAGCCGGAATCCGGCCTGCATCGTCGAAAGCGGCACCAACGGATGGCCATTCTTGATGAAGGAGAGGTGGTAATCCGTGCCCAGGATCTTGCCAATATAGATGGCCACGGGCTCGTCCAGCTGCAGCGAATTGGACGCCCGGATGAAGTCCGCCCGCGGCAGCATCAGGGCGTAGAGCGGCGTGTAGACCTCCACCGCCGTCTGCACATCGCAGAAATTCAGCAAACCCTTCTTGGTCGGTTCGACGTCGAACGGCCCATCCGTGATCATGGAGAAATCGGGCCGCTCAACCGGGGCCAGGTCCCGCCCCTGCGCCCGCAGGCTGCGGTTCAGCTGGATAATGAAATTGAACACGTTGAGGTCGTGTTGCAGGAAAACGTTGTCCTCCAAATCCTTCAGCGTCCGCGGCCGCAGCGGCACGGTCTCGACCTCGACCGGGCCGGCATTGGCCTTGATGAAGCCGAGCAGTTCGGTGCCTACATGGAAATGGCGCTGAATGAGCAGATTGGCGTCCGGCGAGCCGAATGTGCGCAGCCCCCAATGGATGGTCTTGTGCAGCAGCCCGTTGAGGTTCGGATGATGCGGTGAGATTCCGCGCAGCAGCTTCACGAGGAGGAAGAACACGAACACGAACGGGCGGATGATGTTGAACATCCAGCGCCGCGACCACGACGCCGAGCCGCGCAACAAAGCCGCCTTGGCCTCCGGCGCAATCGGCAAGCTCTGATCGAGCGCTAGCGCCAACCAGGGATCAGGATCTTTCGGGTCGTAATGGCTCGCATGCAGATCGGCGAGCGTCACGTCAGCATCTCTTCGATCTGCAGCGCATAGAGCCGCGCCGTAACTTCCGCCGTCCGGACGATGCGCCGCGACGCCGCCTCGTCCGGCAACACCATCGCCAGCATCGCCTTGAATTCTTCGATGTGCGCGGCGTCGTTCTCGCCGTGATACAATAGGAAGCGCACCGCTTCGTCCGGCAGCGCCAAAGTCTCCTTCACGCGCCGTCCCCATTCCTGCGCCTTGATGGAGCCTAAGCCCTCGATGATCCACATCGCACCCAAGAGCCCGAACGGATTTGCTTGCGACGCTTGATGATACATCCAGGCTGAGAGCGCTTCCGAGCCGACATTTTTCTCGCCGTTCTGGATTGTCTCCAGCGCACCACCGCTCGCGACAAAATCCGCTTCCAGCAAACGGAAGTCGCGATGCTCCGTCACCGCGTGACGCATCAGCAGCGAGCGCAGCTCCAAATGCTGATCGTCAATGTTCGACGCCGCGCGCGACATCCAGAGCGCGCCTTCCTTCACCTGCTGGCGCAGCTGCACCAGGAACGTGTGATAATCCGCCAGCTCGAACCGCCCGCGCGTGAGCTTGCGGATCAAAGGCGTCTGCTCCAATCGGCCTTCGAACGCGGTGAAGACGATCGTCAGCCGCCGCAGGGTATCGGCCACATCGCTCATACCGCCTCCAGCATCATGAAGCCGACCAGTGCGCGCCCGCTTTCCGGCACCACGCACAAAATCTTTTGCCCAGGTTTCACTTGCCCGCTGCGCACCAATCCGTCGAGCATCAGCCAAATCGACGCCGAGCCGACATTGCCCTTCTCGCGCAGCACGGAGAACCATTTCTCCTGCGGGATCATGCCGGCGGTATCCTCAAGCAGCGACACGATCTCCGCGCGCAGCGATTTCGCCGAATAATGCACGAGGCAATGATCGACCTCCGCCGGCACGATGCGGCCCTGATCCACCTTCTGCAGATAAACGCCAACCCACGCGCGGATCACGCGCTTTAGCAATTCGAAATCCTGCAGCAGCGCGATCGCGCCCGCTTCATGCGCCGCCTTCGGGCCAACCTTGCCCCAGAACGCCAGCGGATCGGTGCGGTCATCTACCGTTGCGCCCGCCCACATGCAGGGATCGTAGCGATCGGCGAGCGAGACGATGTCGATGAAATCGATCTTCAGCGCGCCCGGCCGCGGCTTTGGCTCGATGACGACCGCGCCAGCGCCGTCAGAGAGCGTAAAGCGCAGGAAATCCGCCTCCGCGCGCACGCGGCCCTTGGCGTCGACCAGCGCGGTGCCTTCGTAGAAGCTTGGCCTGAACCAGCGCGATGAAAACTCGCCCGCGCATGCGGCAGCGACATCGTGTTCGCCGCAGCGCACCGAAAGCCACGCCGCCTTCGCCGCCATCAAAGATGAACCGCACACCGATTGGAAGCTCGCAATCTCCATCGGCCCGCCGCCAAGTTCGGCATGAACTTGCGCGGCGTGGCCGGGCGCGAGCAGATCGCCCTGAGTGGTCGCGGCCGACAGCATACCGAGATCGCCCGGCGCGAGCCCCGCGCGCTCCAGCGCCTCAGCCGCCGCCAACGCGCACATCTGCGCGTTCGAGTGCGAGACGCCGCCATCGGGCGCCATTGCATAGTGCCGGCTCTCGACGCCGTTCCACCGAAGCGCCTTCTTGCCGAACAGGCTGTCGCGCCCGGCGATGCGGCCGAGATGGTTTTCCATCTCGTCGTTGCCGATCGGGGCGCCTGGCAGGAATGCGCCCGTCGCCGTGATGTAGCCGTCTCTGAGTCCGCCCATGAGCGGCAGGGTACACTGCCGCGTGGCGCAAACTAGGCGGCCGCGCGGCGGCGTGCGCGCCCGC
>JACMMP010000156.1 GCA_014378995.1 Hyphomonadaceae bacterium
GCGCCGGATGCGCGGGCGTGTGCGGCTGAATCTGGCCACGGCGCTTTCGGCGCGCGAGGCGATGCCGGTGCGCGCGGCCCCGCATTGGCGCCAGCTCGCACTGCAGCTGATCGCCGCGTCCAGCGATGCTCTGGTTGTCGATCTGACCGATGGCGCCGCTATTCTTGACGATGTTCGCGAAGAGGCGCGCCAGGGGCGATGCGTGTTCGTAACGTTGTGGGGCCGCATCGATGCAGCGGAAGCGGCGCTCGCCGCAGCGGGATTTGATGCGCCGATTTTCCATTATGCGCCGGACGGCGAAATCCAGCGCCGGCGCAAATTCCGCGCCGCCATGCTCACCGCCATGCGCGCGACGCACCGCGTGCCTGGGTGAGCGCCTGGACCGGCCGCGGCAAAGTGCGCGCGCGCGAGATCGCCGGAGGCGCCGAGATCGCGATCGACGGCATCACCACGCAGGCGCGCTATTACAAGCCGCTCGTGTACGAGTTTTTCCGCAAGGAATTCGCCATCCGCCCGCGCTACGGCGAGTTCGAGGTGGAGCTGGTTATGGAATATGTTGGGGACGTCCCGCGGCTCGACCTGGACAATTTGGCAAAGGCTTTGCTCGACGCACTGAAGGGCCATGTCTTCTTCGACGACAGCCAGATCGCCCGTTTATTGTGCGAACGCGTGGCGGGGGAGCGCGACCGGATCACGGTGCGGGCGGTTAAGCGCGGCGAGCCAACATGAGGGCGCAACCGCGGCATCGACGCAAAGTCATGCCGGACATTCCAACCGCTTCCGCGAGTTCAGATCTTACTTCTTGCGGAACGCGTCCAGGCTGACCACGCCATTGTCGCTGCTGGGCGCGGGCGGCGCTTCCGTTGCAATCTCGCGCGGAGCGGGGCCGCCAGCATCATCGCCGGACGCCATGCGCGCTTCATCGACTTGATGCTGCTGTTCGAATTGGAGGCCGAACTTCACGCTCGGATCGAAGAAGCGCGTGATCGCTTTTAGCGGAATGGTGATCGGCTGCGGCTGGCCGGAGAATTTTAAAATGACGCGGAAGCGATCGGCGTAGACTTCGAGATCCCAGAACTGGTGCTCGAGCACGATCGTCATTTCATCGGGATAGCGCGCGCGCAATTGCTCGGGGATGATCACACCCGGCGCATGGGTGCGAAACGTAATATAGAAATGATGCTTGCCCGGCAGCCCGCGCGGGTTCGCCGCTTCCTGAAGCGCTGCGCGGACGACGCCGCGAAGCGCGTCCTGCATCAAGCTCTCATATCCGATCTGGTCGTCGGCCACGGCCGCCCCCTCCTTGGCTCTTGGCGCCACCCTTACTGGCTCGTTTCGGCCAGTCAATTGTTCATCCACAGGGCGCGAAATGATCAACATTTCCAACGTCACGAGGCGAAACGCATGCGGCAGGCGCCAGTTCACGTACGCCATGCAAATCGCCGCACGCCGCTTCGCGCAAAGCGCGAGCATTTCGCAACGGAACTCGCCAAGGGTTTGCGCGGGAAAGAGAAAAAGCCGCACCAACACGCGCGCCGCGCGCATTCTTCTGTGATCGCGCACACGCGATCGGGGCGCGTGGCGTTTGTGGATAAAAACTGGGGATAACTTCTCCGCCGGAGAGCTTCGCGTAATGGCGGCCGGCGGTGCGCTGCGGGAGAAAAGTCCCCGGCTTCTGTTGCCGGGCGCCGGGGAGCCCCGCCTAACGATGCTACTCGTTAGGACTTAGGTCGAGATCACTCGCACTGCTTACGCAGCGAGGGCGAACTCTTCAGCGTTGTTGTCATTTGCAACTATGCTGTTTGGCCTGTGACGGGACCACCCGAGCAAAAGCATCAGCCTTCAACGTCCGTCGATCCTATTTCGGCCCCTCAACACGAACCCAAATGAGGTTCGGTCTCCGCTGCTTTGCAGCTTCGCCCAGACAAGCCGTCCACCGCCGAAGCGAAGGCTGGCTTGCCAAGCCGTAGCTCGCGAAGCGAGCGAAGGCTGGTGGAGCCGCCGGGCATCGCACCCGGGTCCGATCCGCCTATCTCTGCGCGTTTATCGCCATAGTCCGGGCAAGCCCGAACGAGTCGAATATAGGGGCAAACTCGGCTAGTTGGAAGGACGGGGATCCTGGCGGCGCTGCGCCGCCGGGCTTGGGAAGGGAGGGAGCATGCGCCGGCCGCTCTTGCTGGGCTTCGCCGCGGCCGCCGCCGCTTTGCTCACCTACCTCTACGTCCCGCTGCCGGCGCCGGACGTTGCGCCGGCGAGCGCGGGCGATTGTGTTGAACTGCACCTCTATTCGAACGGCTATCACAGCGACATCGCAGCGCCGGCTTCGATCTTCCCGGCCGATCATGCCCTGCGGCGGCTCTATCCAGAGGCAGAGAGCTTCCTGATCGGCTGGGGCGATCAGCGTTTCTATTATTCCGATGGCACGGATGTGCTGCTGGGCCTCGATGCGCTGATCCCGCCGAGCCCGAGCGTGCTGCATGTCGCCTACAACGCGGCGTCCTCGTCAGTCTATCTCGGCCCCAACGACGACACGGCGATCGCGGTGAGCCGAGAAGGGGCGGCGCGGTTCGTGGCGTATGTGGATCGCGCTTTGGTTCTGGATGAAGCGGGCGCGCTGGAGCGAACCAGCGACGGCAAAGTGGTGGGCCGCTCCTCGTTCCTACGCACGCGCGGCTCGTTTCACCTGTTCAATGTATGCAATCAATGGATGGCCCGCGCGCTCCGGGCGGCGGGCGTCAACGTCAACGCTCGCGCCGCCTGGCTGGCGGGACCGCTGATCCGTCAGGTGCGGGAAGACGGACAAACGAGCTGCACAACATTGAACAGCGCCTCCCGGACGCAGCCCCGGCCTTGAGTCGGGGTGCGATCCGGGACCCAGGGGCTACGAGTTGCGCCCTTGGCCCCTAGGTCCCGGCTCTGCGCGTCGCTCCGGCCGGGAAACGTGCGGCGTAGGAGAGCGGAACGAGTCGGCCCATATTGGCGCTATGAGCGCAGAAGCCGCCCCCAAGATCACTGAGACCCCGTCCCAAGCCGACATCGCCTATCTCGGCCTCTTGGACGACATCCTCAAGAACGGCATCGACCGCGGCGACCGCACCGGCACCGGCACGCGCGGGGTGTTCGGCCGCCAGCTGCGCTTCGATCTCAGCGCCGGCTTCCCGCTGCTGACGACGAAGAAGATGCACCTCAAAAGCATCATCCTCGAACTGCTCTGGTTCCTGCGCGGCGACTCGAACGTGCGCTGGCTGCAAGAGCAGGGCGTCACGATTTGGGA
>JACMMP010000157.1 GCA_014378995.1 Hyphomonadaceae bacterium
GTCAGCCCGATCACGCCGCAGCGCGGCCGCTCGCGCGCGACGCGCAGCGCCGTCGATCCCGTGGCCGTGTACGCGACGACGGAGGCGCAGCCGATCACATCGGCGATATGGCGCGCCGAAAGCGCGATGGCGTCGGCCGTGGTGTCCTGCGGCGGGGTCATATCGCGCGGCAATGACGACCAATATTCCTCATCGTCCTCCACCGCGCGGATGATGCGGTCCATGATGGCGACCGCCGATTGCGGATGGCGCCCGACTGCGCTTTCCGCGCTCAGCATCACAGCGTCTGCGCCCTGATAGACTGCGGTGGCGACATCGGAGGCTTCCGCCCGCGTGGGCGTCGCCGCTTCGACCATGCTCTCCAGCATATGCGTCGCCACGATGACCGGGCGGCCCGCGGCGCGCGCCGAGCGGATGATCTTGCGCTGCGCGATCGGCACCTGCTCGGGCGGCAATTCCACGCCCAGATCGCCGCGCGCAACCATCACCGCGTCGGAAAGTTCGACGATCTCATCGATGTTCTCGAGCGCGCTCGGCTTTTCGATCTTGGAAATGATGCCGGCGCGATCGCCGATCAGCGCACGCGCTTCGCGCACGTCTTCCGGGTGCTGGACGAAAGAGAGCGCGATGTAATCGACGTTCAGATCGAGCGCGTAAGCCAGATCCTCGCGATCTTTCGCCGTCAAGGCTGAAATGGGAATGCGGCGCGTCGGTACGTTGACGCCCTTCTGGTTCTTCAAAACGCCGCCGAAATCGACCCGCGCCGTCCGCTGCGCGCCATTGCGCCCAGTGACAGTGAGCTTCATCTTGCCGTCATCGAGCTTTAGAATGTCGCCCTTCTCCAGCGACTCCACCAATTCGGGATGCGGCAAGCGGATGATCGTATCGTCACCGGGCTGATCTGACGCCTCCAACGTCACCTCATCGCCGAACCGCAGCATCACCTGCCCATCGACGAACGAGCCGACGCGAATCTTCGGCCCCTGCAGGTCGGCGAACACGGCGACTGGGCGCTGCGCCTTCTCTTCCGCTGCGCGGATCGCCTTCATCCGGCGCGCGTGATCGGCGCGCTCGCCGTGACTGAAATTCAGCCGGAAGCAATCGACGCCCGCCTCGATCAGCATGGCAAGCCGCTCCGGCGGATCGCTGGCCGGACCCATGGTGGCGACGATCTTACAATCGCGAGTGCGCATAAGTTCTCCGTTCGCGGGAGACATTCAGTGCGTTGCAGGGAAAGTCCAGTGCCCGCGCTCCGCGTCCGCCCTCCACAGGCTCAGGCTGACGCGATCTGGATCACGTCTCTACTGCCCCATCTTATAAGGCCCGCCCTTCTCCAGTGCGCGTTGGTAGGCCGGGCGCGCCTGTTGCAGGCGGCGCACGCGCGTCAAATTCGGGTAGCGATCCAAGCCGCCACGATTGTTTCCGGCGTCGAGCACGAAGCTCATCTGGATATCCGCGGCAGTGAAGCGATCCGCAGCGAAGTAATCGCGGCCTTCCAGGTGCGCGTTGATGAAGCTGAAATGGTTGTCGATCTCCGGCTCGACCCGCATCTGCATCAGCGGCGCGCCGTTTTCACCCAGCAGGCTGACATAAAGCTTCAGCAGCAGCGACAGCATGGCCGAGCCTTCGGCGAAGTGGAGCCAGTAGAGATAGTCGGCGCGCGCGGGATCGCCGGGCGCCACGGCGAGCTTCCCGCCTGCCTCGGACTCGGCGAAATATTCAATAATCGCGCCGCTCTCGGCAAACACGCGCCCGCCATGCTGCAACACCGGCGACTTGCCGAGCGAATGGATTTCCTTCAGCTCCGGCGGCGCGAGCCGCGTCTGCGCATTGCGCGCATAGCGGCGCACCTCGTAGTCGAGGCCGAGTTCTTCCAGCAACCACAGCACACGCTGCGACCGGCTTTCTTCGAGGTGATGAACGATGATGCTCATGTGGCGCTCCGCTTAGGTGTCGGTGTCGGTGTCGGTGTCGGTGTCGGGTGTCGGGTGTCGGGTGTCAGAAGCGTCGTCATCCTGGGGCGCACGCAGTGCTAGCCCAGGATGACGATTAGTAAGGCGCAAAATTTAGTTTCAACCCAGGTTCCGGCCAGCGTGTTTTGATCAGTTTGCCGGTGCCGGAGAGCGTGACGTAGGCATCGCGCATATCGGCCCCGGCAAAGGCGATGTTGGTGACGAGCGGATCGGGCAGCGGCGTGTGCGTGGAGACGCCCGCCGGCGTGATCGTGGTGACGCCCCCGTTCAAGATCGTAGCGACACAGACATCGCCATTGGCCTGCACGGCGAGGCTGTCGAAATAGACGAGGTGCGGTTGGGCGCACACTTGCCGCCCCGCAAGGCCGAGCATGCCGGGCGCGACGTCGCCTTCGCCGGTGATGTCGAACGCCCAGAGCTTCGCAGTCTCTGTTTCGGCGGCGTAGACCACGTTTTCATCCGGCGAGAGTCCAACGCCGTTGAGGCCGACGAACCCGTACGCCGCTTCCTTGATCAGTTTGCCGTCGGCCTTCGCGTAATAGAGCCCACCGCGATCCTTGTGGCGCGGATAGTTTTTGCCGAGATCGGTGAACCAGAACGCGCCGGCCTTATCGAACACGATGTCGTTCGGCCCGCGCAGCTTGTGTCCGCCCACGCTTTCGTAGACGCGCTCCACTTTGCCGGTGGCGAGATCGACGCGTTCGATGCGCCCGGTCTCGTAATCCTTCGCCGCGTGGCCCGGAATGGTGAGCCCGCCGGCGTCGTGCCAAGCGAAGCCGCCGTTGTTGCAAAGATAGATCGCCCCATCCGGCCCGAACGCGGCCCCATTCGGCCCGCCGCCGATCTGGGCGATGACTTCGCTGCGGCCTTTCCACACGCGCGTCAACGTCTGCCGCTTGATCTCAACCAGGATCACGCTGCCGTCCGGCATGACGATGGGACCCTCAGGAAATTCTAGGCCCTCGGCGATGATTTCGATATCCATCGGGTGTCAGCTTTCAGGTGTCAGGTATCGGGTGTCAGCGGCCTTCTGACACCTGATACCTGACACCTGACACCTCGCGCTATCTTTCGAGCACCCGCACCACGAAATCCGCGTCATCTTTCGGCCCTGCCGCAACGTTTTCGCGCGAGACTTCACGCCAGCCGGAAAGATCGAGCTGCAAAAACGCATCGCCTTCCGGCTCAAGATTGACTTCGGTGAGCACGATGCGCTCCGCCTGCATCAGCAACGCTTTGTAAAGCTGCGCGCCGCCGATCACGCACGCTTCCTCCGCGCCCGCCGCTTCGGCCATCGCGCGGCCGGCCGCGACCATGGCCGCAACGTCAGTGAAGACCCAGGCGCCCTCCGCGACATAATTCGCGTCGCGCGTCAGCACGAGGTTCTGCCGCCCTGGCAGCGGCCGCTTCGGCAAACTTTCCCAAGTCCGCCGCCCCATCAGCACCGGCTTGCCCATCGTCGCGGCCTTGAAGCGCTTCATGTCAGAGCTGAGCCGCCACGGCAGCGCGCCATCGCGGCCGATCACGCCGTTCTTCGCAACAGCGACGACGAAGGTAAGTTTGGGCTTCACCCGCCCCGTTTAGCCTTGGCGCCGGGCGCCGTCACCCATAAGGATGCGACATGCCGCGCAATTTTGTTCTTTACGGCCTCGCAATCGTTGGCGGCCTCATCGGCTATTTCGTGCTGCGATGGCTGTTAGGCCCCGAGATCATGTTCGTCGTCGCGCTGATTGGCGTCGTGATCGGCGGCGTCATTGTCTTTCGTAATTTGAAGACCAACCGAAAGGTTGCCGAGGCGACGCCCGAACAACGGACGCAAGCGCTCGCCTTCGCGCCGGCGCCCGACAGGGCCGCGCTCTATTTGTTTCGAAATCAGTTCATCGGCAAGGCCGTTGGCATCAACGTTCTAATCGATGGGCGCGAGGTGGCGCAGCTGAAGAGCCCACGCTTCACGCGCATCTTGCTGACGCCAGGGGCGCATCGGATCGCCGGTTATACCGGCACCAACAAAAAGCCGGGCGACGGCGAAGGCATGGCGCTGAACGCTGCAGCGGGCGATGTGCTGGTGCTGAAGTGCGAAATTGAGCCGCAATTGGTTGGCGTCGCGATCAAGTACACGCCGATGGCGTTGGATGCGGCGCGTGCGGATGTGCTGAAAATAGCGAAGATGGCCGTACCGGACGTGGCTGAGATTTAGGGCGCGGCTGCAAACCAGATCACGTGCCGCGCGCCCTTGCCTTTGCGCGCGCGCACGATGACTTCTTCAACATTGAATCCGGCGTGTCTCAGGCGGCGCGCGAAGCGTTCATCTGGCGCGGCCGACCAGATCGCGAGTGTGCCGCCGGGTTTAAGTGCAGCTTTTGCCGCCGCGAGGCCGTGCCCGGAATAAATCTGGTCATTATCGGCGCGGGTGAGACCGTCCGGGCCGTTATCGACGTCGAGCAGAATCGCGTGGTAACGGCCCCGCCCCTTGGCGATGAGTGTTGCAACGTCGCCCGTGACGAGATCGACGCGCGGATCGTCGAGACAGCCGGCGGTGAGCGCCGCCATCGGGCCGCGCGCCCAGTCGATGATTTCCGGCACCAGTTCGGCGACGGTGACGCGCGCGCCCTGCCCGAGCGTTGCGAGCGCGGCGCGGAGCGTGAAGCCCATGCCGTAACCGCCGATCAGCAGATGCGGCGCTTCGTTGCGCATGCGCTCGCACGTCATCGTCGCCAGCGCTTCCTCGGAGCCGCTCATGCGGCTGTTCATCAGCTCATTGCGCCCAAGCAGGATCACGAAATCGCCGTCGTGGCGAAAGAGCTGAAGCTCATCGCCGTCGGGGATGCGGGCTGTGCCTAGGAGTTCGCGGGGGATCATGGGGTCTCATACGCTCGCTCTCCCTCTTTTGGGAGGGAGAGGGTTGGGGTGAGGGTGGAGCGCCGGTGCTTGCATTTGTTGCGCGACAATCTTCAGGCGCCGCGCCACCCCCTCACCCTGCCCTCTCCGCTCTCGGGGGAGAGGGTTCGAAGTTGCGTGCTGCTTTTCTTTGTGATCGTGCTCGCACTACCCTCGTCATTCCGGACGCGCCGCAGGCGCGATCCGGAAGCCAGGGGCAAACAACAGAGCGGCGGCCTCTAGGTTCGGGTTCTCGCTCCCGCCTTCGCCAAAACTACGGCGGGCAAGCCGCGAGCCCCGGAATGACGATTCTTGCAGAGTCGGCTTCTGGCCCTATGCAGACGCTCGGACTATTCATGTGAGGGCCGCGCGCGAGGTTAGGATGCAACCCAAAAGCCGACGTTGGATCGTATGGTTCTTGGCAATCGCTTTGGTAACAGGGCTTATTCTCTGGTGGTTCTGGCCGACGTTGTTTCCGTCCGGGCCTCGCTATGATCGCTGGCTCCACGAGTCGTGAGCGTCTGTCTTCGGCGAAAAGCAGACCTAAACCGCAATGGGCGCCTTTATCCCCGGATGCGCCTGATAGCCCCCCAGTTTGAAATCCCCATACTCGAACGCGAAGATATCCTTTCGCTCCAGATTGATCACCATCGTCGGCGGTGCATATGGGGTGCGCGCCAGTTGGGTGCGGGCTTGGTCGAAGTGGTTGTGATAGAGGTGCGCGTCGCCGAAGGTGTGGACGAATTCGCCCGGTTGAAGCCCGGTCACTTGCGCCATCATTTGCGTCAGCAAAGCATAGGACGCGATATTAAACGGGACGCCGAGGAAAACGTCGGCGCTGCGTTGGTAGAGTTGGCAGCTGAGTTTCCCGTCAGCGACGAAGAACTGGAACAGGCAATGGCACGGCGGCAGCGCCATTTGATCGACTTCGGCGGGATTCCACGCTGAGACGATGTGGCGGCGAGAATTCGGGTTGGCCTTAATCGCCGCGACGACGTTGGCGATCTGATCGATGACGCGGCCGTCCTTGGTTTCCCACGAGCGCCATTGCTTGCCGTAGACGGGCCCGAGTTCGCCCTGCTCGTTGGCCCACTCATCCCAGATCGTGACGCCCTGTTCTTGCAGCCAGCGCACGTTCGAGTCGCCGCGCAAAAACCAGAGCAGTTCGAGGATGATGCTCTTCAGGTGCACCTTCTTCGTCGTCAGCAGCGGGAAACCGGCGCTGA
>JACMMP010000018.1 GCA_014378995.1 Hyphomonadaceae bacterium
CGCAGCAGCGGTGGCGGCCGCGACCGTCCGCGCCGCGAAAGCTCGGGCGACTAACCCCAAGCGATTACGCGAAACAGAAAGCCCGCTTCGCAAGAGGCGGGCTTTTTGTTTATGGAGCGGCTTTGCCGCGCGGGCGGATCGCGTACACTGCACAACGGAGCAATTCACAATGGTTCCGCGTATTCAATTGTTACTCGGCGCCGCTTTGTTCGCGCTGCTCGGATCTGTGCTGGTGCTCGCGGGCCTCGGCGTCGTCGCTGTGCCGCTCGAGCAATTGCAAGCGCCGCTTTGGGTGGTTGCGCTGGCGGGCTTTGTCTTTCTGTGCTGCGCCGGACTGCTGTTGCTCGTTGCGACAGCGAAAACCGAACCATCGTCGAGCCTGCCGTTGGCTTGGCGCTTCGTGGCCATGCTCGCAGTGGCGGCGGTCGGTGCGATCGCCGCTTGGGTGGCGTTCGGCGATGGCCCGCGCGAGTTTACAGGTTCGTCCTCCGCTCTCGGCATGTCGCAACAGGGTTCTGTTGCGGAAGCGGAAGGCCGCTTTGCCTTCGGAATTCTGGCGGTGTTTAGCGGCCTGGTCGTCGTGTTGGGTCTAGTGCAGGCGTGGTTCGAGGCGCGCGCTCGTCGCACAGGCTGAACAAAGCGGTTTCCACGCCTCTGCGAGCCGCTACGCTGCCCCAATGGTGGTTGTGCTGGCGAAATTCACGTCGCTGCCCGAAGCGTTGGTGGCGAAGTCTCTGCTCGAAGCGGAGGGCGTCGGCGTTGTTATGCCCGAACAGGGCCTGGTCGCGGGCCAGATCGACGCTGGCGTCACGGGCGGATGGCGTCTGCTGGTGATCGATGACGAACTCGAAGCGGCGCGCCAAATCCTGATCGAAGCTCAAATCGAGCCTTGAGTTCAGCGCACGCCGGAACGCGCCGCGCCGCTCTTGGTTGTGCCTCTCGCGAAGGAGGCGAGAATGGCGGAGCACAACGAAACCGGTCGCGAGGAGGGGTCGCTGCGCACGCCCGACAAGCGCCCGCTTGTGCACGGCGAAGTGCGGCCCGAAGCGGCCGAGCGAACACCTGAAGCGCAAGACGGCCTGGCCGACGAGATTGGAATCGAGATCGACAACGCCATTGAGCGTCCGCAGGATTAACGTTCGGCTTTTTCCGGAAACGCCGCCCACGCGGCAATGGCGGCCGGCGCGATGACGAGGAACACATCCACGCTCACATCGCCGGTGCGCTCCAACGCTATGTCGGCGACATGGATCAGCGCATGCGCCACCATAAACGCCGCGCCCGCCACCGCCGCCGGCCAGTAGCGCGGCCGCCACGCGCGCGCGAGCAGCGCCAGGCTCGCCACCAGATACGCCGCGCCAATGTCGGCGACGAAGTGCGGATTGAACGGCCCCGTATGCGCCAGCCCTGGCACGCTGTCATACCAAAGCGCGCCATTGCTGAGCATGAATACGCCATTGAGCGCGCCTGTCAGCCCGATGGCGACGGCGACAATGCGCTTGGCGTTTGCCGCAAGGCTCACTGCGCCGGCCGTTCGTAATAGCCGCCGCAAATGCGCTGCTGGCCGACAATGTCGTGGCCAATGCCGAAGCGCGCCGGTTCAAGCGTGGCTGATCGCACCGGCGCTGTCACGCCGGGCGCTGTCCGGCGCAGGAACGCCTCAAGAGCCGCGCGGCCTTCCTCCGTTGGCTCGCGCAGACGCGGTGGCTCGATGTCGTCGAAGAAATGCACCGCGCCGCCGCGCGTTGCAGTCTGCCCCGTATCGCGCGCGATTTGATGCAGCTGGCGAATGTGCGGCGCCGGATTGAAGTCGCCGAGAAACACGACGTCGCCCGGCGCGAGATCGAACGCGATGGTCTGCTCGCTGAAACACACCGCCCAATAACCCTGCACGCCGACATTTGTCAGCAAATAGCGCCCTGGCCGCGCTTCTTGCAGCAGATAGCCCGGCGCCGCAGTGGGCTCGACCATGAACGTGTGAATGCCGCCGAACGTGTTGGCGTCCAATCTGCCGCGCTCTTCGTCGTAGCGCAGCAGATCGAGCGTGTACGCCTCGGGCGACGGCAGCGCCACCAGCACGATCAAGCCGCGATCGCTCTGCGGCGTTATGTTGAGGTTCGCAGGATTCGTCGCGCACGCGCACAATGACAGCGCGCACGCGGCGAGCAGCGCGCGGAATCCCATCACCTTACTCGCCGCCCGTATCCGGCACGCCGACAATATGGAAGCCCGCATCCACATGCACCACTTCGCCGGTGGTTGAGCGGCCGAGATCGCTCAGCAGCCACAGCGCGCACCCGGCGATGCCTTCCATGCTGGTGTCCTCCTTCATCACCGACCATTCGCGGCCTGTCGCGATGAGGCCGCGTCCGCCTTGGATACCGGCGATCGCCAGCGTGCGCATGGCGCCGGCGCTGATCGCGTTGACGCGGATTCCGCTCGGCCCCAAATCGCGCGCCATGTAGCGCATCGATGCTTCCAGCGCCGCCTTCGCAACGCCCATAACGTTGTAGCTCGGCAGCACGCGCTCGGCGCCCAGATAGGTCATCGTGATCATTGAGCCATTGCGCTTCATCAGCTTCGACGCGCGCTTACCCGCTGCGACAAACGAGAACGCCGATATGTCCATTGAGCGCAGGAAATTCTCGCGCGACGTGTTCTCGACGAAGGAGCCCTTGAGCTCGTTCTTGTCGGAGAAGGCGATCGAGTGGACCAGGAAGTCGAGGCCGCCCCATTGCTTTTCGAGTTCCGCGAACGCCGCGTCGAGCTGGGCGTCATTGGTGGCGTCGCATTCCAGCATGATCTTGGCGCCGATCGACTCCACCAGCGGCCGCACGCGCTTTTCCAGCGCCTCGCCCTGGTAGGTGAAGGCGATCTCAGCGCCCTGCGCAGCCAATTGGGAGGCGATCCCCCAGGCGATCGACTTGTCGTTGGCGACGCCCATGATGAGCCCGCGCTTGCCGCGCATCAGTTCGCCTTTGGGGAAAACCCACTCCTCGGCCATGTCCTGCTCCCTCGAAATTTGTCGCACCTAGAAAGCCTTGAAGTGCTGCGGTCAAGCGGAACTGCGCGCGGCGGCTCGCGTTTCGACTTCGAAGATTTACCCCTCAGGAGTACGTAATGGCCGAAATCCGCGAAACCCAAGTCAAGCGGGACGAACACGGGCGGGTGACGGACACGAAGGTCATCATCGACCACCCGAAGAAAAAGTCGGGTTTCGGCGTCGGGATTTTGCTCGGCGTTGTGCTCATCGCCGGGGCGCTGCTTGCTTTTGTCTACACCCAAGGGTCTTTCCAGCAAGCGGGCCGGGAAGCCGATCAAGTCACCGCCCAGGTCGAACAGCAAACCGCGACCATCGCCGACAATACGGCCGACACTATCGACGGCGCGACAGACACAGCCCAGTAAGCGGCAAGAGAAACCAGCGATACCGCGGCGAATTAACCCCTCGTCTCAAGGCATCGCTCGGGAGAACGCCGGCTCGATAAGAGCCGGCGTTCGTCATTTTAAGGTAGCGAACGAAGCGACAAGCTGCTGCACATCACTCGAAACATCTTCCGACGCCGCGCGTTGTTCCGCGCAATGGCCCTTGATTTTGCAGTAACCGGCGCCCCGCACGCGTCCCTTCGCACCACGAACTCGCAAGTCGCGGCAATTCCGCTGCGTTGGTCCGATGGCGCCCCGGAGGTGCTGTTGATCACCTCACGCGGACGCAGTCAGTGGATCGTGCCGAAGGGCTGGGCGCTGATGGATTGCCTCGCTGCCGAGTGCGCGGCCCGTGAGGCCTACGAGGAGGCGGGCGTAACCGGTGAGGTCGAGCAATATTCGCTCGGGGCCTTCGAGTATTTCAAACAGACCAAGCAAGGGCGGCTCTATTTCGAGGTGACTGCCTATGCGTTGCACGTCGAGCGCGTATTGGCCGACTGGCCGGAGCGCAACAAGCGCAGGCGCTCCTGGTTCGCACCGGACGTCGCCGCACAGCTGACCGGCAATGAGAGCCTCAGCCAATTGATCAAGGCCGCGGTGCAGGTGGAGTTTAAGCCGGCGGCTCGGCCCCAGCGCGCGGTCGGCTTGCTGAACTAGGAACGGTCAGGCCGCAACGCGGGTGAATGCGAGCGTCGCATTGGTGCCGCCGAAGCCGAATGAGTTCGAGAGGACGCAATCCAGTTCGCGATCGACCCGTTCACGCAGGATGGGCAAGTCCTCGAACGCCGGATCGAGCTCTTCGATGTGAGCGCTTTCGCAGGCAAAGCCGTTGTTCAGCATCAAGATCGAATAGATTGCTTCCTGCACGCCCGCCGCGCCGAGCGAATGGCCGGTGAGGGACTTGGTGCTCGAAATCAGCGGCGGCTTCGAACCGAACACTGCGCGCACCGCTTCCATTTCCTTCAAATCGCCAACCGGTGTCGAGGTGCCGTGGGGATTGAGATAATCGACGGGGCGATCAACGTATTTGAGCGCCATCTGCATACAGCGCGCAGCGCCTTCGCCTGAAGGCGCCACCATGTCGTGGCCGTCGCTATTGGCGCCGTAGCCTGCGATTTCCGCGTAAATCTTCGCGCCGCGCTTTCGGGCGCGCTGATATTCTTCCAACACCAGGACGCCGGCGCCGCCGGCGATCACGAAACCGTCGCGGTTCTTGTCGTAAGCGCGCGAGGCCCTCTCCGGCGTGTCGTTATATTTCGAGCTCATCGCGCCCATGGCATCGAACAGCACCGAGAGCGTCCAATCGAGTTCTTCCGAGCCGCCGGCAAACATGATGTCTTGGCGGCCGTCCCGGATGTGTTCGTAGGAATTGCCAATGCAGTGCGCGCTGGTGGCGCAGGCCGAGCTGATCGAATAATTCACGCCGCGAATTTCGAACGGCGTCGCGAGCGTTGCGCTTGCCGTCGAACTCATCGCTTTTGGCACAGCAAAAGGCCCGACGCGCTTGGCGCCCTTTTCCCGCGCGGTGTCCGCCGCGGCGACGATCGCGCGCGCGGAGGGGCCGCCGGAGCCCATGATAATGCCTGTGCGCTCGTTGGAGATCTCGCTCTGCTGCAGCCCAGCGTCGGCGATCGCCTGTTGCATGGCGATGTAGTTCCAGCCTGAACCTTCGCCCATGAAACGCATCACGCGCTTATCGACGACGTCCTCGGGCTTCACCTGCGGCTCGCCGTGGACTTGGCAGCGCATGCCGCGTTCGGCGTATTCGGGCGCTGCGACGATACCGCTTTTTGCGTTGCGCAGACTTTCCAGCACCTCCGGCGCGTCCTTGCCGATGGACGATACGATCCCCATCCCGGTGACGACGACACGACGCATGGGCGCTCCTACTTCAGTTGCGTTTCGAGCTGCTCAGGCGAGAACAGGCCGACCTTCAGATCCTTGGCGGTATAGATAGTCACGCCGTCAGCTTTGACGACGCCATCGCCTATGCCCATGTGCAGCGAGCGCTGGATCACGCGCTTCATGTCGATCTCGTAGGTCACGAGCTTGGTCTTCGGCGTGATCTGGCCGCGGAACTGCACTTCGCCCACGCCAAGCGCGCGCCCACGTCCGGGCGAACCCGCCCAGCACATGAAGAAGCCAACCAGCTGCCACATGGCGTCGAGCCCGAGGCAGCCCGGCATCACCGGGTCGCCGCGGAAGTGGCACTCAAAGAACCAGCGCTCGGGATTGATGTCGTACTCGGCGATCACCTGCCCTTTGTCGTGCGGGCCGCCATCCTTGGTGATGCTTGTGATGCGGTCGAACATCAGCATAGGCGGCAGCGGCAGCTGCGCGTTGCCGGGGCCGGACAACCGGCCTTCGCCCGAGGCGATCAGGTCGTCATAAGAAAGGGAGGAAGGCCGATTGGCCTGGCTGATCGCCATTTTTGTCTCTGCAAATACAAGGAGAAATCCTGACCGGCTTACAGGGCCCGGCGCAGAGGGGCAAGGTAAGGCGGGCGGGCGGCCGCGTTTTCCCAACGCCAAGGCGGTGATAGATAAGCAGAATGTCGTTCGTTGCGCACCGCCGCACGGGCATATGACAGCGGCCGAATTCCTGCGACAAGACGCAGGCCATGCGCGACCTTGCAGCGACGAGATTTACGAGCGCGTGGAGTTTGAGCCGCCAGCTTAGGCTCAAAGCCCAGCACAGTCGCCGCCCCAGAGCGCCTCGTTTGTGGCCCAGCCGACGCGGCCGCCGACAGCTACGCGCCGCCACTCGCCACTGCAGCCCGTCACTGACGCCACAACGCCCGGCGACAAATAGGCGACCACTTGGCTGCTCTCGTGCGCCGTCCGGCGCAAAGCCGTCGCCTCGCTCACGTAGATCGTGCGCCGCTGCTCAAGATTCTGGGCGTGCATCCAGACTTCAGCGCCATCGGGATCGCGCACCCGGCGCCAGGGGCCGCTTTCGCCCGTGACCTGCAGCGGCAGGCCGGCGCGTTCATAGATCCAGTCCACCCGGTGCTCGAGGCCCGGCCCGTGCCGGCCATTGGCGCCGGGGGCCTTCAGGCTGACGAACCGGGGAACAGGCAGGTTGGAATCGGGGCCGGCAACGGGCGTATCGGCCAGAGCGGCGCCGAGCGGAATGAGCATGGCGGCCGCAGCCAAGGCGGCGAATATCCCACGGTGCATGACCCAACCTTTGAGTTTGGAGCCCTTCCTCTGGCGGGAAGGCGGCCTGCATCATGCCGGCGCGCCGTGAAATTGGGCTTAACGCGACGGCCATCGCTTTGCCGCTAAGGCGAACCTTGGAGCGCAGGCCAGCGTGGTTTATGGAAGTTGAATGCCATCGAAGAAGCTCAAAGTTGTCGTCACCCGCCGTCTCCCCGATGCCGTGGAGACGCGCCTCCGCGAACTCTTCGACGCGGAGCTCAATGTCGAAGATAAAGCGTTTAGCGCCGACGAGCTCGCCGCCGCCGTGCAGCGCGCCGACGTGCTGGTGCCCACCGTCACCGACCGCATCGACAGCCGCGTGCTTTCGCGCGCCGGCGAACAGCTCCGCCTGATCGCTCAGTTCGGGGCAGGGGTGGACAACATCGATGTGGCCACCGCCGTCCAGCGCGGCATCACCGTCACCAACACGCCAGGCGTTTTGACCGAAGACACCGCCGACATGACCATGGCGCTGATCCTCGCCGTGCCGCGCCGCCTGATTGAGGGCGTGAAGATCGTTGAAGCCGATAAATTCACCGGATGGTCGCCGACCTGGATGATGGGCCGGCGCATCTGGGGCAAGCGCCTCGGCATTATCGGGATGGGCCGCATCGGCCAGGCCGTCGCGCGCCGCGCCAAGGCGTTCGGCCTGCAGATCCACTATCACAACCGCCGCAAAGTCGCGCCGCATATCGAGGCCGAGCTTGAGGCGACGTACTGGGACAGCCTCGATCAGATGCTGTCGCGGATGGATATTGTGTCGGTGAACTGCCCGCACACGCCGGCCACGTATCACTTGCTCAGCGCCCGCCGCTTAGCGCTGCTGAAGCCGCACGCTTACATCGTCAACACAGCGCGCGGCGAAGTGATCGATGAAGCCGCGCTCGCGCGCATGTTGGAGAAGGGCGAACTCGCCGGCGCCGGGCTCGACGTGTTCGAGCACGAGCCGGCGATCAATCCGAAGCTGAAGAAGCTGGCGAGCGTCGTGCTGCTGCCGCACATGGGCTCCGGCACCATCGAAGGCCGCATCGACATGGGCGAAAAGGTCATCATCAACATCAAGACCTTCGCCGACGGACACAAGCCGCCGGACCGTGTGATCCCGGCGATGCTTTAGGGTCAGTCCGGAAGGCGCGGGTCGACGTGCGGCGGGCGCGCTTCGCCCGACCCCGGTAGCCTGCGAGAACGCGCCAGTTGGTCGCGGCGGAGAATCGCCAGGCGCCGCGCGCCGCGATCGGCGTAAATGACTTTGCCAAATTGGGGATCGTCGCTGAGCCCAACCCTGAGCGTTTCGATGTAGGGGAGCCAGCCGCCAGCGTCCGGCCCGAGCAAGCGTGCTGCCATATTTATGTCTAGCGCCTCAGCCGCACTGTAGTCTTCTACGCGACCCCAAAAGCGCAGCACGTGATCGAGCGCGGCAATCTCCTCGCTGGTCGCATCCTCCTGAGTTGTAAGAGCTTCATAGCCAAGCTCGGGATGACGGTCGAGGAAGGCGCGTGCCCGATTGACATGCGTAATCATCGGCTCCGTGGTCCACATGCCGTAGAGGGCATGTGCGCGCTCCTGGTGGTCGGCGCGCTCGTCGAAGGCGCGTTGCTGCTCAAGCTCAGCGATGCGTTGCGCGCTAGCTTGCTGCTGCAGGTACGACGCTGACGCGAACCCAATCGCACCCGTTAGTAGCGCGGTGATGCCGCTGCCGATCAACATGCGTGCTGATATCATTGGCCCCTCCTGCGGCGGCACATTACCGCATAAAGAAAAAAGCGGGAAGTGGGACGTCTAACCGGGCGGCCTCCAGCGCAGATCTTGTCAATCGGCTCGCGCCGGCGCGGCCGCGTGCGCCTCACCCCGGCGAACAACGAGATTACAAATCTCAAAACTCACCTAGCTCCGCCACGCCGACGATGCTTCAATGTCGCGCTTGAGGATAGCGTCCCTTACGAAAGCAAGATTACGGACGTGAGGGTCGAGTAACGACTGAGCGGGGAAACGCAATGCGCAGAATTCTCACAGCTCTCGCGGCGCTTGCCGTGAGCGCGGGCCTTGTGCCGATGGCGGCATCGGCGCAAACGCCCCAACCGCACGTCGTTCTCGTCACTATCGATGGCGTGCGTTGGGAAGACCTGTTTCGCGGCGCCGATCCGGCGCTTGTCGTCGATGAAGCGTATCGCGCCCGTTATGTGGACACGCCAGCGCGCCCGGCCGCGCTCGCGCCTTTTTTGCTTAGCTTTGCCGAACACGGCGCTCTGATCGGCAATCGCGATGCGGGCTCTTGCGCGCGCGTCGCCAACGATTTTTGGTTCTCCTACCCAGGCTACGCCGAGATTCTCGCCGGGCGTCCGAACCCACGCGTACGTTACAACGAAGCCGTCCCGAACGACGATGTCACCGTGCTGGAGCGCTTGGCGCGGCGCCCGGATTTCGCGAACCAAGTTCGCGTATTCGCGGCGTGGGACGCGACACCCGCTATCGTCAACAGCGCCCGCAGCAGCATCCCGGTGTTTTTGCCGCCGACGCAAGATCAACCCTATGACGACCATGTGATGGGCGCGGTGCGGGAGGCCTACGCCAATCCCCCGCGCGTAACGTGGATCGCCTTCGGCGATCCCGACAGCTACGCACACGCGGGCGCGTATGAGGCGTATCTCAACGCCATCACAGAGGCGGACGCGTTCCTGCAAGCGCTGTGGGCCAGCATCGAGAGCGACCCGCGTACGGCCGGCCACACCACTTTAATTGTGACGACCGACCACGGACGCGGCGTATCGGAACGCAATCGCTGGCGCGGCCACGGTAGCGGTCGTTGGCGCGGAATCATCGTGCCGGGCCTGCGGCGGGAGGGCTCTGACGCTGTCTTCATCGCCGCGCGAGGCCCAGGCATTGCCGGCGCCGGCGCGTATAATATGGAAAATTGCGCCACTCTCGGGCAAGTCGCGCCGACTTTGCTCGCCAGCCTCGGTTTGCTCGCCGAAGAGGGCCAATCCGATATGGCCGCGCCGCTCGCGGTTTTTGCGCCGCCGAGCAATTGAGTTAGCGCGCGCGATTCAGAAGCTCGTCAACACGGTGAAGCGCACATTTCGGCCTGGCAGCGGCAGATCGTCCTTCAAGAACGAGCTGTGCACGCGGCCGAGTTCGTCGGTGAGATTGCGCCCGTCGATGCGCAGCGTCCACGGCCCGCTTTCGCCGCCCGGACGCCAGGCAAGCCCGGCATTGAAGAAGGTGTAGCCGTCGGTGGCCGTCTCGAATGGCGCGAGCCGGTCCTGGTCGGCGGTGTCCACGGCTTCAATCCGCCCGGTCCAGTTCTCGCTTTCCGCTTCGAGCCCGAGCGTCAGTGTGCTGGGCGGAATGCGCGGCGGATGTCCGCCGCCGTCGAACTCTGCGCGCACGAGGTCGTACGCCACGTTGGCGCTGACCGCGAAGCCGCCAATCTCGAACAGCTGCGCCGCCGCTGAAACTTCGCCGCCGCTGAACGTCGCATCCTGCTGCACGAAGCTGAACACGGGCAGGATGTCTGCGCCCGCGGGAATGCCGGGATCGCCTGCGTCGGGCGCAAAACCGCTCGTGTCGGTCAGCTCATCGACCCAGAACACATCGCCGCGCTCGACCAGAGCGACATAATCGCTGAAGCCAATACGATAGAGATTGATCTCGAAGCGCACCGGGCCGTTGTCATAGCGGAGCGAAGCTTCGATAGAGAGGGCGGTCTCCTGGCCAAGATCGGGATCGCCAATTTCATAATTCGCCGTGGCGAGGTGCGGCCCGTCCGAGAACAGCTCGATCGCCGTCGGCGCCCGCTCCGTGTGCGCAAGGGTTGCGCCGACGAACCAGCCTTCCGCCGGCCGCACGAACGCGCCCAACGATCCGCTCACATTGTCGAACGAGCGGCGGCCGAAGGTGAGATTATCGACCTCGCGCCGCTCATAGCGCAGCCCGCCTTCGACGCCCCAGAGCCCGAGATCGTAGCGCTCGATGCCGAAAATGCCGGCGTCCTGCGTGTTCGTGGGGGTGATGAAGGCTTCCTCGCCCTCGGCGCTGAAATCGACGTCCGTGAATTGAACGCCAACCACGCCGTCGTGACGGTCATCGCTGTGATGCGCTTCAAGCCGCGCTTCAAAGCCCTCGCTGAAGAAGCGCGTGCCCGGCGCGCCGTCGCCTTCGAACTCGGTATGCTGATAATCCGAATGCTGGACGCCGTAATCGAGCCGATTGAACGGCCCGACATCGATGCGGAAATCGCCGCGCGATTCGATCCGCGTCTGTTCAAGTTCGATGCGCCCGCCGGGCTCGCTTGGATCTTCCGGCAACAATCCATACGCATCCTCGGTGCGCTTCACTGCAACACCGGCAAAGCCCCAATCGCGCACCAGCGCAGCGCCAGCCCCGTAGGCGCGCCGGTTCGTCCATTGGTTGAGCGCTTCGCCGAGCGGCGTCTCGTAAGGCTCGCTCTCGCGTTCGGAGGCGTGGAGCGTGAAGGCCGCGTCGCCCGCGCTGAAGTCCACGCGTCCCGCACCGTGCGCGCCGTCATCGACGCTCGAATACGCCGCCAGCACATCGAAACTCAGCTCATCGCTCAGCCGGGTCGGGATCGATTGGTCGATCACGTTGACGACGCCGCCAACGGCGTTGCCGCCATAAGCGAGCGCCGCTGCGCCGCGCAGAATCTCGATGCGTTCAGCGTCGAGGCCGTCGGAGGTTACCGCGTGATCCGGCGATGCGGTTGAGGCGTCGATGGCGCCGATGCCGTTTTGCAGCACGCGCACGCGGTCTTCGCCGAGGCCGCGGATGATCGGGCGGCTCGCGCCCGCGCCGAAGAATGTGCTGGCGATCCCCGGCGTTGCGTCGAGCGTGTCGCCGAGGCCGCCATTCAGCTGCGCGACAATATCTTCGCGGCGGAGGATCTCCGCGCCTTGCAGGCTTTCGATCCGCGAGCCCTCTAGCGGCGCGGTGACAACGATTTCCTGCTCGGTTTGCGCATCCTGAGCGAGCGCCAAGCCCGGCAATAGGCTCCCCAGAACCAAGGCGGCCGCGGCGCGGGCGGGCGTGTCGCGAAGCATCATTCTGATCCCCGTTATACTGTAACGTCGTGTTACGGTATAACGTGGCATCGAGCAAGAGGGGCGGCTCAGATTTCGACGAACAGCGCAGAATAGGCGCCCAGCAGCGCCGCGCCGGTGGATGCCTGCGCTTCGCCGACGGCCAGAAGCGTCTTTCCGTCCGGCAACGGCCTCTTTGCCGGCTCGGCGCCGAGATTGAAGAGGCAGAGCAAGCGTTGCCCGTCGCTGCGCCGTTCGAACGCCAGAACGGGCTCCGGCGCGTCCAGCGGCACGAACGCCCCCGCGCGCAGAGCGTCACTTTGTTTGCGCGCCGCGATCATGGCGCGCGTGAATTCGAGCACGGAGTCCGCCTTGCCGCTTTGCGCATCGACGGCCAGCGCGCGGTGACGAGGGTCAAGCGGCAGCCATGCATCTTCCGCCGCGGTGAAGCCGGCCATATGGGCGCTGCTTGACCACGGCATCGGCGTACGCGCGCCGTCGCGGCCGATGCCGGAGGGCCAGAACGCGATCGCTTCAGGATCGCGCAGCCGCTCGAACGCCACCTCCGCATGCGGCAGGCCCAGCTCGTCGCCCTGATAGAGAAACGCCGTACCCTGCAGCGCCAGCAACAGCGCCATCATCAATTTGGTCCGTTGCGGGTCATCGCCGGCGAGGCGCGTAGGAAAGCGCACCACGTCGTGGTTCGACAGCGACCAAGACGGCCATCCGCGCGCGCCCTCCCATTGCGCCATTGCATCTTGGATGACGGACGGCGCCATGGCGCGCTGGCGCAGGAGGAAGAACGAGTACGCCGTGTGCAGCCGATTGGGGCCATCCGTATATTCGCGCTGCACTTTCAGCGGCTCTTCATCCTCGATCTCGCCCACAGAAATAGCGCCGTACTCGTCCAGCACCGCACGCAGGCGCGCGAGAAACACAAGCGTCTCCGGTTGCGTGCGGTCATAGAGATGGCGCTGGAATTGATGCGGGCGCGGCGGCGCTCGCTTCAGCGGCAGCGCCGGATTATCGCGCAATTGCGCGTCGTGCGTGAAAAAATTCACCACATCGAGGCGGAAGCCATCGACGCCGCGGTCGAGCCAGAAGCGGGCGATCTCCAGTAAAGCGTCCTGCACGGCTGGATTGCGCACGTTGAGATCAGGCTGCTGAGGGAGGAAATTATGCAAATAATATTGGCGCCGGCGCGCATCCCACGTCCACGCGCAGCCGCCGAACATGGCCTGCCAATTGTTCGGCGGTGAGCCGTCAGGCTTGGCGTCGGCCCAGACGTACCAATCCGCTTTGGAATTATCCCGGCTCGTACGGCTCTCCGCGAACCACGCATGCTGGCCCGAGGAGTGCGACCAGACTTGATCGATGATCACTTTCAGCCCAAGCGCATGGGCGCGGGCGATCAGCGTATCGGCGTCGGCCAGCGTGCCGAACAACGCATCGACGCCGCGATAATCGCTGACGTCATAGCCATAGTCTTTCATCGGGGATGTGAAAAACGGCGAGAGCCAGATCGCGTCGCAGCCAAGTTCGGCGATGTGATCCAGCTTTTCGATGGCGCCGCGCAGATCGCCAACGCCATCGCCGTTCGAGTCGGCAAAGGAGCGGGGATAGATTTGATAAACGACAGCGCCGCGCAACCAATCACTCATCCGCGCAGGCTGGCGAAGCGCCGCCGACAAATCAAGCGGCGGTCCACGCCCCCGGCCCAGCGCTCGCCGACGCTGCAGCCTGGAGCTGCGTTACGCGCGGTGCCGCGGCGCGCGGGGTGCGCACGTCGTCGAAGCCAATCCACTCGGCGGTGCAGGCCTCGCGTGTGAACTGCAAAGCGGCGTAGCCGCGGTGGGTCAGGTCGCAGAAGGCCATGTGCGGATTGGAGGAGCGCATCATCTCTTCGCGCTGGCCGGGCGCTGCGTTGCTGAGCGAGCGCTCAAAGCCCGGCGACGTGACGCTGCCGCCGGCGAACTCCAGCGCAGCCAGGCGCCCGCCGCCCGCCGCGGCCAGATTGTTGACCCAGCAATTGTGGCTGTCGCCGCCTAGAACGATGGCGTTGTTCGCATGCTGCTCGCACGCCTGCAGAAAGCGCATGCGCGCGGCGGGATAGCCGCTCCAGGAATCCAGATTCCACGGCAGGCCAAGCGCGCTCATCTCTTCGCCGGCCGTAAACCACGCGCGCGAGCCGGGGGAGACCGTCTCCGGCAACAACCGTGTCATACCGGCCGGCGCCATTTGTTCGCCCATCACCACTTGCTGGGTGACGATCTGCCAGGCTTGGCCACGGCGCTTTGAGTCGGCCAGCGTCTGCGCAAACCATTGCTCCTGCGCGCCGCCCAGCAAAGTGCGGTTGGGATTGTCGAGGACGCCGCGGCGAAACTCCGCCGCCGCCGCGGCCGCGTCGACGCCGCCCTGCGCCAGTTGCGGCGCCAGGGTGTTGCGGTAGTCGAGCTGCAGATCGCGGCCGATGAAGCGCGTGTCGAGCAGAACGATGCGCGCAAGATCGCCCCAGTCGAGGCTGCGATAGAGTTGCATGCCGCTGCGGGTTGGGCGCCGGATTGGCATCCAGTCGAAATACGCTTTCGACGCCGCGGCCATCCGCTCAGCGAAGACGCCCTCGTATTCGGCGTTGTGATCGCGCGCGCCGTCGCGCCAGGTGTCGTTGACCAGTTCATGATCGTCCCAAACCGCGCTCATCGGCTTGAGCCGGCGTAGTTCGAGCAAGTGGGGATCGGTGTGATAGATGCTGTAGCGCTGATAGTAATCGCTGAGCGATACGATCTCGTTGACCGGGTCGATGATGCGGCCCGGCACCGTGTCGGCGGCGCTCGGATAAGAGCCGCGCTGAATTTCATAAATGTAGTCGCCCGAGTGCAGCACGAGATCGATGTCTTCGCGCGCGGCGGCGTGGCCGTATGCGTGAAAGTAGCCGAATGGAAAGTTGGCGCAGGAGAAAAGTGCGACGGTGAGGCGCTCGCCGCCGGCGGCCGGCGCGGTGCGCGTGCGGCCAGTAAGCGAAGGGCCGGAGGCGGAGAGAAAGCGATAGAAATAGGGCCGCCCCGGCGCCAGCCCGCGAACATCGGCTTTGACGCAAAAATCGCTCGCGAACGAGGCGCGCGCCTCGCCGCGCTGCACGACGCGCGCGAACGTTTCGTCTTCCGCCACTTCCCACGCCAGCCGCTCGCCGGTGAAACGGGTCCAGATGACCACGCCGTCCGCCAGCGGATCGCCGGAGGCAACGCCATGCGTGAAGGCGCCGGACGAAAGCGATTGCGCCCAGGCCGCGCGCGGCGCGGCGGCTGTCAGCGTGGCGGCGAAAAGGAGCGAGCGGCGATGTATCAGCATAGTCACGCCTCTATCGCAGCTCGATGACACTGATGCGTCAGTTCGCGGCCGCCAGGGCCGGCCCTTCGTGCACGCGGTATAGAAATTCGCTCACCGCCCGGGCGGAGGCGTCCGCGCGTTCCTCTTGCGGGACGTGCCCGGTGGCGTCGAATACCACGATCTCTGAGCCTGAGATTGCAGATTGAAACTGCCGGCCATGCTCGAGCGGGACCAGGCGGTCCGTATCGCCGTGCAGGATCAGCACCGGCATGTTGGCTAAAGGCGCAAGCCGTTCCGGCGTTGCGTAATTGCGCTCGCGAAAGCCTAGCGTAATTTGCAGGAGAATGTCGCGGTGCCCGGGCGCGCGGGCGAGATCGGTGTAACGGCTGACCATCGCATCATCGACAAGCGCTGCGTCCGCGAACGAGGCCTGCAATCCCTGACGAACAAGCCCGCTCATATCGAGATCGCGCAGAGCCGGGCCGATATTGGGATCGCGCAGCAAGCGAAAGATGGGCGGGTCGCCTTCCACACTTGCACGCGTCTCCTGCCAGCCGGACGCATCGACCAGGATCAGCGCCTCCACTTGCTCGGGATGGGCGAGCGCGTATTCCCATGACACGTTGCCGCCCATCGAATTGCCCGCGAGCGCAAATCGCTCAAGGCCGATCGCCGTGGTGAAGGCCTGCACTTCGTCGCGGAAGGCCTCGATCGACGCATCGTAATTTTCTGGTGCGGCGGTGAGGCCGTGTCCGGGCAAATCGATGGAGACGATGCGATAGGTGTCGCCAAGGCGCGCCACCCATGGCTCCCAGGTGTGCAGCGAAGCCGAGAAACCGTGGATCAGAAGCAGCGTCGGCGACCCCGCAGGCCGACCCTCGTCGCGGTAATGCATGCGCACGCCATTTGGCAAATCAACGTAGCGCGACGCCGGGCTCTCATAGGTCGTTGCAAGTTCGGCGTAGGGCAGGTCCGGGCGCTTCAGCACGACGTAAGCTCCGCCTGCCAGCACCAGCGCCAAGGCCACCAGAACCGCCACGCCGCCAAGAAGCCATTTCATGCGTACGCCCTCCAACCCCGCTCAGAGTGACGACCCCGCGCCTGCGGTCAAGCGCGCCAGCCAACCCGGCGCGCCCAAGCCTCAAATTCCGCGCGGCGCTGGTTATGATCGGCGGGCGCGGTGTCGCCCTCGGCTGCGGCGTTGGCGCGCATTTGCGCAATCGTCTCGCTCATCGGGGGCAGCCCGACGCTCGCCCGGCGCTCATCGACGCCGGCCTCGTCGCGGATCGGCGCCGGCGATAGCAGGCCCGAGCTGTCCCAATCGAATTGGGTGCCGAATGTCTGCGCGCCGCCCTCGAACGCGGCGATGCGGTCGGAAAGGTAGGCCGCGTCCAGCGCATTGGCGTCGCCGCCTGCGATCGCCTCCAGCATCAGCGCTAAGCCGCGCCGCTGCAGGTCCGGCCGCGAGATCGCGTGCTGCAGGATGAGGAACGCCGCCGATGCACCTTCGTCGCCGAGTAAGTGGCGCCCGGGCCAGCCGATAGTGTCGAACGCGCTTTCCAATAGCGCCGCATTTTCCAGATGCACCGCCTCCATCTGCGGGTGATAACCGCTAAACAGCTCTCTACTTTGCGCGAGACGGGTGCGCATCTCCATGTCGCGCCGCGCCGCTGCGATGAGTTCGTCCCGCCAATCCCGGTCACTCATGGCCGCACACGGGGCAAAGCGGATCACGTTTGAGCGCCGCGGTGCGCGCTGTGGCGCTCAAGCCGTCGAACAGCAGTACGCGTCCGGCGAGCGTATCGCCCGCCTGCGCGATTTGCTTGATCGCCTCCAGCGCCATCAGCGAGCCAATCACGCCGGTCAGGGCGCCGACAATGCCGACTTGCGCGCATGTTTCTGCATCGGGCGGCGTCTCCGGCACGAAGCAGCGATAGCAAGGCCCCTCGGGCATAAACACCGACACCTGCCCATCCCATCGCCCCACGGCGCCAGAGACAAGCGGAACGCCGAGCGCATGGCAGGCCGCGTTCACCGCAAATCGCGTAGCGAAGTCGTCCGTCCCATCCAGCACGACATTGGCACCGTCGAGCAGCGCGTGCGCATTTTGCTGATCCAGCCGTTCGCTGCGCATCTCGATTTCAACATGCGGATTGAGCGCAGCGATCGCGCGCGCCGCCGCTTCGGTTTTCGCCGCGCCGGCGTCCTCGCTGCGGAAAATGATCTGCCGTTGCAGGTTCGAAAGCGCCACCGTGTCGTGATCGATGAGCCGCAAGCGGCCAACGCCCGCCGCGGCGAGATAAAGCGCCGCCGGGGCTCCAAGCCCACCGACGCCGACAAGCGCCACCCGCGCCGCTTTCAGGCGCTGCTGCCCCGGCCCGCCGATTTCCTTCAGCAGGATATGGCGCCCATAGCGCTCGTGTTCGTCAGCGTTGAAGCTCATGGGCGTCACTTAGGCCGCGCGGCGCGGCGGCGCTAGCTGCGCCCGGTC
>JACMMP010000158.1 GCA_014378995.1 Hyphomonadaceae bacterium
GCCACGCGCGCAGCAGGCCTCGCGCGCGCCCTCCAGGATAGTTCGCTGGACGGCTTGGGCAACGAAATCGCGGATCGGCTCATCGACAGCCGGCGTTTCCAGGTGAAGGACACATCGCAATTCATGAGCGCGCTGCGCGATATCAGTCGCCAAGCCGCCGATGAGGGCGAAGAGCTCAGCATGGTCGAACGGCTGCGGTTTTGGGAACGTCGCGAGCAACGCCAAAGCTCGAACGATCAAGAATCGAGGACCGAGAACGACACCGAGCTTCGCGCGACCTTGGAGCGGGTCTCTTCGTTCAATGAGGCCGATTTCAGGGGCGCCGGGCGCGCGCTGAATGCGGACTACGTGCTCGTGGTCGCAATTCAGCCGCTTGGCGTTCGGCGGGAGGTGGTGAGCGACCCCTATTCGTCTACGCGTCATAGCGAACTTCGTTGGGGGCCGACTGTCATCTATCGCGTGTTCGAGGTTGCGACCGGCAATGTCGTCTTAGCCGAAGAGCGTACAGTTTCGCCAGTTATCGTGGTGCGCGAGACCGATCGCACGGAGTCCGAAATTCGGCGCGAGTTGGAGCAGGGGCTCAATGACCGTGTGGCGGACATGGTCACGGGCCACATCATGTCCGTGCTGGCGCCGGCGCGCATCGTCAGCACCTCCGATGATCGCATCACCATCAATCGCGGCAGCAATGACGGCGTGCGCGAGCACGACGTCTACGAGGTTCAGCGCGAAATGGACGAAGTCCGCGACGTGCGCGGCGACGGTCCCGATGCACGTAGCGGCCCGAGCCTGGAGCGAAGACGCGAATCGCTCGGCCAGCTCCGCATTTTGACGGTGCAGGAAAACATCTCCACCGCGGCGGCGGTTGAAGGCACCTTCGCCCGCGGCGACATTGTCATCACAACGCCCGGAAGCTCACGCGCGATCACTGTCGCCAATGCGGGCGGCGCCGATCAAGGCGAAACGCCGCTCGGCGAAGGCCAAAACGCCGCGCCCGGCGGGCGCGCTTCCCTGGCCGTGGGCGAATTCGCCGTTGCGTTGCTGGAGCCCGTGACGTGGCGCTATCCGCCGGCGCCGCATGAACAGCTTAGCCTCGGCGTCGCCGGCAATCTCGCGCAAAGCGGCCAAGTCAACATTCTTGCGCGCGCTGACATCGATCGTCTGCGCCGGGAGCGAGAGCTCATGGCGCGCTCGCAGGGCATTGAAGACGCCGACGTCGATCGCGGCCTGGCCACCGCGGGCAATTTGTTGACTGGCGAAGTGCGCATCAGCGCCACGCAGGCCGGCGAGTCCATCTCCGTTGGCGGCGAGTCGCGGCAAACGCGCACGGCTTGGCGTCTTGTCGCCACCGGCTCGATGCGCGTGCAAACAACGGATGGGCGCACAATCTATAGTGTGCCAGTGCGCACTGAACGCCCCGGTGCGCCAACGAATTCCACGGCGGTCAGCAGCCTCATTGACGCCTTTGCTGCGGATGGGGCTGCGGCCCTGCTCGTGCAATTGTATCCGATCCGCGTCAGCGCCGGCGCGGCTAACACGCTGGTGCTGGATCGCGGGCCGGAAGTGGGGTTGCGCGAAGGAACGCGTCTCGCCGTGTTCAATGTCGATCCCAACACCCGGACGCGTCAGCGTTTGGGTGAAGTGATTGTGACGGACGCCGCGCAAGGCTACCGGGCGACAGCGCGTTTCGCCGCGGCGCCATTCACCATTGGGGGCGGCGATGTCCGTGCTGAA
>JACMMP010000159.1 GCA_014378995.1 Hyphomonadaceae bacterium
GGCCTCGGCGAGGCGGCGCTCGCGATGGAGCGTGCGATCGCCGCGGGCGGTGTGGCGAACGCCGCCAAGGCAGCAGCCCAGCAGAGACCAGCGGCGCGAGCGCCGGCTGCGTCCCACGCATCCTTCGGACGCCGGGCGGCGCGCTGACCGTTTCCCAAGCGCGCACACCGGGCTAAGCACCGGGACTATGCGCGAGCGCTGCCGCCTCTACCTCATCACGCCGCCAGCTTTCGAGCTGACAGCGTTTGCGCGGACGCTGGCGGACGCGCTCGACGGCGGCGATGTCGCCTGCGTGCAGTTGCGGCTAAAAGATGCGCCGGACGCTGAAGTGCTGCGCGCGGGCGCGGCGCTGATGCCGATTGTGCAGGACGCAGGCGCCGCCTTCATCGTCAACGACCGGCCGGACCTAGCCGCCAAGCTAAACGCGGACGGCGTCCATGTCGGGCAAAGCGATGCGAGCTACGCCCAGGCGCGCGCGCTGATGGGCAAAGAGCGCATCGTCGGCGTCACGGCGCACAATTCGCGGCACTTGGCGATGGAAGCAGCGGAGGCTGGCGCTGACTATGTCGCCTTCGGCGCATTCTATCCAACCGGCACGAAAACGCCGGCGCATTGGGCCGAGCCTGAAATTCTCGAGATTTGGCAAGAAGCGATGGAGACGCCGTGCGTCGCCATTGGCGGCATCGTGACCGAGAACGCCGAGCCGCTGGTGCGCGCCGGCGCCGACTTCATCGCCGTCTCGGCCGGCGTATGGGCGCACGCGGCAGGCCCGCGCGCGGCCGTCGCCGCGTTCAATGATCTGTTCGATCGCTTGTCGCCGTGAGCGCGAAGCCGCGCCCTAGGTCCCGGCAATCGAGCAGCGCGCTCAGCGTCGAAATCAAATCACGAATCCCATGATGCTCGCCCTGCCCTCGCCAATCGGATAGATCCGCTGCCGTTACACCATTGAACGGCGGCCTGATCGCGCACTGGTCGAAGCGCACAGCAGCCAACACGCCCCGCTGCGCGCCCAGCATCGCCTCTTCGAGCACGAACGGCGAGGCGCAAGCCGCTTGGCTCCAGCAGACAAGCACAGCGCGGGCCTGGGCGATCTGCCGCTCGATCTGCGGGCGCCACGCAACGCCAACTTCTAGATACGCGTCGAACCAAGTCGCGACGCCATGCTCCTCCAACACGGCGCGCAGGAGCTCGACCCGCGCTTTGTCCTCGCGCTTATACGCAATGAAAACGTCGGTCATGCGCTCTCCCCGAGCTGCACTTGTACGCCGCTTTAGCTGGCGGCGGAACATTGCCGGGGCGCCTCCGGCGCCGGGAGCGCACCGGCTGAACTGGGAAGCGGCGAGCGGTTAATGAGCTTTGGCCCCAACGCTGCGGAAACCGGGGCCTCGCAGGCGCTCCTGCGGACTAGGAAATCGGGACGAACCCCCCTACGTCTGGGCTCAGTTTAGGAGCCCTGCCCAGATGACCTACCGCCTGGATGAAGAAGAAGAGAACAAGAACCCCGCCGACGGCCGCAACGCCCCGGACGTGATCGAAAAGGCCCTGTTCGAAGCGCGCATCGTCATGCTTACGGGCGAAGTCAACGACATCCAGGCGCGCCGCGTCACCGAGCGCCTGTTCGCGCTGTCGTCGCAAAACGCCAAGCCGATCACGTTCGTGATCTCCTCGCCCGGCGGCCACGTCGAGAGCGGCGACATGATCCACGATGCGGTCAGGTTCATCGATGCGCCAGTGCAGATGCTTGGCACTGGCTGGGTGGCGAGCGCCGGAGCGCTGATTTATTGCGCTGTGCCGCGCGAGCGTCGCTTCTGCCTGCCCAACACGCGCTTCCTGCTGCACGAGCCGCGCGGCGGCGTCGGCGGTATGGCCAGCGATGTGGAAATTCAAGCGCGCGAAATCCTGCGCATGCGCGAGCGGCTGAACAAGATCTTTGCGGCGGCCACCGGCCAGCCGGTCGAGAAGATCAAGAAAGACATCGACCGCGATTATTGGATGCTGGCCGAAGAAGCGAAAACTTACGGTCTCGTCGGCCGCATCGTGAATAGTCAGAGCGAAATACGCTGAGGCGACCGCCATCTCCGACGTTACAACTAGCCAACTAAGTCAGGCATAGACCAGACGAAGTAGAAACGGACAGAAGCCTTAGCTTCTGTCCGTTTTTTCGTGGCCGGACCTTGGCGTCGTGCGCGATTTCGTTCCGCACCTGACAGAATGCTTAGGGAAACGAGGCGGAGTTCCTATGGCTTCGCCGCCTGAATGTCCCATTTTCGCCCTGTGGAAAAGTGAAAACGCATACCTCAGTTCGCGACGCGCTGCGCGGAGCGGACGACCAACTCCTTTTGATGGCATGGCGCACGGCAATTCGTGCGTATTGAACTAGAGAGACCAAGATGGCCGCTCGGTGGGTCGGACTTGTATGTCCGAATAACAAAAAGACGACTGCCCGCACCGCTGCAAAGCGCGGTGTAGGACAATCATGGCACGCGCTCGGCGCGACGAGTGTTCTCGTCATGGCTGCGGCATTCAATTTCGCGCTTCACCCCGAAGCGCTGGCCGCTGTTGTGAGCGGTGAACGTGACATCGTCGGCTTCGTTCCGGAGCACTTGTCGGCAAGTGCAGCGGAACAAGTTATCGTCCCGGTGGCGGTCAACGAAGCTGAAGTGCGCTTACTCGCCGCCACGATCTGGGGCGAAGCCCGCAGCGAAGGCGAAGACGGCATGCGTGCGGTCGCGCATGTCATGCTGAACCGGGTCGGCTCTCGTTTCGGCGAGAACCTCGAAACGGTGATCATGAGCCCCTATCAGTTCTCGGTGTGGAATCGCGGCGATCCTAACCGCCGCCTGGTGTCGAACCCGGACCGCTACGCCACCGGCGGCGTGGCCCTCGAGACTTGGGAGCAAGCCCAGCATATCGCGCGCGAAGTGCTCTCCGGCCAATCGGTCGATCCGACCAGCGGCGCGCTCTTCTATCACACCCGAGCCATTCGCCCCTCGTGGTCGAGTCAGGGCATTGGGCGCCAAACCATCGGCGCACACATCTTCTACGCCGACGTGCCCGATCGCGGCATCCGCCGCACTCCGGCGACGCGGATGCACGTCACGCAGGTGGCGCAGACATTCGCGCAGCCGATGCCGATCGACGGACCGGCGGTGCAAACCGCCGAACGCGGCCCGCGCGCCGGACGCGTCAACGGCGTCGTCCAGTATGCGCCCGTCTCCGCCGCGCGCCTGGCGCTGCCGAGCGAAACGATCGACGTAAACAGCGCGGCGACGCCCACGATCAACGGCGTGCCGATCTCGCAGCAGACCGCACTGCGTTAAGTCTGGCGACAGTGCTGAAACTGAACGAGCCGCTCTTCAGAGCGGCTCGTTTGCTTTTTCGCCGTCCCAATAATCCAGCAACTCGCTCTCGCGCACGATAAATCTGCGCGCGCCCTCATTGAGCGCGCTGACGCTGACCTTCTTGGAATCGGGATAGACGCAGATCTCATTCGGCTCATTGTCGCCGATCATGAGGAAGCGGAACGGTTTGTCGCTTTCGTTGATCAGACAGTGCCCCGCCCGCTGCCCCGCTGGAAAGCCGACATAGTCGCCCGCGCGGATCGTGTAGCGCTCGCCGCCCAGCCGGAGCGTTGCTTCGCCGTCAAGGGCGACGATGTGTTCCTCTTCCAACATATGAAAATGGAACGGACAGCTCTGCTTGCCCGGCGGCAATTCCTCGTAGCTGACGCCGATCTTGCGCGTGTCCGCGCCGCGAGAATCCGAAAGCACGCGCCAGCGCGAACCGTAGCGCACGCCTTCGCTCCATTCGGTCCACGACAAGCTCTCGATGGCCACGGGGCCGCGGGGTTTTTCTTCGCTCATGTCAGGTCCAAGTGGCGATGAACTCGCTCATGTTCGGCAGCACATCGACGAGGCCGTGCAGCAGAACCACCAACAGCAAAGACTTGGTCCGCGCATAGATCAAGCCAAACAAAAGGCCCATCGGCGCCAGCACGGCGAAGGTGTAGGCGATCACCTGAAAAAGATCGGCCGAGGAGCCGTCCGTGTCAGCGCCGCCGCGCAGAAATAGACCCGGCGCGTGGGCGACGCCGAACACCAGCGCGGAGACGAACACCCCTGCCCAGGCGGACTTGAACAGCGCCTGCAGCCGTGTTTGCAGCACGGCGCGAAAAAGGAATTCCTCATTGAGGCCCGCCTCGACGGCGATCCAGATAAAGCTCACGGGCGCGACCCAGGCGAGCGTCGTAAACGCTGTCTCAGTGGCGGCGATGTTTTTGAGACTCGGGCTAATGACTGAGAGTAGCGCAAGGAAGATGACGCCCAGCACAATCAGCGTGCGCCAGAACTTGCGCCCGCTCAGCCCCAACTGGAACAGCGGTCCGAGCCGTGCGCCTAGCACAAGGAGCAACAACGCCGGCGCCAGCACGTGCACGATCAGCTTCAGACCCAGTACGAGCAAGTCTTGGCTCTGCCCCTCGGGCAGCGCGTTACGCGCCGCACTTAGGCCAAAGCCGAGGAAAAGCACGGCGTAGATGGCGAGGTAGAGCAGTAAAGCGCCGCTCTCAAGCGCCGGGCGTTTTACTTCGATCGCCGGCGCCTCGGCGCCGCGCGTCAGCAGCCAAGAGACGCCAGATAGCACCAGCCCGAAGATCGCCATCACCAGGATGCCGGTGAACCAATCTTCGTTGCCTGCAGCGAAGAGATAATAGACCGAGCCGCCCCAGATCGCAGCGAAGGCAAGCACGGCTGCGACCGCGGCGGCATTTCCCTGACGTGTCGCTGACATGAGACGCGCACCCTCCTCTTGCGAGAAGGATGCGTCGCATTGTTCCGTTGGATGCGCCCTAGTGGCTCTCGTTGCGCCAGATTTGCTTGTACGAGAGGTACAAAAGGCCCGAGAGCACGATCAGGAAGGCAAGCACGACGATGCCCAACTTCTTGCGCTCTTCCATGTGCGGGTCGGACGCCCATTGCAGGAAGTGCGTCACGTCGGCCGAATATTGCTCGACCGTCTGCGGCGTCTCCGGATCAGCGTACGGCACGGCCCCTTCGATCAGCGGCGGCGGCATCGCGATCATGCGGCCGGGGAAGTAGGGGTTTTCGTAAAGCGTGCCTTCGCTGGCGCCGGTGTAGCCGGTGAGCAGCGCATAGATGTAATCGGCGCCGCCGTGACGCGCGGCTGTTATCACCGAGAGATCCGGCGGATACGCGCCGCCGTTCGAGGCGCGCGCGGCGATCTCGTTTGGGAACGGGCTGCGGAAACGATCGGAGATGCGTCCCGGCCGATCTACAGGTTGGCCCGAGTTCGGATCGACGTCGGTGACCGTCACACCCGCCGCAATCGCGCGGACATACGCGTTCTCGGTGACATCGACGAACTGGCCGCCATGCGCGGGCTTGCCGACGTGCGGCTCGAGTTCAGCGGTCTCCTCGTTGCGGACCATGTAAAGCGCAAACGGCGCGCCGCGCTCGCCGAGGTGGCGATAGGCCAAGTGGTCCATGCCATGGCAGTTGGCGCAGACCTGCTGATAGACCTGATAGCCGCGCTGCACCGCGCCCATGTCGTAGGCGCCAACGGGGCTGTCAAAGCTGAACGGGTGGTCGTGCGGATGTTCCGCATCGCCCGCGGCGAAGGCTATTCCGGCGCCGGCAATAAAGACGGCGGCGGCCGCTGTGATAGCGCGCAACATTACGATGCCCCCTGCACTTGGCCGTCGCTCGTCACTGGCTTGGCGATGGTGTCCGGCACGCGGCCCGGCTTTTCGCGCAGGCCCAAGATCGGCAGGATCAAGAGGAAGAAGAGGAAGTAGTAAGCCGTCAGCACCTGCGAAAGGTTGGTGACGGTGAACATTGGCGGGACGCGCCGCTCGACGCTGAAGAACGGCGCAGCCTGACCAACTGCGACTTTCGCCTCGCTTATCGCCGCTTCCATCTCATCGAGCGTTTCACCGGAAACAATGCTGTTCTGCACACTGCCGCCGGTGACCGTGATCAGCGTGCCCTCAGTCGCGCTGGTGCGGCGCACGGCGCTCATGGTAGCGCCCTGCTGCGCCGCCGACTCGCGCGCGCTGGCGGCGGCGTCGTCCCATTCGGCCGCGCCGTCCGCTTGAATTGGCGCCTCGCCAACCTGCCCGCCCTGCACCCAGCTCAGTTCCGCCGTAAAGGCGCTCGCCTTCACCAGGATGCGCCCGGGGTTTTGCCCGCCGCACCAACCGAGAAAGAAGCAGACCACGACGAAGATCAAAAAGCACTGACGTGCGATCGGGCGATAGCGCATCGAGCGCACGCGCGAGGTGTCAAGCCAAGGCAGCACGAACAGGATGCCGATCGAGGCGAACATCGCCAAAACGCCCGCGAGCTTGGAATCGATCGGTCCGATGTTGAAATCGAACGCACGCAGGATCGCGTAGAACGGCAGCAAGTACCATTCAGGCACGATTTCCGGCGGCGTCTGCAGCGGGTTGGCCGGAATGTAATTGTCGGCATGGCCGAGCGCGTCCGGCATATAGAACACGAACACCGAAAACAGAATGAGGAAGAGACCGGTTGCGAACAGGTCCTTCATCGTGGCGTGCGGCGTGAACGGCACGGTGTCGGCTTTCGACTTCACATCGACGCCGGCCGGATTGTTCTGTCCGCTCTCGTGCAGCGCCCAGATGTGCAGCGCGACCACGCCCGCAATCACGAACGGCAACAGATAGTGCAGCGAGTAAAAGCGGTTCAAAGTCGGCTGATCGACCGAGAAACCGCCCATCAGCCAATTCTTGAGCCCCTCGCCGACAAGCGGCAGCGCGCCGATCAGATTGGTGATTACGGTGGCGGCCCAGAACGACATCTGGCCCCATGGCAGCGAGTAGCCGAGGAAGGCTGTCGCGACCATCAACAGGTAGATGATGCAGCCGAGAATCCAGAGCAATTCGCGCGGCGCTTTGTAAGAGCCGTAATAGAGGCCTTTGAACATGTGGATGTAGACGGCCAAAAAGAACATCGACGCGCCGACCGAGTGGATGTTTTGCATCAGCCAGCCGTACGGAACGTCGCGGTCGATGCGCTGCACGCTGCCGAAGGCCATGGAGATGTGCGGCACATAATGCATCGCCAAAACCACGCCGGTGACGATCTGCACGACGAGGCAGAGCGTCAGCATCGCGCCGAAGGTCCAAAAATAGTTCAGATTGCGCGGCGTCGGATAGGCGACAAAGCTGTCATAGCCCAGCCGTATGATCGGCAGGCGCCGGTCAAGCCAGCGCGTGAAAGCCGTTTTCGGCTCGTAGGTTGAAGGTCCGCTCACGTTAAGGTGCGCTCCAAACTTAGCCGATGCGAATGGCGGTCGGGCCGGTGAAGAGATACGGCGCGATCAAAAGATTTGCTGGCGCGGGCCCGCGGCGAATGCGGCCCGACGTGTCGTAGTCCGAACCATGGCACGGGCAGAACCAGCCGCCGAAGGACGAGCCTTCGACGAACGTCGGCACGCAGCCCAGATGCGTGCAACTCGCTTGCAGGATCAGCCATTCGGCTTGGCCCGGCTGGCCATCATCCTGGATCAGGCGTTCAGCGTCGGTCTGCGGGTCTTTGAGGCCGGCGAAATCGTCGCGCTGCGCGGACGCGATCTCGGCCGGCGTGCGGTGACGCACGAACACCGGCTTGCCCTGCCACATCACCTTGATCTGCTGGCCGAGTTCGACCGCCGTGAGATCGACCTCCGTGGTCGAGAGCGCGCGCGTGTCGGCGGCTGGGTTCATCTGGTCGATGAAGGGCCAGATCGTCGCCGCAACGCCGACCGTGGCCGCCGCACCGGCAGCGATGTAAATAAAGTCGCGCCGGGTGGTTTCGTCACCGCCGTGCGCGCCGCTTGCTGCTTCAGCCACCGCCTAATATCTCCGGGCATTGGTTCGCCGACGAAGCTAGGCTAGTTGGGGATCGCCAGCGCGCGGCGCGTCGCCGCACGCACGCCAGACCGATTCCCGATTCGCCCCATTCTCCGGCGGGAGGCCTTACCGTGCGGCTCGCTCTCTATCAACCTGACATCCCGCAGAATCTTGGCGCGGCACTTCGCCTCTGCGCTTGCCTTGGGGTGGCGCTGGACGTGATCGAGCCGTGCGGTTTTCCGCTTACGGACGCGTCGATGAAGCGCGCGGCGCTCGATTACGGCGACAAGGCGCAGGTGTTCCGACACGCCGGCCTCAGCGCCTTTCGTTCGGCGCCGGAACGGAACGACGGCCGGCTGGTGCTCGTGGAAACGGATGGGGCGGTGAGCTTCCAGGATTTCTCGTTTTCCACCGGCGACACTTTAGTGCTGGGCCGCGAGAGTGCAGGCTCGCCCGGAGAACTCTACGAGGCTGCCCAGGCCAGCGTCAGGGTGCCGATGGTGCGCGGCTTACGCTCGTTCAACGTGGTCACGGCGGCGGCCATGGTGCTCACCGAAGCGATGCGCCAGACCGGGGCATGGGAGAAGTTTTGATGGACCCGGGGGCGCACCCAATAAGTACCGACCAACACAAAGCCCGCGCGAAAGCTTGGTTCGAAACGCTGCGCGACCAGATCTGCGCCGTGTTCGAGCAGATCGAGGACGACGCACCGGCGTCGCTCTATCCGGGCGCGCCCGGCCGTTTCGAGAAAAAACCCTGGCGGCGGGGTGATGGGGCGTCAGATCAGGGCGGCGGCGTCGCCGGCATGATGCGCGGGCGGTTCTTCGAGAAGGTCGGCGTCCATGTCAGTACCGTTCACGGCGCCTTCAGCCCAGACTTCGCCAAGAGCGTGCCAGGCGCAGCGGAGGACCCGCGCTTCTGGGCCAGCGGCATTTCGCTGATCGCCCACATGCGCAACCCGCACTGCCCGGCCGCGCACATGAACACGCGTCATATCACGACGACGCAATGGTGGTTCGGCGGCGGCGGCGATTTGAACCCAACTCAAGCCTACCAGCGCGACGACCAGAGCGCCGATACGCTCGCATTCCACGCGCCGTACCGCGCCGCCTGCGAAGCGCATCAACCGGGCCTTTACGATCGCTACAAGAAATGGGCCGACGAATACTTCTGGCTGCCGCATCGCAACGAGCCGCGCGGCGTCGGCGGCATCTTCTACGATCACCACAATAGCGGCGGCGGCGACAGCGATAGCTGGGAGCGCGACTTCGCTTTCACCCAAAGCGTCGGCCGCGCGTTTTTGGGCGCCTACCCGCCGCTGCTGCGCAAATACATGACGACGCCCTGGAGCGAAGCCGACCGCGAATAGCAACTCATCCAACGCGGCCGCTACGTGGAGTACAATCTATTGTACGACCGCGGCACGATGTTCGGGCTCAAGACGGGCGGCAACGTCGAGAGCATTCTCTCAAGCATGCCGCCAGTAGTGAAGTGGCCTTGACGAACTTGCTCTATCTGGCCGTTTCGACAGCGGCGTTCATGACGGCGGTCCTAGTCGGCTGGGGCAAGTCGCCCTGGCCGATCAAGGCGATCATACTCGCACTCAGTTTCACCGTTATTGTGGCGGCTCGCTACTTTCTCGCGAACAAGCTTTCTTTCCAGTATCTGCTCTTCGCTCGCGCCAGTATCTGGCTAACGGCGTTCTTGCTTATCACATCCGCGATGATGGTCGGGCTTGGTGCCGAACTGACGGCGGCTGAAATGGCGGCAGCCCTGTTTGCAGGTTTTCTCGGAGTGTTTGCCACATCGTTGATGATCTTGCTGGCAATGGGGAAGCCCTGCCCGGCGTGCGATGGGCGCTCACCTATTCAATTCATCAAAGGTCCGACGCTTTGGGGCGGAACGGATGGTTTTCAGCTACGCTTTTGGCAGTCCGGCGTTGCGAGCCGATGTCCCATCTGTGATGCGGACTGGTCGTTCACCGAGGCAGAGCTTCGAGAAGCACGCGAACGCAAAACACTGAGCTAACGCTGCTGCACACTCTCGCGCAGCCATGCCGCGTATTGGGCTTCGTCGATCTCGCTTGCGGCCAAGCTCAGCATCATCGCTAAGCACTCTTCATCCGAGGCCACAAGTTCGCGACCGTTCGCCACGAGAAACAGCTCGCATGCCACGAACGCCGTGCGTTTGTTGCCGTCAACAAACGGGTGATTGCGCGCGATACCAAACGCGTACGCGCCCGCCAGCGCGACCGCATCGTTCTCGCCATAGGCAAAGAGATTTTGCGGCCGCGCCAACGCGGATTCGAGCAGCCCTTCATCACGGACGCCGCGCGCGCCGCCATGCTCCGCGAGTTGGCGGTTATGGACGGCGAGGATGAGGTCTTTCGGGAGCCAGCGCGGCTCCGTCACTGCGCCAACGCCTTAAGCACGCGCCTCCGCTTGGCCATGATCTCCTCGGCCAGCTTCATCAGATCGGCACTGTCATGGTTGGCGCTCTGCAGCGCCACGCCGTCCGGCGTTTCGCTGACGCTGAGCTCATCGCCCTCACCGACCCGCAATTTCGCCAGCACGTCCTTGGGCAGCACGATTCCCAGCGAGTTGCCGATTTTGCGGACCTTCAGGGTGCGGCCGACCGGCTTCGCCGGCGCCTCGGCCTGGAAGGGGTGCTGCTCGCTATCGCTGACGCCTTTTTGCGGGGCGTGGCGCAGTTTTTTGGTTTCATCGGTCATGGCCCACCCAATTTAAGTTATAACGCCCGTTATAACAAGTCCTCGGCCTTTTTCTTGCGTGAGGCGAGTGGTCATGACCCAACTCGCCTACCCGCAAGACCTGAAACCGTTGACTTCGCTGCGTTTTATCGCGGCGTTTTGGGTCTTGCTGTACCATTTCAAAGACCATCTCGGGCTCAATCTGGGCCAGGCCGGTCTGGTCGCGGACGGCTATCTGGGCGTCGATCTCTTCTTCACCCTCTCCGGCTTCATCCTGGCCCACGTCTATCTGACCAGCGTCGAGGACGGCCGCTTCGGCTATGGCGGGTTCCTGAAGAACCGCATCGCCCGCGTTTACCCCATGCACCTCGCGGCCCTGGCGGCGATGATCGTGCTGTTCGTGGGCGCTTCCGCACTCGGCGCGGGCGTTGGTTCGCCGGACGCATTCAAGCTCTCCGACCTGCCGGCGCACATCTTCACGCTGCACGCCTGGGGCGTCACGCCCGCGGTCGGTTGGAATTTCCCGTCTTGGTCGATCAGCGCCGAATGGGCGGCGTATCTCCTCTTCCCGTTGGTCGCCGCGCTCGTGGTGAAAGCGCAACGCTGGTCCGGCGCGTTCGCGCTTAGCGCGCTCGCGCTTTGCGTTGCGTCGTTCTGGGCGCTTTCGAATTTGCACCAGGTGCTGCCCGGCGTCGGGCGCGACTTCTCACAGATGACCGCGCAGATCGGCGCGCTGCGCATTCTGCCGTCGTTCCTGCTTGGCGTTGCGCTCTACGCTTTCGGACGCGACCACGCCGCGCCGAAGAGTTGGGCCTGGCCGATCGCGCTCGTCTCCGCCGGCTGGATCGTCGCGGTGACGATGCTGAATTGGTGGGAGGGCCTCGTCTGGTTCGGCCTCGCGGGCTTGCTATATGGCCTCGCCGAAACCTCGCGCCACGGCATCGATGCGCCGATGGGCGGACGCGTGTTCGTGTTCTTGGGCGCCGCCAGCTACGCGCTCTACATGATCCATCTGCCGATCGACATCGTCTGGTTTCACGCGCTGGAGCGTTTTGGGATCACTGAGAGCTCCGATCTCACGCTGCGCATCGGCGCCGTTGTTGGCGTTTTCATAGTCAGCATCATCGCATCGATGTTCGCGTATCTCTGGCTCGAGGAGCCGGCGCGGAAATGGATTCGAAAGCTGAATTTCGGGAGCGCGCGGCCTCCGGCCGCGCAAGCGCCGCTGGAAGCGGCGCGCTCCAGCCTCCAACGGTCTAAGCCATCCCCTGCGCCACAGCCTTCAGCCGTTCGATCACGCTGAGTTTGTCGTCCGGAAAATCGGCGTCGATCCACCAATCTTCGACTTCGCGCAGGATCACACCCACCTTCGGGCCCGCCGGCACGCCCGCGCCCATCACGTCATCGCCCGTGAGCGGCATGCGCGGCGGAATCCACATCTGCCCGTGCGCGACCAGCGCGCGCCAAGCTTGCGCTTTGTCACCGCCGGCGCTCGCCCATGACAACATCACGCGATCGCGAAACGCTTCGTTGCCGAGCTTGTAGATCGCCCGCCGCATTTCCCGCAGCGACATATACGACGTGATTTTCACGTCATCGCCGAGCGCCGCCACCAGCCGGTCGCGTTCTTCGTTCGACAGCTTCAGCCGCCGCGCCAGCGCCTTTGCGCTCTGCTGATCCGGCAACGCCGCTGCCACCCGCGTCATCGGGTCAAAGGAAAGCATGAGATCGACTTCGAGCGTCGCAAGCGCATCGAGCCGCGTTTCGTTGCTCAATTCCGGCAACGCCCGCGCGCGCGCTTCAATCGCTTTCATGCCCTCCCACGCCGCGCGCGGATCGGGCGCGGCGAGCAGCTTCTTCACTTCCTTCCACACCCGCTCGACCGACAGCGTATCCAGCCCCGCGACCAGATCGGCGCACGCCGCCAAGCCTTGCGGATCGAGCGGGCCCCGCGCGTACCAGGCGTTGAATCGGAAGAAGCGCAGGATGCGCAGATAATCTTCGCGGATGCGA
>JACMMP010000160.1 GCA_014378995.1 Hyphomonadaceae bacterium
GCGCCTCGCCGCGCGCGGCTTCGTGCGCGTGCACCGCTCGCGCCTCGTCAACCGCGCCCGCATCGGTGCGATCAAGCCGACCCCCAGCGGCGACGTGGAGATCACGCTTGATGACGGCCGCATTCTTGCCGGCAGCCGCCGCTACCGCGCCGCGCTTGAGGCGGCGCCCACAGTCTAGCCCTCCATCTCGTCGCGGATCGTACGGCGCGCCATCCAGAACAAGGCCGCCGCCGCGACGCCGACAAAGGCGGACGTCAGCAGCGCATAGCGCACGCCCTCTGCTTCGCCGAGACCAAGGCCGATCGCGTAGAAATCAGAAAGCGCGCCCACCGCAATGGGCCCCAGCCCAAGCCCGACCAGGTTGATGATGAAGAGCAGCACGGCAGACGCGGTCGCGCGCATGTGCGGCGGCACGATGGTTTGCGCTGTGGCGTAGACCGGCCCGTACCAGAGCGCGCCGAGGACCGAGCCGAACAGCAGGCATCCCAAGGCGAACACCGCCGATGAGGAAAGAATCGCGACCAGATAAATCGGGATCACCGCGAGCGAGGCGATCGCCGGCACGCTGACATAAGCGCGATAGTCGCGCCCGCCGAACTTGTCGGCAATGACGCCGCCAAAATAGGCGCCTAGCGCGCCGCCTATGCCGGCCATCAACCCCAGAGTGAGGCCCAGAAAGCCGCCGGACTGCAAGCCGAACTGGCCCGCCAGTGCGGCCACCTCTTCACCGTGAACACGATAGAAAAACGACGCCGCGAACGGCGCTTGGCCGTAGCCGATGAAAGCCTTGAGCGATGCGGCGAACGACACGAGCCAGAACGTGCGCTTGCGTTTCAGCGTCGCCAACGCATCGCGGAACGGCGCGCGCGGCGCTTGCGCTGCGCTTTTGATCGCAGCTGCGGCGTTGCGGACGCGCGGCTCGACCAGCGTCAACGCAGCGACGACCGCAAGCATCACGCCCGGCACGCCGCAGACGATGAACGCCATACGCCAGCCGTAAGCGTCGGCGATGAGGCCGCCGAGCGCCATGCCAATGAGGCCGCCAAGCGGCGTGCCCATTGAATAAAACGCCAAAGCCGAAGCGCGCTTTTCCTTCGGCACGTAGTCCGTGATCAGCGAATGCGCCGGCGGCGTGCAGCCGGCTTCGCCAATGCCAACCCCGATGCGCGCCAGGAGCAAATGTACGAAATTCTGCGCGAGCCCGCACAACGCCGTGAAGCCCGACCATACAGCCAGGGCGACGGCGATGATGTACGGGCGATGTCCGCGCTCCGCCAATCGGGCGATCGGCAAGCCGAGCACCGTATAGAAAAGCGCAAACGCAAGCCCGCTCATCGCGCCAAGCTGCCAGTCCAGCAGCCCCAGTTCGCGTTTGATCGGCTCGGCCAGAATGTTGACCACCTGCCGATCGACGAAATTCATCGTGTAGATGAGAAGCAACAGCCCCATCGCATAGCCGCGATAGCCGCTGGAAATAGCGCGCACTACGGGTTGCGCCGGAGCGGCGGCATCGGTCAAAGCTTTTCCTCCGGCGTTTTGGGAAGCTTAATTGAGATTGGCCCCAGCGCCAGCCCTGGGCTGTGGCGGGAGGCGGCGTTGCGCCGCAACAATAGCTCGGACGGAGAAGCGCCTTACTTTGCCGCGGCTACGCCACTAGCTTCCAGCAGAGATTCGCATGTCCCGCGCGCCCCGATCTTCCGCTCCCAAAGCCGCCGACGCGCCGCGCGCGTGGCAGCGCATGCTGTCGGGCCGGCGGCTTGATCTGCTCGATCCCTCGCCGCTCGACATCGAGATCGAGGACATCGCCCATGGCCTTGCCCGCGTCGCGCGCTGGAATGGACAAACCGTGGGCGAGCACGCCTTCTCCGTAGCGCAGCATTCGCTAATCGTCGAAGATATCTGCCGCAAGCTTGCGCCCGAATGGGACAAGAAGCGCCGGCTGATGGCGCTGCTGCACGACGCGTCCGAATATGTCATCGGCGATATGATCAGCCCGTTCAAAGCCGCGCTCGGGCTCGACTACAAGGCCTTCGAAGCAAAGTTGGAGGCCGCCATCCATGTGCGCTTCGGGCTGCCGGCGCTCATGCCAGCGGCGGTCAAGGGCGTCATCAAGCGCGCCGACATCATCTGCGCCTATTTCGAAGCCATTCAGCTCGCCGGCTTCACCGAGGCCGAAGCCAAGCGCTATTTCGGCGCGCCGCCGCGCAATTTGGCGCTGAAACTGAAGCCCGCGCCCACAGCTCAAGTGCAGGAAGCGTTCCTGAAGCGCTTCCGCTTACTGCTCGATCCGGCCTAAACTGGCGGCACATGACCATTATCGTCTGCCCCCTTTCGCGCGCGCCCGAGATCGCGCGGGACAAAAAACCCTCGCACGTGGTGAGCCTCCTGGATCCGGCATCGCGCTTTCCAGCCCTCGAGGGCTACGGCCACGATCGCCACCTCTGCGTCGAGGCGCACGACATCAACCAAGAGCAAGACGGTATGGACGCCTGCTGCGATCAGCGCATGGCGCGCATACTGGACTTCGTCGGCGCCTGGGATCGCAACGCCCCCATCCTGATCCATTGCTACGCCGGCATCTCACGCTCCACCGCCACCGCCTTCATCACCGCCTGCGCGCAAAATCCGGGCGTCGACGAAGAAGCCATCGCGCTCGCCTTGCGCGCCGCCTCGTCGACCGCCAGCCCCAATCGCCGCTTCATCGCTCTCGCCGACGCCGAGCTCGGCCGCGCCGGCCGCATGTCGCGCGCGATCGATTCCATCGGCCGCGGGCCGCCTTGGTACGAAATCGGCGAAGCGGCGCCGTTTGCGATCGCGTCCTCGTACGGAGCGGTGTAATGTGCGGCGATCCAACATGAACACCGCAGCGCCGCGCGTCGTCATCGGCCTTTCCGCCGTGATCGTCGCGGTCACTGAAGATGCGCCCTACGTCGTCGTCACGCGCGAGGCGAACGGCGGCGTGCTTGGCTTGCCGTTCGGGCCCTTCGATCCCGCCGGCGACCGCACGCTCGAACTCTCATTGCGCGGCTGGGTGCACGAACAAACCGGTTTCGACATCGGCTATGTTGAACAGCTCTACACCTTCGGCGATCGCGGCCGCGAAACGCCGCTCGCGGAAATCGAGTCGAGCCCTGACCGTGTCATCTCGATTTCCTATCTCGCGCTGACGCCCTCCCGCGCCGTACTCGATCGCGCCGGCGCGCGCTGGAGTTCCTGGTACGATTTCTTTCCGTGGGAAGATTGGCGCGACGGCCGACCGCCGCTGATCGATGAAGTGATCGCGCCGCAACTGAAAGCCTGGGCGCAGAGCGCCGCAGATACGGACAGCGCCGCCCAACGCCGCAGCCGTGCCCGCCTCGCCTTCGCGCTTGACGGCGCGATTTGGAACGAAGAGCGCGCGCTTGAGCGCTACGAGTTGCTTTACGAAGCCGGCCTTGCGCCCGAAGCCGCGCGCGACCGCGTCCGTTTTGGCGGCAAGCGCGCGCCACCTAGCATGACAGCGCTTCCGGGTCTCGGCGAGCCGATGACGTCGGACCACCGGCGCATCCTCGCCACCGCGATGGGGCGCCTGCGCGCCAAGATAAAGTACCGCCCAGTCATTTTCGAACTCGCGCCCGAGCTGTTTACGCTGCTTCACTTGCAGCGCCTCGTGGAAGCCATCGCGGGGCTCGAACTGCACAAGCAAAACTTCCGCCGCCTACTTGACCGAACCGGCCTTGTCGAAGGCGCCGGCCAGTTTGACGCCAGCGCCGGCGGACGCCCAGCCGAACTCTTCCGCTGCCGCCGCGAAACGCTAAGCGAGCGCCCCGTCGGCGGCGTCCACGTGCCGGCCCCGCGCGGCGAATGACGTAAAGGCCTTAAGCCGAGCGAATCCACGGCAACGCGCCGGCCAGCGCGGTTTTTGCTTGCACGAACAGGGACGGCGCCATGGGCTGCGATCCCGGTGTGCGGGTCAGATCGGAGATGCGCCACGGATAGCCGAAATGCTCGGCCGTCTCGCAGACTTCAATCTCGAACTCGCGCCGCTCAGTTTCGGACCACACGTGCGGCGTGCGCGTGCCGTGCGATGCGTTTGGACGGCGTCCGCGCACAGTAGCAAATTCCATTTCCGTGACGTTGGTCGGCGCGCCAAGAAAACTCAGCAGCTCCTGGAAGCGCGAATAATCCAAGTCCTCGAGTTTCTGAAACATCACCGCGCCGCGCGGCATCCGCTCAGCCTGCTCCACCAATGAGCTGTTGAGCATGTTCCAATACCAAGCAAGCTTGCCAACGCGCGTCAGCTTATTCCAGCGCTCGAACTCGGCGCCCCGCGGCATCGTGCGGCCGAGGAAGTGATGCGGCAACGCCGCCTGTTGCATCGTCGGCGGCTTGTCAGGATCGGCGAGCACCGCCGGATTTTCGTACCAGCCCTTGCGCAAATAGCTCGCCACCACTTTCGCCGGACTGCGCACCATCACGACGATCTTTGCGCCAAGCTTTTCGTGCAGCAGATCGATCGACATGGAGAGGAACGAGCTTGCTTCGAACGAATACCAGTTGCCGCGTAAGTCGTATTCAATCCCGGCTGCTTTCGTCGCCAGAAAGCCTGCGTCGTCCACGGGGATATCGTACCAGCGGCAATACCGGTGGAAGGTGTCGTTGAAGGCGTGCCGTTCGTGATGGGAGGCTATGCTCGGATCGCGGGCAAGGACCTCAGCCAGGAATTTCGTTCCGCAACGTCCGGTCCCGACGGCGAAGCCGACTTTTTCCATAAAATAGGCGCTCCCGGACCGTGGGGGTGTGCGGAAAAGGCGGATGTCCTCAAACTCCACCCGATGCCTTAACGCGGCGCCGGCATACCGGTTCCGCGCGATGAAACGGAAATCCGAATTGCGCGTTGCAGTGCAATTGGAGCGGTGCGTGGCCCACAAAACTCGGCTTTGTTCGATCCTTGAGGACCGGGCGCGCGAGCGCTCGGCCTGCCTGCGCGCATGAAGCCCACCCCGCTCCGGCACCGGGCGCTAAGGGGCGCGACATGGGCGGTGCTCGGCGGCAACGGTTCGCAAGCGCTTGCCTTCATCATGTTCGTGGTCGTCTCGCGCATGGTGGGGCCGGAGGCGTTCGGCGTCGTCGCCGTCGCGCTGTTGCTGATCGAGATTTGCCGCGCCTTCACCAGCGAATGCTTCGCGACCAATCTCATCGCCAACGGCCCTTTCAAGCGTACCGATTTCGACGCCGGCTTCATCCTCGCCGCATCGATGTCGGCTGTGACAACCTTGGCGCTGATCGCGGCCGCGCCGTTCATTGCGCTACTGCTCAACACGCCCCAGCTCGCCGGCGTGCTGCCTATGATGGCGCCTCTGGTGGCGTTTCATGCGCTGGCGCGCCTATACGAAGCCGAACTCACCATCCGCCTCGAATTTCGCGCGCTCGCGTTTCGCTCGATCGCCGCCGTTCTGATCGGCGGCGGCGCCGGCATCGCCGCCGCCTATGCCGGCCTCGGCGTTAACGCGCTGGTGCTGCAGCAATGGGCCGGCGCGCTGATTTCGCTGGCGCTCCTGGCGCTGTCGTCGCGCTGGCATCCGGGCTTTGCCTTCACGCGCGAAGCGCTTGTCAGCCTCGGACGCCAGAGCGCGGCGATTGCGCCGGCGAACCTCATCACCACGCTGCGCCAATCCATCGACGGCTTGGCCGTCGCAAGCTTTTCCGGCGCCGCCGCGGCCGGCGTCTACAATCTCGCCAACCGCACGCGCCTCGCATTGCAACTTGGCCTCTCCGCCGCGATCGGCCGCGTTTCGCTGCCGGCGTTCGCGCACGTAAAGGACGATCCGGTGCGCCTGGCTGGCGCCATCAACGAAGCGATGCGCCTCAGCACCGTCATCGCGTTTCCGGTGTTTATCGGCGTCGCCGCCGTCGCGCCGGAGCTGATCGACGTATTTCTCGGGGCCGAGTGGGCTGGCGCCGCCGGGCCGATGGCGCTTTTGATGGTCGGCGGCGCGCTCGCCATCACGACGCGGCTTTGCGAGAACGTGCTGCTCATAAAGGGCCGGCGCGCCGCCATTGTCGCGCTGCATGCGTTTGCGCTGGCGCTGCTGCTGGGCGGCCTCGCGCTCTTCGCGCGCTACGGGCCGCTGGCCGTCGCCGGCGTTGTGCTGGCTGGCGGAGTGCTTCACAATATCGCGGTTTGGGTCTGCACAGCGCGGGCGACGCCAAAGCTAGCGACGCGCGCCTACATCGCCAATGTGTGGGCGCCGATGGGCATAAGCGTCGCCATGCTTCTGTTGGTGATGGCGATCCGCGGTGGCCACGCCGTCGACGGCCTACCGGGCGTGCTACGGCTTGCGGCGTTCATAGCCATCGGCGCGCTATTCTATATCGGCGCCACCTGGGCCTTCGCGCGCCCCGCATTTAAAGCCGCGCTCGGCGCAGCGCGCCTCGTCCTCTCGCCGACGCCGGCCAAGCCTACGTGACGGGCGTCTCCAACGGAGGCGCCCCATAGTGCAGCGGATCCACCGTGAGGCCATCGGCTTGGACTTCGTAATGCAGATGCACGCCGGTTGCGTTTCCAGTGCGTCCCATACGGCCGATCGGTTGGCCCGCAGCGACGAACACGCCGGGGCGCAGGTTCGTATCGACATCGCTCAAATGCGCATAAAACGTCCGCACGCCTTGCCCATGATCGATCTCGACCGAGATGCCGTAACCGCCGCGCCAATCGGCAAACGACACCCAGCCATCACCCGCGGCGTAGACAAAGCCGCCGCCAGGATTGGCGAGATCGAGCCCATTATGCTGACGCTCGCCGCCATCGGCCATGCCGCGCCAGCCGAATCCGGACGATAAGCACGCCATCTCTGTCGGATTGCGCAGCAGCGCGCCAGCCGCAGTATGAATGTAGGGCGTGTAGGCGACGGCTTCGCCGCGTGGGCCGATCTCACCCCGGTTGGAGCCCGCCGAGTTGCACGCGAACAATTCGCTATGCAGCGCTGCACGCGGCGCCGCCGTATAAACATTGAGCCCCGGCGGCTCGCGCGAAATTGGCGCAGCAATTGTCGGTGACGGATAAACCGTATCGCTGACGGCGCAGCCGCCGAGCGTCAGCAGTGCAAGCAAGCCAAATGCAAGGCCGCGCATCGCGTCCCCTTTCGCTTCATGCCCTCGCTCAATTGCGATGTTAGACGATGCCTCAGGCGACCGGAACCCCGCGCGGCAGTAATGTCCACCAGCGCGCCGGCGCGTTCATGCGCTCGGCGCCTTGACCGGCTTCCGCGCCCGAGCCGAAGAACACATCACCGCGCAGCGGCCCGCGCCGGATCGCGCCGCCCGTATCCTGCGCCACCAGCAAGCGCCGGAATGGCCGGCCATCGTATTCGCCGTCAACGAACACAATGGCGCCGTAAGGATGAAACGCCGGATCGACCGCGATCGAACCAAGCGCGGTCAGCGGCACGTTGGCTGCGCCGCGCGGCCCGGCGCTCGGATCGTCGATCGTCTCTTCCTGGAAGAACACGTACGAAGGATCGGCGGCCAGCGCTTGACGCGTCGCCTCCGCGCCGCGCTGATCGCTCCAGGCGCGGAAATTGTCCCACGTCGCGCTCGGCAGCTCGCCGCTGTCGCGCAGCGCGCCCAAAGCTGAGCGCCAGCGGTAGCCGTTTTGCCCCGCATAGGCGGCGCGCGCGTTCGTGCCGTCGGCAAGCGCGATGCGCCCGGAGCCCTGGATCTGTAAATTGTAAACATCCACCGGATGCGCCCAAGCGAAGGCCTGGTCGGGTGATGGGTTGAGTTCGCCTCGGCGCGGATACGGCCGCACCTCGGCGCCGACGACCTGCCCCGTCAACGCGCGCGGCGCACCGCGTAGCGCCTCGTTGTCGTGCGCCTCCGCAAACGCGGCAATATCGACGCTCACCATGTCGCTCGGTTTGCGCAGCAGCGGTGCCGAAAATTGCGCGTCTGGAAAGCGCCGCGCTTGGATGATCGGCTCGTAATACGCCGTCAGCCGCGCTTCGCCTTCGCCGCGCACAACGTGCGGAATGAAGTTGGCTTCGAAAAATGCGCGCTCGCCGCCCGGCGCGACGCTTGGCGCCGCCGCGC
>JACMMP010000161.1 GCA_014378995.1 Hyphomonadaceae bacterium
ATCTGGCGCTTCGGTGGCGCGACGCGCGGGCTCGACTAAAGTCTGCTGCGTCACAATCGCTTCGTCGTCGATGCCGGTGGCGACGACAGAGACGCGGATCGAGCCTTCAAGGTTTTCGTCGAAGGTGGAGCCCAGGATAATATTGGCGTTGGGATCAACTTCGGCGCGGATTTCGTTTGCAGCCAGATCGACTTCGTACAGCGTCATGTCAAAGCCGCCGGTGATGTTGATCAGCACGCCTTTAGCGCCGCGCATCGAGACGATGTCGAGCAGCGGATTGGCCATGGCGCCCTGCGCCGCCTGCAGCGCGCGATTTGGGCCTTCGGCTTCGCCGGTGCCCATCATCGCGGTGCCCATCTCGGCCATCACGGTGCGGACATCGGCGAAGTCGAGATTGATAAGGCCTGGCATCACCATCAGATCGGTGACGCCGCGAACGCCGGAATACAAAACTTGGTCGGCCAGCTGGAACGCCTCGGCAAAGGTCGTGCGCTCGTTGGCGACGCGGAAAAGGTTCTGGTTCGGGATGACGATCAGCGTATCGACGTGTTTGCGCAGTTCCTGGACGCCCTGCTCCGCCAGTTGCATGCGGCGCTGGCCTTCGAAGTGAAACGGCTTGGTCACGACGGCGATGGTCAGGATGCCGCGTTCGCGCGCCGTGCGGGCGATGACGGGCGCCGCGCCCGTGCCGGTGCCTCCGCCCATGCCCGCGGCGACGAACACCATGTGCGCGCCTTCGAGAAATTCGATGATTTCGGGCTGGCTTTCCTGAGCCGCAGCCTGCCCGACTTCAGGACGAGCGCCGGCGCCTAAACCCTCGGTGATGGAATGACCGAGTTGAAGCCGGTTCGGCGTGCGCGCGCGGGTCAGCGCCTGCGCATCCGTGTTCGCAACGACGAACTCGACACCCTGCAAGCGGGCGTCGATCATGTTGTTGACGGCGTTGCCGCCGGCGCCGCCGACGCCGAACACCACGATGCGCGGTCTTAATTCCTGCATTTTTGGCGCTCTTTACCCGCTCCAGGGCGATCTGGTCTCACGATTCGCCCCACTCGTATTGCACCGTCCGCGACAGCACTTGAGCTTTTGTTAAGGCATCGGAACATTACACGGCGCTTTTGCGGCGCCGCAGCGTCGAAAGCCGGCTAGCGTTCAGATGTAGGCGCCTGAAGCTCGGGCGGTAGGGGTTCAACTGCGGCGGTTTGAGTTCGGTAAATCTCCCGGACTGACGTCGGTGTCGTCAGGGTTGCCGATCTGGTCTGCTGGCGTTTCGGCCCACCCTTTGTCGCCGAGACCGCTGCGATCTGCGCCGTGGAGGCGACCGGTCACAGCTGGAATGGCGGCACGGCCGGTCTGCGTGTCCATCGGAACGGTGGATTTGGGTGAGTTCGGCATACGCATCCAACAACGCCCCGGCGCAGGTGTTCCGCTGCTCTTGGCGCCAGCATGCACGCGCGCTTGGCTTCAGCACACGGCATAGGCCATTCGCCTAGCGCTTTTCGGCTACAACTTTTCCGTGCATTTGCGCAGTTGAATTAACGCCCCTCACATCGCGCTCGCGGCCTCATGCGCGCGCGTGATGCAAAAGAGGAAGACGCGACATGGCGATCCAGGCGGAGCTCGAACGGCTTGCCGCCCGCGTGCGGGCTGCGGCGCGAGATGACGGCCTCATCGAAACTGCGCAGGTCAAACTGATGGGCCTCGACGACGTGCGCCGCGCTGCGGGCGCGCGGTGGCCGCGTATGCGCGAACAGGTGCGCGCGGGATCGCTTGGCCTCATCGCGCAGCGCATCGGTCCGGACGATGCAGTCATTCCGTGCGGCGATGGCTTCCTTGTTGTGTTTGCTGACAGCTCGACTGAACAAACCCAGGCGCGCTGCCGCGAAATCCGCGAAGCGCTGGTTGCGTTCTATCTCGGCGAAGAGGGTCTCGGCGCCCTCCGCGCGGATGTTGAGCGCGAGACTGTCTCTGCCGCCCACCTCGCCGGCCTTGTCTCTAACGGAGCCGCTGCGGCGCCCCCTCCGATTCAGCGCAATCAGCTAAAACTCGGCCGCTTTTGGCCGATCTGGTCGTCGCGGCACTCCGGCGTGGCGGCGTATCACTGCGCGCCGTGCATTAACGGGCCCGACGGCCCCCGGATCGGCTACAGCGCCGACTTCCTCGCCAAAGCCACGCATGAGAAGCGCGACTTTCTCGATCTCGACCTGTGTTTGATGGAGCAGGCTTGCGCCGCGAGCGAGACCGCGTCCGCGCCGATCGGATTGAGCGTACACGCAACGACAATGCAGGTGCGCCGATCGCGCACGATCTATCTTTCGCATCTCGCAGCCAATTCCTCGCCGGCGCGCCAGCGCATGTTCGTCACCATCACCGAAATCGAGCCCGGCACACCGCTCATCTCGCTGACCGAGTGGACGAGCGCATTAAAGCACCACTTCTCACGCGTGGCGCTCGATCTCCATCATGGCGACCGTGCGCTTGGCTCCATGGCCTCAAGCGGAGCGTGGGCGGCCGGCTATCACCTGACTGAAGCGCAAGCAGGCTCAAGCGCGCAGGTGCGGGCGGCGTTGACTGAGCTTGACGGCTGGTGCCGCACCTTGAGCCGACAAGGCATGCTGCCGTTCGTCAATGGATTTCAGACTGGCGCTTTCCTTGAAATGGCCAAGTACAGCGACATAGCGTTCGCAAGCGGCGAAAGCTTGTGGCCGAGCATGGCAGCGCCCGAAAACTTAGCCGCGCCGAAGCGCACTGGGCTTCAACGCCAACGCGCAGCAATTTCCTCGGATTGATCGGCGCGCGTTAGGTCGCGCTCGCGCCGCGCCTCAGAAATTATCGCGCAACCAACCCCAAGCGCCGCGTGCGGAATTGCGCATCGTCGAGGCGAAATGGGCGAGCGTCGGCTGGAAATTGTCTTCGACATCTTCGAGCGAGGGATTGTCGAAGCGGTGGCGCAGCAAACCCGCGGCGGCCGCATAAGCTGGGCCGGCGTCGCCGTGGTCGAAGCCGCAGAGTTCAAACGGGCGGCCGATGCGCACCGGCATCGACAACGTTTCGATCGCCAGGTCACGGATGCCGGGGATGAGCGCGCCGCCGCCGACAAGCACGGCGCGCTGGGGGCCATCTTCGTGGTCAAAGCCGGCGCGCTGCAGCTGTTGGCGCACTTGCAGCAGCATTTCCTGTAGCCGCGGATGCATCGTGTCGGCGATTACGCCGCGTAATGTCGTCGATGCTTCAAGACGCCCGTCTTCACCAAGCTTTGGCGCTTGCACCGCCTCACGCGGATCGCAAGCGTTGGCGACGGCGCCGAAATGCAGCTTCACGCGCTCGGCGGCCGCGAATGTCGTTTGTAGCTTGGCGGCGAGGTCGCGCGTCAGCCGCACGCCGCCGAGCGATATCGTTTCGGCATGAACGAGTGCATCCTGCATGAAGATGGAAACGCCGGTCGCGCCCGCGCCAAGATCTATGACGAGCACGCCCTGCTCGCGCTCTTCCTGGGTCAGCACCGCGAGCGCGGCCGCCTTCGGCGCGGCGACGATATCTTCCACTTCCGCGCCGGCTTGCTGAATGCACGCACGCAATGCGTTGAGCGCTTCAGTTGGCGCGGTGACAGCGCAAACCTCAACCGCCAGCATCTTGCCGGAATGGCCGTGCGGATCGGCGATCGGCTCGCCGTCGTCGATCGAATAACTCAGCGGCTCGACGTGCAGGAAGGAGCGTTGCGGCGTCGGCAGCGATTGCATGGCGGCGTTAATTGCGTTCTCGACGTCGGCGCCGGTGATGATCCCGCGCTTTACGCGCACGCCCGCACGCACGATGTCGGCGCGCATGCCCGGGCCGGCGTAAGACGCAACGACGCGCTTGATCGGCGCACCGGCCATGGCGGAGGCTTCTTCGATCGCGACTTGAATGGCGCGGGCGCAGGCGTCGAAATCACCGGGTTTTCCAGATGCAATTGACGGCGCCGTTTGCAGGCCGACGCCAAGCAGCCGTAAGGGACGCTCGGGATGCAGGTCTAGCACCGGGTCGCGGCGCGCGGCCAGGCAGACGGTCTTGGAGACGCCGACATCAAGCGCAGCGACCAGCGGCGAAAGCGTTTCCGCTTCGGTTTCCTGATTTTCGAGGCGATCGAGAAGCGCGCTCATGCTCACACGCCTCCCAGCAACGGGTTGAGGCCGCCGGCGAGCGCAGGCTGCACGCGCACGGCGAGGCGCCCAGGCGTGCGCATGTCGAGTTGGCGAACTGGGCGATCGAGCAACGTATAATGAGCGTGCAGCGCTTCCAGACGTGCGAGCGCTTGCGGCGCGCCGTCTTCAGGCAACGATACGATCGCCCCCGAATTCAGCTCCAAATTCCAGCGCCGGTCGCCGACGCGCACCAATTGCACCAGCCGCGCGCGTAACTGCGGCAAGCTCTCCAGCGCTTCAAGCAGCGGCTCCGCGGCGGGGCCAGCGCCACGGCCGACGATCAGCGGCAGCCCCGGATGATCGGCCGCGCGCTCGGCGAGCAGGCGTTCGCCATTCATGTCGATGACGGAAACTTGTCCGTCTTCTTCCCATAGCGCGTATTCCTGACGGCGCTCGACTTCGACGCGCAGCGTCGATGGCCAAAGCCGGCGCACCCGCGCGGAGGCGACCCAATCGAGGCCCTCCACGCGCGCTTTCACGTCATCGGGATCGAGAGAGATAATGGAGCGGCGCCCTTCCGGCACCAGCAGTGCGCGCACTTCCTGTTCGCGCGCATCGGTGATCACCGGGCTGCCTGGCAGCGCCGCGACATCGAGCGCGCCGATATTGAAGCCGGCGCCCGCGGCGGCGGAATCGGCCGAGCGCGAGAACGCTTCGCGCGCGTCGAACAACGAGGCGCCGAGCCAAGCCGCGGAGGCGATAGCGATGCCGACGAACAACACGGCGCCTGTAACGGCTGCCATCAGGCTTTTCGAGGTAACTTGAACATCGTCCTGCGAAAGCCCCCCGGACAGCTTGATGCGCGCAAGCCGCGGCATGTTCTCGTACGACGCCGGGTGCGAGGCATTGCGGCCCTTTTTGCCCCGCGCGGGCCCGGCGGCGCGTCCGCCGGAACGGCGTGCTCTCACCGCGGCCATGACGCATCCTCCAGGATCCAAGCGACGAGATCGTCGTAGGACATACCGATGTGAGCGGCTTGCTCCGGCACCAAAGATGTCGGCGTCATGCCGGGCTGGGTGTTCACTTCCAGCAGCGCGAGGCGATCGCGCTTGGGGTCGTAGCGAAAATCCGCGCGCGTCACGCCGCGGCAGCCGAGTGCGTGGTGAGCGACTTCGGCCGCGCGCATGCACTGATCGGCGATGGTTTGCGGAATGTCAGCGGGCACGACGTGACGGGAGCCGCCCTCGGCGTACTTGGCGTCGAAATCGTACCAATCGCCGTCGCTGGTGATAAAGATCTCGGTAACGGCGAGGGCGCCGCGCTCGTGCATCACGGCAACGGTGAGTTCTTTGCCGTCGATGAATTCTTCAACCAGCACTTCTTCGCCGAAGGTCCAGTCGGGATCGAGCAATTGTTCAGGCGGGCGGTTGGCGCCTTCGCGCACGATGAAGATGCCGACGGAGGAACCCTGCGCGTTCGGCTTCACCACGTAGGGCGCCGGCATCGGATGCGCTTTCGCGGCGTCGAGCCGATTCATCAGGCGGCCATTGGCGAGCGGCAGCCCTGCTTGCGCGAACACGGCTTTGGATTTGTCCTTGTCCATGGCCAGCGCCGAAGCAAGCGTGCCGGAGTGCGTGTAGGGAAGCTTTAAATAGTCCAGCACGCCTTGGGTGCGGCCGTCTTCGCCCCACTCGCCGTGCAGCGCGTTGAAGACGGCGTCGGGACGCATATCCTGCAACTCGGCCATCCAGCCGGCATTCTGCGGATCAATCTCGACGACCTCGTGCCCGAGCCGACGCAGCGCGTCAGCGCAGCCTTTGCCCGAGCTTAAGCTCACGGGCCTTTCTGGGCTCAAGCCCCCCAATAGCACCGCCACCCGGGCCATGCGCGCGCCTCACCAACCAACCCACCACCCCTGACAAACGCCTTCTGCGCGCTCGTTCCGGGAGTGTCATAATGAAACGCGTTGGGGTTAAGGCATGGTGAGGGCCACGTGCTTAACTGCTGATTTTTATAGTAAATTTGTGTTCAGACGTGTTGTGTGCGCTTTAACCACGATAGGTCAACCCATAGGCTAATCCTATATTTAACATCCACTCAATCGATTTGATGAATACGTCTGAGAGGGGCAGGGTCCGGCGCAGCGCAGCGGGCGACTTTGCCTGCCGCTACAGAGGAACGCTCAGATGGCCGACGGAACCGAATCCAAATGCCCAGTGCCGCATTCGCGCGGCCGATTGAACAGAGATTGGTGGCCGAACCAGCTGAACGTCAGCGTACTGCACCAAAACACGCCCGAGTCCGATCCGATGGGCAAAGGCTTCAACTACGCCAAGGAATTCGAAAGCCTCGATCTCGACGCGGTGGTGAAAGATCTGCACGCGCTGATGACCGACAGCCAAGCTTGGTGGCCGGCTGATTACGGTCATTACGGGCCCTTCTTCATCCGCATGGCTTGGCACGCGGCCGGCACCTATCGCGTCGGCGACGGACGAGGCGGCGGCGGGCGTGGCCAGCAGCGCTTTGCGCCGCTCAACTCGTGGCCGGACAACGGCAACCTCGACAAAGCGCGTCGCCTGCTCTGGCCGATCAAGCAGAAGTACGGCGCGAAACTCTCGTGGGCCGATCTCTTGATCCTCACCGGCAACGTCGCGCTTGAGTCGATGGGCTTTAAAACTTTCGGCTTCGGCGGCGGTCGCGCCGACGTCTGGGAGCCGGAGAACCACGTAAACTGGGGCGCGGAAGATAAGTGGCTCGCCGACAGCAAGCACGCCAGCACCCGCTATTCCGGTGATCGCGAACTGCACGGCGATCTCGGCGCGGTGCAGATGGGCTTAATTTACGTCAACCCGCAGGGCCCGGACGGCAATCCCGATCCTTTGGCGTCGGCGCGCGACATTCGCGAAACCTTCGGCCGCATGGCGATGAACGACGAAGAAACCGTCGCGCTTGTCGCCGGCGGGCACACGTTCGGCAAAGCGCATGGCGCCGGACCCGAGAGCCATGTCGGACACGAGCCGGAAAGCTCGGACATGGAGCACCAGGGCTTGGGCTGGATCAGCACGTTCGAAAGCGGCATGGCCGGCCACACCATCACGTCTGGCATCGAAGGCGCGTGGAAGCCGAACCCAACCAAGTGGGACAACGGCTATTTCGACACGCTGTTCGGTTTTGAGTGGGAGCTGACCAAGAGCCCCGCCGGCGCGCATCAGTGGAAACCAAAGGGCGACGGCGGCAGAAATGTCGAGGACGCCCACGATCCGAACAAGAAGCATCAGCCGATGATGACGACGGCGGACTTGGCGCTGCGCATGGACCCGGCGTACGAGAAAATCTCGCGTCGTTACCATCAGAACACCGCAGAGTTTGCCGATGCTTTTGCGCGTGCGTGGTTTAAGCTCACGCACCGCGACATGGGCCCAAAGGTGCTCTATCGCGGCAAGCTTGTCCCGAAAGAGACATTGATTTGGCAAGACCCGATCCCGGCGCCGGCTGGCCCGCTTATCGACGCCAACGATGCCGAGGCATTGAAGGCGAAGATCCTCGCTACCGGTCTTTCGGTGCAGCAACTCGCGTCTGCTGCGTGGGCCTCGGCGTCGACTTATCGCGGTTCGGATCGCCGCGGCGGCGCCAATGGCGCGCGCGTGCGTCTCAGCCCGCAGAAGGATTGGGAGGTCAACAAGCCGGCCGAACTCGCGAAAGTGATATCGGCGCTCGAAGGCATTCAAAGAGAGTTCAACAGCGGCGCGAAGAAGGTTTCGCTCGCGGATCTCATCGTGCTTGCGGGCAACGCTGCTATCGAGAAAGCGGCGAAAGATGGCGGCGTCAGCGTCAAAGCGCCGTTCACGCCGGGTCGCGGGGACGCTTCGCAGGAAGAAACCGAGATCGACTCGTTCAAGTGGCTAGAGCCGAAGGCCGACGGTTTCCGCAATTACGTGCGTAAGCCGCTCATGCCGGTCGAAGAGCATCTGGTGGACCGCGCGCAATTGCTCGAACTGACCGCGCCAGAAATGACGGTGTTGATCGGCGGCCTGCGCGTGCTGCAGGTCGGGGACGCAAAACTGGGCGTGCTGACGACGCGCCCGGGCACGTTGTCGAACGATTATTTCGTCAACCTCTTGGACATGAACGTGCAGTGGAAAGGCGTCGGCGGCAGCCAAGAGACGTTCGAAGCCCGTGACCGCAAGTCCGGCCAGGTGAAGTGGACCGGCTCGCGCGCCGATCTCATCTTCGGCTCACACTCGCAATTGCGCGCGCTGGCGGAAGTGTACGGCGCGAGCGACGCCAAGGAGAAGTTCGTGAAGGACTTCGTCGCCGCATGGGCCAAGGTGATGGAGCTCGACCGCTTCGATCTCCGCACCCCGCGCCCGGCCGGCGCGCAATAAGCTAAAGGGATCAGGCGCGCCGCAAGCGCCGCTCAATTCGCAGAACGCGCGTCGGGTGACCGGCGCGCGTTTCTGTTCGCGGCAAAATTTTCGGGGCGGTACGGCGCGCAACCTTTTTGGCGCGCCTTCGTTAGCGGAGAGCATCCAGGGAGTTCTCCAATGGCCAAGAAGACGAAGGTTCCGCCCCAAGCTGACGGCGACAGCGTCTCCGCGAAACTCGATGACGGCGGCGCCCCGCACCAAACCACAGATGAGGGCTATCCGACGCTAACGACGGCCCAAGGCATCCCCGTCTCCGACGATCAAAGCCATCTCCGCATCGGCCCGCGCGGGCCGATGACGATGGAAGACTTCCATTTCCGCGAGAAGATTTTTCACTTCGACCACGAGCGTATCCCGGAGCGGGTCGTGCACGCGCGCGGCTATGGCGCGCACGGCTTCTTCGAACTGACGGACGATTTGTCCGACGTCACCATCGCCGACATCTTCCAGCGCGTTGGCGAGCAGACACCCGTGTTCGTGCGTTTCTCGACCGTCGCCGGCAGTAAGGGCTCGGCCGATCTGGCGCGCGACGTGCGCGGCTTTGCGACGAAATTCTACACCAAGGAAGGCAATTGGGATCTGGTCGGCAACAACATCCCGGTTTTCTTCATCCAGGATGCGATCAAATTTCCGGACCTCGTCCACTCGGTGAAGCCGGAGCCGGACCGCGCCTTCCCGCAGGCGGCGTCGGCGCACGACAATTTCTGGGACTTCATCTCGCTCTCGCCGGAGAGCATGCACATGATCATGTGGACGATGTCCGACCGCGCCATCCCGCGCTCGTTCCGGTTCATGGAAGGCTTTGGCGTCCACACGTTCAAGTTCTTGGACGCTGACGGCGCCGCGACCTTCGTCAAGTTTCACTGGAAGCCGGTGCTCGGCCTGCAATCGGTTGCTTGGAACGAAGCGGTGAAGATCAACGGCGCCGATCCGGACTTCCACCGCCGCGATCTCTGGGACGCAATCACCATGGGCGATTTCCCGGAATGGGAATTGTTCGTGCAATTGTTTGACGACGACTTCGCCGATGCGTTCGAGTTCGACGTGCTGGATGCGACAAAGCTTATTCCGGAAGAACAAGTGCCGCTGCGCAAAGTCGGCCGCATGGTGCTGGACCGCGTGGTCGACAATTTTTTCGCTGAGACTGAGCAAGTCGCGTTCTGCACGCAGAACATGGTGCCGGGAATCGACTTCAGCGACGATCCCTTGCTGCAAGGCCGCAACTTCTCTTACCTCGACACGCAGATCAAACGCCTCGGCGGCCCGAACTTTACGCACATCCCGATCAATGCGCCGCGTTGCCCGGTGATGCACTTCCAGCAAGACGGCCACATGGCGATGACCAATCCCAAGGGCCGGGTGAATTACGAGCCGAACGGTTGGGGCGTGGAGCTTGGCGGGCCACGCGAAGATCGCGTGCGTGGCTTCCGTTCGCACGACCAGGAGGTGCAGGGCGCGAAAGTGCGCGCGCGCTCGGAAACGTTCGCCGACCACTTCAGCCAAGCGCGTCAGTTCTTCATCAGCCAGACGCCGATCGAGCAAAAGCATATCGCCGATGCGCTAGTGTTTGAACTCAGCAAGGTCGAGACGCCGCGCATTCGTGAGCGCACCGTTGCGCAATTGCGCAACATCGACGAGGACTTGGCGGCGAAGGTCGCCGATGGTTTGGGCTTGACGGAGATGCCGGCAGCCATCGCCCCGGCCAGCGCGCCGATCACCGATCTGCCGCCTTCCGATGCTCTCAGCATTTTGAAGAACGGCCCTGGCAAGTTCAAAGGCCGCAAGCTCGGCGTGTTGATCACCGATGACGGCGACCCCTATCTCGTCGCGGCGCTGCAGGAAGGCGTGATGGCGGCTGGCGGCGTGATGGAGATCATCGCACCCAAGATCGGCGGCGCAACGTTGAGCGACGGCGTCCTCCACCCGGCCAAGCAGAAGATCGATGGCGGCCCCTCCGTGCTTTACGATGCGGTGGCGCTGATTGTCTCCGAGGACGGCGCCGCGCTGCTGCAGAAGGATGGGCCAACACGCGATTTCATCGCCGACGCGTTTGGGCACTGCAAGTTCATCGGCTACACCGTAGCGGCGACGCCCTTGCTCGAAAAAGCCGGCATCGCCGACAGCCTCGATAGAGGATGCGTCGAACTAGAAACCGTCGATGACGTCACCGAATTCTTAGACGCGCTAGGAGAGCTGCGGCTTTGGGAGCGTGAACCGTTGGTCGATCTCGACGCGTGAAGCGCACAGTAATCCGATACCATCTCCACTTTTATGCAAGCGCGCGCCGGGTTGAAACAACGTTTGCATCGGTGATTGAAGAAAGCCTACGTAGCTGTAATTCCGACACGAGCGGGGCGCATGTGTTGGGGACGCGCAATCGGCGCGGCGGGAGTTTTCGATAATGCGTGCGAGGTCTTTGGGCGCCGCTTTGGCGGCAGCGGCATTGCTTGCCGCGTGCGATCCGGCGCCGATGGAATCGCCGGCCGAGACGCAAGCAGCGAGCTTCGAAGACGGCGGTTGCATTGCGATCCTCCTGCTTCAGCGCAACGCAATCGCTTTAGGCGGCGCGCAGGGCGATGAGGCGCCGCTGACCGTCGCTATCGCCGCATGGCGCGCCGCCGCAGAAAATAGCCTCAGCACCGCCGAGCTTGCGCAATACGAAGCCAGCAGCCTCGCTGTTGAGAACGATACCGGCCCTGCCGATCTGCAGGCCCGCGCCGCCACCTGCGTGCAAACCACACCGCAAGCATAAGCCATTAACCTAGGGGGAATTTTTATGAGAGCGATCATCATCGCGGGCGCCGCGCTGCTGGCGTGCGCGTGCACGCAACAGGCCGATCAAGACGACGGCGTCGTTGACATGGGGCCGATGCCGGTTGTCGCCGGTTTCTACGATTCCGGTCCGATCGCCTCCGAGGCGGAGACCTTGAGCGTTTGGTTCAGCGATGAAATGGCGACCGCGATCGCCGCCAATGCGGCCGAGGCCGAAGCGGAGCGGCTGGACTTTGATTTCCGCTCATGGGCAAACGATTCGGAGGTCGAAAACATCCGCTACGCTGTGGGCCAGCACGCGACGCAGAGCCGCGCCGAGATTACCACGCGTTTTTCACAGCAAGGCATGCCCGGCGGCATGCACCTGACCTGGAACATGTGCCGCCTCGCCGACGGCCAGTGGCGCATCGACGATATCGAAGCCATCGATGTGCAGGATGAGCCCACGCCCGGCGCCGGCGAAGCCATCACGCTGCGCGCGCTGCTCGGGCTCGAAGCAGGCGGCGAAGGCGGCTGCGCTTAGGGAAGCAGACTTCGCGTCACGCGAAGGCGAAACGAACGGAACGCGCGCTGGGAAACCGGCGCGCGTTTCATTTTTAGGCGCACCGCCGCCGGATTAGGCGCCCCGACACTTACGTGCGCCGCAAAGCGGCTCAACGCTTCACCTGCCCGAGTCGCGCCGCCAATGTCTGGCGATGACGGCCATCATGATCCTCGCCGACGGCGCAGACGCATCGCGACTGACGGCGATGGGCTACGCCACACGCTCCGCGAGCGATGTGACGCGGGCCCAATTGGCGTTGGCTCGCAAGGTCATCGTCGTGTGGTCGCGCTCGGCGCGAGGCACACCGGCGCTCCGCGCGGCGGCGCTACGCGCTAGAGCGTGTGGAAAACTCGTTTGTGTGCGCTTGGACGGATCGTTGCCGCCTGCCGACATTGGCGGCGCACGCGCCGTCCGGCTGCCTGCTGGGCGAGCGCAAGGTGCAGCATGGCGAAGGCTAGTGCGGACGCCGATGCAGCCGGCGACGCGTCCGGCCATGCTCACGCAAGCGGCGCCAACCACGCGGCGGGCGACGAAGCGGCTAGCGGCGGCGACGGCGACCTCGAAGTCCGCTCCGCGCAGCGCGAGGCTTTTAACGGCGCTCGCTGCGCTCGCG
>JACMMP010000162.1 GCA_014378995.1 Hyphomonadaceae bacterium
AAGCCGCCAAGCTTGAGGACGGACAGGCGGCCCCGGCCCGACCCGCCTTGCCAGCGCCCCAGGCGGGCGCTATGCACCCCCCCTTCGCGCGCCCTTAGCTCAGCTGGATAGAGCACCAGACTACGAATCTGGGGGTCAGGAGTTCGAATCTCTTAGGGCGCGCCATAAAGTCAGCGGGTGACACCCGCAGGCACGCCCGCTCCCGGGACCGCCTCCTTGCGTCACGCCTACTCGCGCTGCACATCAAAACGGAAACAATGCTGCGATGCAGCATTGTCCAGATCACGTTGATGGAAAGCGTACTTGGATGAATGGCCTGAACTCCAGTCTTGCTGCTTTGAAACGAGCGCGCGCCGCCTCATCCGCCGTGAGCGCGCGCGTGATGACGGAGACCCAGTCCTTCGGCTTGAACCCCGGCGACCTGCGAATGCTTAGTTTTGTACCGCATGGGCTAGCGCCGAATGCGCCGCTGGTGGTTGTGTTGCACGGGTGCACGCAAACGGCCGAAGCGCACGCTGACGCTGCTGGATGGCTCGCCTTGGCCTCGCAAGCGGGTTTTGCAGTGCTGGCGCCGGAGCAGCGCACGTCGAACAATCCCAACCGCTGTTTCAACTGGTTCAAGCCGGGGGACGCCGCGCGCGATCAGGGCGAGGCTGCATCCATTCGCGCGATGATCGCGCATATGCTCGATGCGCATCAGCTCGACGCCCAGCGTGTTTTCATCACGGGGCTCTCAGCAGGCGGCGCCATGACGTCCGCCATGCTCGGATCATATCCGGAAGTTTTCGCCGGGGGCGCCATCGTTGCTGGTTTGCCCTTCGGCGTAGCGGACAACGTTCAAAGCGCATTCGCGGCAATGGGCGGCCTTGGTCAGCCAACCGAACACCGATCTGTACCCGGCTCTCGGTTGCCGCGCGTCACCGTTTGGCACGGCGATGCGGATCATACTGTGAGCGTCGCCAACATGGATCAGATTGCGCGGCAATGGCTGAGTGCGCATGCGCTTTCGTTCGAGCGAGGCGCGAGCGAAACCTTGGGACGCCGCGTCAAAACTGTGTGGCGCGCGAGCGGTTCAGACCAAATCCTCGTCGAGACAAATATCGTGCGCGATCTGGGGCACGGCACGCCGCTCGCCACCGAAGGCCACAACGGCTTAGGGTCCGTCGCGCCCTACATGCTGGAGGCGGAGATATCGGCGGTGCTCGAGATCGCACGCTTTTGGGGACTGCCAATTCCGGACCTGTATAACTCAACTGAAAAAAGGGCGAAGCGGGCGGCGACCAACAAAACATCCCACCTGGGCGAATCCATTGGGGCCTCACTCGCAGGAAGCGTTCCAGCTAATGTTGAGAACGTCATCAAGAACGCCCTCAGGCGGGCTGGCCTAATGCGCTAGGGTCGGCTGACGCAACGCGCGCTAGGGCGCGTGGTGTTCCAGTGCGGCAGAGTGATCCGATTGACGCTTCTGTGCGTTCTCGCTAGCGTACTCCCTGCGAAAGGCCGTCATTTTCATGCGTTCTGCTGCGATCATCCTTGCTGCCGCCCTAACTGGCGCGAACGCGCATGGAAGTTTGCACCATCGCCACGGCCCCGCAGCGCATCGCGCGCCGCGACATTAAAGCTCTTCATCGCAGTTAAGCTGAAGAGCAGGGACGCCTCGCCGTCCCGCTAGCCCCACCCGCTGTCAATCTCCTCGCGCCCAGGGTCCATCTTGCCCGGGCGCTCAATGAGCATCCTCATGAAACCGCAACGCGTGCATATCGCCATCCAGAAGAACGGCCGCCTAGCCGAGCAAAGCCTCGGCCTTATCCGCGCCGCCGGCTTTCACCTGACCAAGAGCGCGAGCGACCTTGCCTACAGCGTCGAGAATGCGCCGATCGATCTTTGGTGCGTGCGCGACGACGACATTCCCACCTTCGTCGCCGACGGCGTGGCCGATCTGGGCATTGTCGGGCGCAATGTGCTGGCCGAGCGCGCTTTGGGCGCCAACGCGCCGATCCCGGCGGAGATCATGCCGCTTGGCTTTGGCCGTTGCAGGCTGGCCATCGCCGCGCCGGAGAGCCTCACCTATGCAGGCCCCGGATCACTCAGCGGGCTGCGGATCGCCACCACCTATCCCAACTTGCTCGCGCGCTTTCTCGCCGCCGAAGGCGTCGAAGCGGAGATCGTGACCATGCGCGGCGCCGTGGAGGTCGCGCCGCGTCTGAAGCTGGCCGAGGCGATCTGCGATTTGGTCTCGACTGGCGCCACGCTCGAAGCAAACGGATTGATCGAGCTTCAAACCGTGCTCGAAAGTGAGGCGGTGCTAGTGCGCGGCACGCGGACGCTCGACGAAGCGAGTGAGCGCACGGTGCAAAGCGTTGTGGCGCGCTTTCGCGGCGTAATCGCCTCGCAGGGCGCCAAATACGTGATGATGAACGCGCCGCGCGCGGCGCTGCCGGAAATCTCGCGCATCCTGCCGGGCGCCGGCGCGCCCACGGTGACGCCCCTGGCCGGACGCGACGACGCCGTCGCCGTCCATGCCGTCTGCCAGGAATCCGTATTCTGGGAGACGCTTGAAGCGCTGAAGGCTGCGGGGGCTTCTTCGATCCTCGTGCTCAGCATCGAAAAGATGATGTGAGGCGGCGATGAAGAGCTTTACCTGGAGCGCGCTTTCGAACGCCGAGCGTCAGCGCGTGCTGGCGCGGCCAGAGCATCGCTGTTCGCCTGATGTTGTCGAAACCGTGCGGCGGATTTTCGCGGAGGTGCAGAACGAGGGCGCAGACGCGGTGCGGCGCTGGTCGTTGCAGCTCGATGGTGTGGCGGCTGAAGCGCTGGAGCTGACGCCTCAGCTCATCGATAACGCGCGGGCTGAACTCTCGGCGGACGACCTCGAAGCCATCGCCTTCGCCGTCGATCAAGTGCGCTTTTATCACGAAGCCACCAAGCCAAAGTCGCAAGGCATTGAAACCAGTCCGGGCGTGATTTGCCGCCGCGTCTGGCGGCCGATCGAAAGCTGCGGGCTCTACGTGCCGGGCGGCAGCGCGCCGCTGGTGTCGACGCTCATCATGCTCGCAGAGCCCGCGCGCGTCGCCGGCGTGGCGAACCGCAT
>JACMMP010000163.1 GCA_014378995.1 Hyphomonadaceae bacterium
CCCCCACCCGCGCCAGCGCCGGCGCCTGCGCCAACAGAGCCGGCCGCCCCGCTCGCCGCCTCGGCGACGCCAGCGGAAATCGTCATCGTCGCAGACGTCGATTTCCTGGCCGACGATTTCTACGTCGATCCGCGCAGCGGTGGGGCGGCGGCGGACAACGCTTCGTTCGCACTTAACGCCATCGATGTGCTGGGCGGCTCGGACGCGTTGGTCTCACTCCGTTCGCGTGCGCCTTCGTTGCGGCGGATGGATTTGGTCGAGGAGATGGAGCGTAGCGCTGAGCGGCGCATTCGCGATCGCCAGGAAGCGCTGCAGCGGGAATTGCAAGACACCGAAGCGCGGCTGGCTGAGTTGCAGGAACGCGGACGCGCCTCCGGCTTCTTCTCCGGCGATCTCGGCGCTGAGCTGACGCCAGAAGAGACTCTGGAAATCGAGCGCTTCAGGACGCGTGTCACTGCGGTGCGCAGCGAGTTGCGCGACACCGAACGCAACTTGCGCAGCGACATCGATGCGCTCGAAACCGGTGTTGTGTTCCTCAACGTCTGGTTGGCGCCGCTCTTGGTAGCGGGCGCAGGCCTCTTTCTGTTCTGGCGCCGCCAGCGGCGCGGGAGTGCGCGGCCATGACCACTCAACTTGCCGAGCGGCGCAAGGGCCTCGCGCTCAGGTTCGGCCTCGCGGCTTTGGCCATGGCGGCTGTAGCGGCGATCACGATAGCGATTGAAAACCGGGGCCTCAGTGCCGACGCTGCGTCCGGCCCGGTCGTGCCGCAGCTGGCGGAGGCGATCGGCGACGCCGAGCGCATCATCATCGCGAGCGCCGAAGCAAGCTATCGCATCGAGCGCGCACAACGCGGCGAAGAGCGCGTCTGGGTGATGCGCGACCGCGGCGACTTCCCGGTCACGGCGCAGCGTCTGGGCCAACTCACGCAGGCGCTGCAGCAATTGCGCTACACGCGCCGCATGACGAGCGACGCCTCCAAGCACGAGCGGCTTGGCGTGACCGATCCGCGCCAGGGCGGGCGCGGCGTCCTGGTGCAGATCGAGGACGGACGCGGGGCGCTGTTGGTGAACCTCATTTTGGGCGTCGAACCCACCGGGCTCTATGTTCGCCGCCCCGATGACGACCAGACGTGGGCAGCGCGCGCGGGCGATGACGCCGACTTGCCGCCGCTGCGCGATATCGCCTCGTGGCTCGAATTGCGGCCGCTGGCGATCGAGCCGGAGCGTTTGGCGCGTGTCGAAATCGTGCCGGCGCAGGGACGCGCCTACGTGCTGGCGCGCGAGGCGCCGGATCAGCCATGGCGCATCGTTCAGCCGGCGGTGGCGACGCTGGCGCAAACAATTGTATCAACCGCAGCCGAGCGGCTGACGCAGCTTTCACCGGTCGACGTGCAACTTGCGCCGGCGATCCAGGGCGAGCCTGCAGCGCGAGTGCGCGCCGTCACGTTCGAAGGGGTGATGATCGACGCCGAACTTATAGTGAGCGACGGACGAACGTGGGTGAAGCTCGCCGCGCGCGGGGATTCCCCCGAACTCGAGGCGGCGGCGATGCAGATCAACAGCCGCTCTTCCGATTGGGCGTTTGCGCTGAGTGAGCTTGAAGCGGAAGCGGTTGCGCCGCCGCTCGCAGCTTTGGTCCCAGGCGCAGAATAGGAGCTAGTAGCGGCCTTCGCGGTACGTGTAGGCGGCGGCGAGGATGCGCCCGCCATTGGGTTCTTGCACCAGCACTGCGCACTCGGGCTGGCAGCGTTGGCGTTCGTACCACGCCGAGCGGCCATCCCAGCCATCGACCCGTTCGATCCATTTCACCAGATTGTAGTGCGCCACGCTGCGATTGCGATTGGCGCCGCCGGTGACGACGACAGTGAGCGGCCCCGGATCGTAGGCGATGAGCCAAACATCGGCGGTGGGCGCGTTTGCTTCAGCGCCGATTGTGAGGCGGACGCGGTTATTGCGTAGGCGTTGGATTGAGAGCGCGGGCGCCGATCTGGGCCAGCCTTCCGCTTGCTGCGCGTCATATGTCGCGCGGGCCTGGTCCCAATCCGACGCACTTATTTGACGCGCGCCGTTGAAAACGAGCTGCGGCGTAAAACGGCCGCGCACGCGTAGGGTGCGGGAATAGGCGCGCTGCCGGTCGCCGTATTCGGGGCGCGCGTAGGTGTCCTGCCAGCCGAGATAATCCCAGATGCCAACCGGGAATGTCAGCGCCAGCACATCGTCCTCGCGCCCGAACATGCCGAGCAAGCGGTTGGCGCGCGGGCACTGCGTGCAGCCTTGGCTGGTGAAAAGCTCCACCACCATTTGCGCGCGTTCGCCCTCCTGGGCGCGCACGTTCGTGGTTGTCGCCGCAAGCGCGATGAGCGCCAGTGCGATGAGACGGCCAATCATGGAGCCCAACATGGCCGGGGCGTCACGGCGGTTCTAATCAAACCGCCGTGACGGGATGTTTCACCCGGCTTTGGCCAATCCGCGCAGCACATAGTGGAGAATACCCCCGTTCCGGAAGTATTCGACCTCGTTCTCGGTGTCGATCCGGCATTGGACCTCGATGTCGTCGGTTTTGCCGCCGGCGCGGGTAATGCGTAGCGGCACCCTCTGGCGCGGCGTGAGGGTGGCGACATTGGCGATCGAGACGGTTTCCTCCCCCGTCAGCCCCAGCGACGACCAGGACTGGCCGTCCAGGAACTGAAGCGGGATGACGCCCATGCCGATCAGGTTAGAGCGGTGGATCCGCTCGAAGCTCTCGGCCACTACCGCGCGCACGCCCAGGAGCGTCGTGCCCTTGGCCGCCCAGTCGCGCGAAGAGCCGGTGCCGTATTCCTTGCCGGCGAAAATCACCAGCTCACGGCTGTGCTTCTTGTAGCGCATCGCCGCGTCGTAGATGGCCATGCGCTCGCCCGAGGGCTGATAGATGGTGAAGCCACCTTCAACGATGGCGCCGTCCTCGTTTTTCACCATTTGGTTCTTGATGCGGATGTTGGCGAACGTGCCGCGCATCATCACTTCATGGTTGCCGCGCCGGGCGCCGTAGGAGTTGAACTCCGCTTGCGGCACGCCGTGCTCGGTGAGGTAGGCGCCGGCGGGGCTGACCTTTTTGATCGAGCCCGCGGGGCTGATGTGGTCGGTGGTGATGCTGTCGCCGAAGAGGCCGAGGATGTGCGCATCCTTTACGTCCGTCTGCGGCTTTGGACTCATGCTCATGCCGTCGAAGTAAGGCGGGTTTTGCACGTAGGTGGATTTCTTGTCCCACGCATAGGTGCGCCCGGCGCCGACCTTGATGCCCTGCCAATGCTCATCGCCTTTGAACACGTCGGCATAACGCTGTGCGAACATTTCAGGGGTAACCGATGAGCGCACCGTCTGCTCGATTTCGGCGTTTGAGGGCCAGATATCGCGCAGATAAACGGGCTTGCCGTCGCTGCCAGTGCCGAGCGGATCGGTTTCGAGATTGACGTAAACCGAGCCCGCGAGCGCGTAAGCGACCACGAGCGGGGGCGAGGCGAGGTAGTTCGCGCGCACGTCCTGGTTCACGCGGCCTTCAAAGTTGCGGTTACCGGAAAGCACCGAGGCGACGACCAGATCCTCCTCGGCGACCGTTGCGGAAATCTGCGCCGGTAGCGGGCCTGAATTGCCGATACAGGTCGTGCAGCCATAGCCCACGAGATTGAAACCGAGCGCGTTGAGGTCATCGTCTAATCCCGATTTGGCGAGATAATCGGTGACAACTTGGCTGCCCGGCGCGAGCGAGGTTTTCACCCATGGTTTTACGTCCAGACCCCGGCGGCGCGCATTGCGGGCGACGAGGCCTGCGGCAAGCATGACGCTTGGATTAGAGGTGTTGGTGCACGACGTGATGGCGGCGATGACGACGTCGCCGTGGCCGATGTCGTGGTTGGCGTCTGCTACAGGCGCGCGCTTCTTCAGCTCCGCGCCTTTCTTGAACTCCTCGTTCATCACCTTGGTAAAGCCATTTGCGAGGGCGCCGAGCAGAACGCGGTCTTGCGGGCGCTTGGGGCCAGCGAGCGAGGGGCGCACGTCGGCGAGTGCGAGTTCGAGCGTGTCGGTGAACTCGGGCTCGTCGTCGGTGCGCCATAGTCCTTGCTGCTTGCAATAGGCTTCCACCAGCGCGACGCGCGCGGGATCGCGGCCGGTAGCGTGCAGATAGGCGATGGTCTTTTCATCCACCGGGAAAAAACCGCAGGTCGCGCCGTACTCTGGGGCCATGTTGGCGATGGTGGCGCGGTCTTCCACACTCATGGCGGCAAGGCCGGGACCGTAGAATTCGACGAACTTGCCGACGACGCCATGTCTGCGCAGCATCTCGGTCACGGTGAGCACGAGGTCGGTGGCGGTCGCGCCTTCTTGCAGTTTGCCGGTGAGGCGAAAGCCGATCACTTCCGGGATCAGCATCGAGATCGATTGGCCGAGCATCGCCGCTTCCGCTTCGATGCCGCCGACGCCCCAGCCGAGAACGCCGATGCCGTTGATCATGGTGGTGTGAGAATCGGTGCCGACCACCGTGTCGGGATAGGCG
>JACMMP010000164.1 GCA_014378995.1 Hyphomonadaceae bacterium
AACCCGCGCCGCTCGACGCTGCGCCGCCAGAACCCGCGCCACTCGATGCTGAGGCAGCAGAACCCGCGCCGACTGGCGTTGCGCCGTCTGACCCCGTGCCGCAGCTCGATGGTGCGCCCGCCGACCCCGCGCCGACCGATGTAGCGCCGTCTGAACCCGCGCCGCTCGACGCTGCGCCATCTGAACCCGCGCCGCTCGATGCTGCGCCAACAGAACCTGCGCCGACCGATGTTGCGCCGTCAGAACCCGCACCGCTCGATGCTGCGCCTCCGGAAACTGCACCGATAGGCGCCGCAGCGCCGGAGCCCGCGCTTCCAGCGATCAGCGCCGATCTACGGCTCACGCCGCATTTCACGCTCGGCGAGTTCACAGCGTCGGCGACGGCGCGCGCTGAAAACATCGACAACATGCCTTCGCCCGCCATCCTCGAAAACATCAAGGTCGCGGCGGCGGGTATGGAAAAAGTGCGCTCGCTGCTCGGGGATAAGGCGATATCCATTTCCAGCGGCTTTCGCTGCCCGCAGCTGAATCAAGCCATCGGCGGCAGCCCCACCAGCGATCACATGGAAGGCTTCTCGGTTGATTTCCGCTGCGACGGTTTTGGGTCGCCGCATGCGATTGTGGAGAAGCTCATGTCTCTCCCAGACTTCATGGCGGAAGTGGATCAGCTCATCTTCGAGAAGAGCCGCTGGGTGCATGTGAGCTTCGCGCCGCGGCGCAAGAGCCAGGTGCTGACCGCGTATGAAAAGCCAGGCGAGCGGAAGACGTATTACGCTGAAGGCTTGAAAGCGCTGAACGGGGCGTATTTGGCGTAAGCAGCGACCGGGCGAAGCGGCGAGAGAATTGCGGACCTGTCGCACCGCGGAACGAGCATGAGCGCCGTCGCGCTTACTGGCCGCCCATGATTTCGTTCACTTGGATCGCGGCAGGGCCGATGATGACGGCGAACAGGACGGGCAGGAAGAACAGGATCATCGGCACGGTGAGTTTCGGCGGCAAAGATGCGGCCTTCTTCTCCGCTTCCGACAGCCTGAGATCGCGGTTTTCCTTCGCCATCACGCGCAGCGCTTGGCCAACCGGCGTGCCGTATTTTTCCGCCTGCGTCAGCGCCATCGCCACCGCTTTGACGCCCGGATGGTTGGCGCGGCGGGCGAGGTTCTCGTAAGCCATCCGGCGCTCGGGCAGGTAGGAGAGCTCAGCCGTCGTCAGCGCGAATTCTTCCGCGAGTTCCACCGATGCTGGCGCGATCTCCTGACCGACGCGCCCAAGCGCTGCCTCGATCGACATGCCGCTTTCGACGCAGATCAGCATCATGTCGAGGCTGTCCGGAAACGCTTCCATGATCTTGGCGCGCCGCTTGTCGGCGAGATTTTTCAGATAGATATTCGGCGCGTAATAGCCGGCCGCGATGCCGCCGACGATGGCGCCGAGCTTCATGTGCAGCTCAAGCTGCGCGCCGAACATCATAACGTAGAAGACGGCCAGCGCGCCAAACCCGATCGGCAGCGCGGCGCGGTAGAAGTAGAACATGGTCTGCGCCGCGTGGCCGCGCAGGCCGGCGCGGATCAGCTTTTCCGACAGCGTGTCGTCGGCCAACGCCTTCTGCAGGTTGAAGCGATCAACTAGGCCCTTGGCGAACGAGTTGGCGTTCTTGTGCTGCAGCGACTGGCTGCCCTTGGCCAGATCGGCGCGGCTGCGCTTGCGCAACTCCTCGCGCTTTTTGGCGACTTCCTTCAGCCGCGAGCCCAGCCGGTCCTCGGACATGGCCGGCGCGGCGAGCGTGACGATGGTGGCGAAGCACGCGCCCGCGGCGAGTACGCCGGCGATCGTCATCGGATCGGTGACAGTTTTGACGATGTCCACGATCGCGCCCTCAGAACTTGAAGTTGACCATCTTGTGCATGACGAAGATGCCCATCGACATCATCACCGCGCAGCCAAGAAGGATGAGATTTCCAACCGGGTGTTCGAACAGCACCATGATGTATTCAGGGCGCGTGAAATAGACGAGCACGCCGACGATGATCGGCAGCGCGCCGATGATGCCGGCTGAGGCCTTCGCTTCAGCTGAGAGCGCTTTCACCTTCTCCTTCATGAGCCTGCGCGAACGCAGCACGGTGGAGAGGTTGCCCAGCGATTCCGAAAGGTTGCCGCCTGTCTTCTGCTGGATGATGAGCACGATGGAGAAGAAGTTCACTTCCGGCAGCGGCATGTGATCGTACATCCGCTGCATGCCGGCATCGAGCGGCATGCCCATGGCTTGGGAATCCACCAGCTGCTGGAATTCGCTGCGCAATGGCTCGGGGCTCTCGGCCGCGATGATGCGCAAGCATTGGCCGAGCGGGAGGCCGGACTTCACGCCGCGAACGATGACGTCGATCGCATCCGCGAGCTGGCTGCCGAACTTTTTTTGACGGCCGCTGACGAGAAAACCCAAGATCCAGCGGGGCAGGCCGAAGAGACCGATAAAGAAGCCCATCGCCGCGCCGATCGGCCCCTGAACGATCAGTCCGGTAAGCGCGAGCACAAGAGATAGCGCCGCCGCACCGATCCAGTATTGCCCGAGCGAAAGCTTAATGCCCGCTTGGGCGATCTGTCCCTTCACCGAAACGCGCCGCTTACGCGATTGCTTTTCGTTGTTGGAGAGTTCGCGCAGCGCGTCTTGCGTACTCTGGCGGCGCTTCAGCGCGGCGTTCTCAACCGCTTGCTTGCGGCGATCCACTTTGACGCCGGCCACAGCTTTCACGCGTTTGGCCGCGGCTGTGGGTTGGCCGCCGCCGCTGAACGCGAGGCCCACTCCGCCGATCGCCACGAACGCGAGCGCGGCCGCGAGAAGTGCGGGATCCATCAGGCGCTCTCCGCCTCGTCGAGCGCCTGCGCCAGTTCCTTCTCGAGCCCGAAATAGCGCGCACGCTCCCAAAAGCGCGGGCGGCCAACGCCGGTGCCGCGATGGCGCCCGGTAATGCGCCCGTTCTGGTCTTCGCCCTGGATTTCGTAAACGAGCAAATCTTGCGTGATGATCGTATCGCCTTCGAGGCCGAGCACTTCGGTGATCTGAGTGATGCGCCGCGAACCGTCGCGCAGACGCGCCGCCTGGATGACGACGTCGACGGCGGCGACGATGATTTCCCGGATTGTCTTCGGCGGCAGCGAGAAGCCGCCCATGGTGATCATGGATTCAAGACGGGAGAGGGCTTCGCGCGGCGTGTTGGCGTGCAGCGTGCCCATCGAGCCGTCGTGGCCGGTGTTCATGGCCTGCAGCAAGTCGAACGATTCACTACCGCGGACTTCGCCGACGATGATCCGGTCCGGGCGCATCCGCAGGCAGTTCTTGATCAGATCGCGCATCGTGACTTCACCCACGCCCTCGAGGTTGGGCGGGCGCGTCTCGAGACGCACAACGTGCGGCTGCTGCAGCTGCAATTCGCAGGCATCCTCGCAGGTAATGATAC
>JACMMP010000165.1 GCA_014378995.1 Hyphomonadaceae bacterium
CATCGCCGCCGCCGCGGCCTCTCGCGGCTTCGCCCGCTCATCGCGGCGCGTCCCCCGGCGCAGCGCGTGCAGAGCCTTGCTGCGCCTGACCTCTGCGCCGCCGACTCCTCCTAAAGGCGCCGTTCGCAAATCTGTCAGCCCATGCCGCGCCGGACCAAGCGTCCGCCGCGGGCGCCCGCGCACGACCGATGCGATCCCCGAGTGTTCTGCTAAGGCGCTGACGGCTGGGTGTATTGTCTAGCTCTGCCGCCCCGCGTCACCGCATTCATCTTTCCGTCTCCACCGCAAGCGCCTATGAGGAGCAGGGGACGCGGCAGAAGCCGGCGCGCAAGCGCAATCGTGAGGCAGGGACATGGCGGACATCTTCATCTCCTACGCTAGCGAGGACGCCAGGCGCGTGCGCCCGCTCGCCGAAGCGCTGCAGTCGCGCGGCTTCAAAGTCTGGTGGGACCGTTCGCTCGCGGCGGGGCAGGATTATTCTTCGGTCATCGAGCGCGAACTCAGGAGCGCCAAGGCCGTCATCGTCGTGTGGACGCAAAGCTCGGCGCTTTCGACGTTCGTGCGCGACGAAGCCGGGCGCGCCCGCGACGAAGGCCGCCTCATCCCCGTTCTGCTCGAACAGGTCGAAATCCCGCTCGGCTTCGGCGCGTTCCAAGCCGAGGACTTCACCCGCTGGAACGGCGGCGCCAGCGCGCCGCAAGTGCAGATCCTCGAAGAAGCTTTGCGGGCAAAGATCGAAGGCCGCCCCGCCGATGGCGGCGCCATCGCCAGGAAGCGGCGCAAACTGATGGCGCGCGTGCGCCTCGTCTCGGTGCTGACGGTGATCGCGCTCATTATCGGCATCGCCGCCGGCGGCCGTTACATCTTCTTCCCGCAAGCGCCCGCCCCGGCGACGCAAGTGGATTTGCAAGCCGAATTGCTGCGTCTGCTTGCGGAAGGAAGATTGACGCCCGAGCAAGCGATCGAACTCGCGACCATCCTCGAGGGCGGCGCGCTGGGTGAGACGCAGAACATCCCCCTGGGCGGCGCAGGCGAGGCGCCAGCCACGGATGCCGAACTGGCCGCCGTTTCAGAAGCCGAGTTCGATCAAACCGCCCGCGCGACCTATCGCGAAACTTTCATCACACTCTCGCAGCACCCCGACGCTTCTGTTCGTCTGGCCGTCGCCCAGATGTCGCAGCCGCAAACGCGCCAAGCCGCGATGCAGTCGCTCTGGACCTACGCGCAGAACAATCCCGACGATCCGATGCGGGATGAAATTTATCTGCTGTGCGGCTCGGTTGGCGAAGCCAACGCCGATCCGCTGGGCCAACGCGCGCTCGAAGCCGCAACCAGCCTCGAGCCGCGCGACACCGATGTTTGGCGCATGCTGTCGCGCTCCTATCGCCGCACCAACCGCACCGCCGACGCCGCCGCGACCGCGCAGGTGATGGAAGCGGTGGAACTGCAAAACGAAGGCCGCGTCGCTGAGGCCGAGCAACGCTTTCAGCAGGCGCTGCCGCTTCTCACCGCGCCGCAACTGCGCGCGCCGGTGGCGTCCGAACTCGGACAGATCGCCGAAGCGCGCGGCGATTTCGCCGCCGCCAGCGCACGTTATTCGGAAGCCTATAGCTCACGCGAGCGCCTCGCCGCCGCCGCGCCGGATTCCGCCGGCGCGTCGGTGCTCGACGCCGACGCGCAGCAATTGGTCCGCTCGCTCGATCGCTCGGGCCGCACCCGCGAAGCGTGCGAGCGCATGCGCCAAGCACAGGAAGCGCACGACGTCGCCGCGCCCGATCAGGATTTGCTCGATCGCTGTCAGAACATGCTGCGCGTACCGCTGCGCACCCGTGTCGAACTCGCGCCGCAATTGCGCGCGCAGCAGCAGGTCGCGCCGTCGCCGTAATCAGCCGCGCTTCAGGAACAGCACTTTCGAGGCGCCGTATTCGCGCACATCGAGCAGCTCGTACCCCGGCGATACCGGCGCCTCGTCCGCCGCGCACTCGAATACGATAAGCGCGTCGGCCGTGATCCAGCCGCCGCCGCCAAGTTTCGCCAGCGTCCGTTCACCCAGGCCTTTGTGATAAGGCGGATCCAGGAATACGAGATCGAACGGCTCGCCTAGCCCTGCGGGCTTGATTCCGAGATCGGTCGCATCGCGGCGATGAATCCGCGTCGTCCCGAAGAGGCCGAGCGCCTCAATGTTGTCGCGGATCGTCCCGCGCGCGGCGGCGTCGGTTTCCACGAACAGCGCAAACGCCGCCCCGCGCGACATCGCCTCCAGCCCAAGCGCCCCCGAGCCCGCGAACAGATCCAGCACGCGGCGCCCCTCGACGCCCTCCGACCAGTCCGCATGCGCCAGCACATTAAACACGGCCTCGCGCGCGCGGTCGCTGGTCGGACGCGTCTCTCGCCCGCTCGGCGCCTTGATGGCGCGCCCCTTGTGCTGGCCCCCGACAATGCGCATTTCCGGCTCCTGCGCTGCGGCGCTCGAATAATCAATCCTACGGCGGCAGTTCTACGCTAAGCTGAGCGGTGAACCTTTTGTCGCGCCCAAACCATCGCCGCACGCTTGACCAGCGCTAGCCCTTTCGCCCAGAAATGCCTGCCAAATGGGGGAGCTAAACGATCGTGGAATCTCTGTCCGCCCACTTTGCCGACCTGTTCAACCCCGATCTCGCCGTCGCGAATGTCACGGCGCTTTTTGCCGTCATTTTGATCGACCTCGCGCTCGCGGGCGATAATGCCGTCGCCGTCGGCCTGGCGGCGGCGGCGCTGCCGGCCGTGCAACAACGGCGCGCCATCTTCTGGGGCATCGTCATCGCGCTGGTGCTGCGGATCATTTTCGCGACGGTCACGCAGCAATTGCTTGAGATCGACTGGCTGCTACTCGCGGGCGGTCTGCTGCTGTTCTGGGTGGCGTGGCGCATGTGGGACGACCTGCGCAAGCATCAGCCGGTGATGGTCGGCAACCCGGTCGCGGGTGAACACGCCGCCGAAGCCATCGCCAGCGGCGGCAAGGCGCCGAAAACGTTCTTTAGCGCGCTGCTCACGATCATCGTCGCCGACGTTTCGATGTCGCTTGATAACGTGCTCGCGGTGGCGGCGGTGTCACGCCACAACGAAGTGATCATGTGGTTCGGCCTAGTCCTCTCGGTCGTGCTGATGGGCGTTGCTGCGACGCTTATCGCCCGGGTCATCGAGAAACATCGCTGGATCGCCGTGGTCGGCATCGTCATCATTATTTTCGCGGGCTTCCGCATGGTTTGGGAAGGCAGCTACATTCTTTGGGGCGATGTCGTGCCGCCAATCCCCGGCTTCCTCGGCGGCGGCGCTCACTAGCTTGGTTTCCTCCCCCGCATGCGGGGGAGGTGGCGAGCGAAGCGAGCAGGAGGGGGCAGGTCTGGCGCCGTCTGCGCCACCCCATCAGTCGCTTCGCGACAGCTCCCCCGTAAACGGGGGAGCAAAATCAGAGCGTGTCCTTCCCCAACTGCTCCTTCAGCAGCTTGCGCGGCACTTCCTCCACCGCGCCAGGCTCCAGCGTGCCAAGCTGAAACGGCCCGTAAGAGATGCGGATCAGCCGGTTCACTTTCATCCCCAGCGCCTCGAGCACGCGCCGCACTTCGCGGTTCTTGCCTTCGGTGAGGGCGAGCGTGATCCACGCATTCGACGCGCCGCCGCGTTCGACCTTCGCCTCGATCGACCCGTAGCGCACGCCATCGACCGTGATGCCATTCTTCAGCTCATCCAGTTCGGCTTGCTCAACTCGGCCATACGCGCGCGCCCGATAGCGCCTGAGCCAGCCGTTGGCCGGGAGCTCCAACCGCCGCGCCAACTCGCCGTCATTGGTCAGCAGCAACAGGCCTTCGGAAGTCAGATCCAAGCGCCCGACGGAAATCACCCGCGGCAGCGATTGCGGCAAGTGCTGAAACACTGTCTCGCGCCCAGCCGGATCGCGGTGCGTGGTCACCAGCCCCGAGGGCTTGTGATAACGCCACACCCGCGTCGGTTCGGCCGCGCCGATCGGACGGCCATCGACCGTCACTTTGTCCGCCGCCGTCACCTTCACAGCCGGCGTATCCAACACCTTCCCGTTCAGTGTTATTCTGCCTTCAGCAATTAGCCGCTCGGCGTCGCGCCGCGAACAAACGCCCGCCCGCGCCAGAAACTTGGCGATGCGTTCAGCTTCCGCGTTAGAAGGAGGAGGAGAGGAATTGGCCATGTTCGCCGTGATCTATCGCTGGCAGGTCGTACCAGGGCTGGAAGCGCAATTCGAGGCCGGCTGGAAGGCCGGCACAGAACGCATCGCCGCGGAGTTCGGCGGCTGGGGCTCGCGCCTGCACAAAGCCGGCGAGGGGACTTACATCGCCTACGCGCAATGGCCGGACGAGGAGACGTGGCGGAAGGCGATGGAAAGCCGCATGCATCACTCCGACGACGACGCCCGTAAAATGTACCGCGACGCCATCGTGCCCGGCTCGTTCGAGACCCTGGCCTCCGGCCCGGTCGTCGCCGACCTGCTCGATCTCCGCCGCGCATGAGCGATCGCCTTTATATGAGCATGGCGCTTTCGCTGGCGCGGACAGCGGCCGAGCTGGGCGAAACCCCCGTCGGCTGCGTCATCGTCGATGAGGCGACCGGCGAGGTCGTCGCCGCCGCCGCCAACGGCCCGATCGGCATGACCGATCCCACCGCCCACGCCGAAATCCTGGCGCTGCGCCGCGCCGCGGAAATCACCGGTAATTATCGTCTACGCCCAGACCTCACGCTTTATGTGACGTTAGAGCCCTGCGCCATGTGCGCCGGCGCCATCAGCCACACCCGCATCGCCCGCGTCGTCTATGGCGCAAGCGATTCCAAGAGCGGCGGCGTGGCGCATGGCGCAAAAGTCTGGGATCATCCGCAATGCCATTGGAAGCCAGCCGTCACCGAAGGCGTAGAAGCCGAAGCGGCCGCTAAGCTTCTGAAAGACTTTTTTAAAGCGCGAAGACAACCCCCCTCGCCCCGCAACGCGGGGGAGGGAGAGGATGAGAAATGACACTGCCCGAAACCCAATCACTCTATTTCGAAGACTTAAGCGTCGGCATGCGAGAGACGTATTCCAAGCATGTGAAAGCGTCGGACGTCGTGGGCTTTGCCGAGATCAGCGGCGACCGCAATCCGATCCATCTTTCCGAACACTTCGCGGCCAAGACGCCGTTCGGCGGCCGCATCGCGCACGGGCTTTACACAGCGAGCCTCATCTCAGCCGTCATCGGCACGCGCCTGCCGGGGCCCGGCGCCATTTACATCTCGCAAACACTTCGCTTCCTTGCGCCCGTGCGCATTGGCGACATCGTCGAGGCCAGCGTTGAAATCACCGAGCTGAGCGAGAAAGGCCGGCGCGGCAAATTGCGCTGCGAATGCAAGGTCGGCGAAACCCTCGTGCTTGAGGGCGAGGCGGAAGTTAAAATTCCCGCGCGCCCTGCGGCGGATGGGGCGCCAAAGCCTTAACCACTTGCTGGGATAAGCGGATTGGCTCCGAGTAAGGGGCCGGTATCAACATGCCACAGGACCGCGAGTTGAACCGCTGGATAAATCTGGAGAAGGTCTCGGTGCTGGCTCTCGATGAGAGCGTGCACGGCTGCAAAATCCTCACTCAGATTCTGCGTGGCTTCGGAGTTCGCAACGTTCGGGCATCGACCGATGTGAATGAGGCGCGGGGCACGCTGATTTCAACGCCGATCGATCTCGTCATCGCCGACCCCGGGACTGACGGCGATGGCATCGAGCTTTTGCGCTGGCTGCGGCGTCAGGACCGGAGCGTCAATCGCTTTGCGCCGATCATTCTGGTGTCGGGTCACTCGACGCCCTCCATGGTGCGGCGGGCGCGGGACAGCGGCGCGAATTATTTCGTCGCCAAACCGCTCACGCCAGCGACCTTGCTCGATCGGATTTTGTGGGTGGCCCGCGATAAGCGTCCGTTCGTCGAAGTGGGCGAATATCTGGGGCCTGACCGGCGTTTCAAGGATGACGGTCCCCCCTTGGGCGGCGCTGGACGGCGCGTCGGCGATTTCCAAATCGAAGAAGAACAGAAAGGCGCCGCCCGAACATGAGGCAAGTTGTTCGCACTCACCGCGTGGAAAACAAGCTCACGCAAGCAATCTCCACGCAAGGCGGCCTGACCATCGCCGATGCGCTGCAGCGCGCGGCGGAGAGTGTTGAGGAAGTGCGCGAGGAGTGCATGGGCGCGCTCGACGACAAAATTGCTGAGATCGAAACCGCCACTTCGCGTCAGGCTTTTCAAGGCACGGCCAATGAGATGGCGCGTGTCTATACGCTTGCGAACGAGATTTTAAACGAAGCCGGCGCTTTCGGCTTGGCGGAGCTCAGCGAAGCCGGCCGCAGCCTCTGCGAACTCACGGGCAATTGGCGCGACGGCGGCATCGATGTGGAGCCGATCCGTGTGCATGTCGCGGCGATGAAGTCGCTGCGCCGCCCAGACATCGCCGGCAACACCAGTTTGCGCATGGCGGTTCTCGACGGGCTGCGGCAAGTCACGGCCAAGCTTTCGGCGCAAGTGCGCGCTGCCGGCTAACGGCCGACGAGCGCCCGGCGCGCCGCGATCACATCGTCCGTCATCTGCGCCTTCAGCGCGTCCACGCTTCCGAACTTCGCTTCATCCCTGACGAAAGCGATGAGTTCGACTTCGATGGTCTTGCCGTAAAGATCGCCGCTGAAGTCGAGCAAGTGCGTCTCAAGTAGCGGGGCGGGGAGCTCGCCCACCGTCGGGTTGACCCCGACGCTCGAAACCGCGGGCAACAGCACCCGGTCGCCAAGGTCGACGCGGGCGGCGTAGACGCCCAGCCGCGGCCGCACATAATCGCCGAGCGCCATGTTGGCGGTGGGGAAACCGAACTCCCGTCCACGCGCGAAACCACGCACCACCTCGCCTTCGATCGCCCACGGCCGGCCAAGCAAACTTGCGGCGCCTTCAATGTCGCCCGAGGCGATGGCTTTGCGCACCTGCGACGAGGAAACCTTGTTTGCGCCGCCAACCGGCGCGACGCCCGCTACGGTGAAGCCGAACGCCTCGCCGTGCCGGCGCAGGCTCTCCACATCGCCCATGCGCTCACGCCCGAAGCGGAAATCGGCGCCGACGCTGACATGGCTTGCGCCGATGCAATCCTTCAGCAGGCGCTCGGCGAACTCGCGGTCTGTCGAGCGCGCGAGGCTCTCGTCGAACCCGATCTCGAACACTTCTTTGACGCCAAGCGCCGCCAACGCGCGCGCGCGCTGCGCTGTCGATTGCAGACGGAAGGGCGGCGCGTCGGGCTGAAAGAAGCGGCGCGGGTGCGGCTCGAATACGGCGACGCCGAGCGGCGCGCCTGTGCGCTGAGCCGCCTCG
>JACMMP010000166.1 GCA_014378995.1 Hyphomonadaceae bacterium
AATATCAGTCAGGCGCCCGCCGATGATGCACGGCGTACGCGCGGCCCCGCCCGCCGCCGCAAGCCGGCCGACGGCGCCCCGCTGCAAGACGACATCAGGATCGAGGAAAAGAAGCCAGCGGCCGCGCGACTGCTTGGCGCCTTCGTTGGCGGCGGCGGCGGCGCTGACGTCGGAGGGCACGGCGAGCAGCTTCACATCGCGCCGGTCTACTTGGAAGGCGCGCAGCATCGATGAAATTTCCGCATCGTTGCCGAGATCAACGATCACCAATTCGTCGGTCAGAGCTTCAGCGAGAACGCTGCGGAGGCAAAGGTCGAGACGCGTTTGAGCGGCGGCTGTAAATCGCAACCTCTGAGCGACGACGATGGCGCTCACACGCGGCTCTAGCGTCGTCGCTGCCGATCGCGCGGGGGATGGAAACTTATCCACGCTGCTTTCCGCCCTGAGGGCCGTTTCGACTCTAGGTAGTGTGTCCCCTGGTTATGGCGGCGTCTAGAGCAGGGTGTGTCCGGCTGGCGACAGAAACGCCGGCCAAGTGAGCGCCCGCCGCCTCCTCAACCCGCCCCTCGAAGATCGGGGGCCAAGGCTTCCGCAGCCAACGTTTCGATCGCATCGCTTAATGTTGCGTGCTGCTGGGCGTCACCGCCGAATCTGCGCAGCGCGACCGAACGTTCCTCCGCTTCTTTCCGGCCCACCACGGCGATCACCGGAACTTTGGTCAAGGAGTGCTCGCGGACTTTGTAGCCGACCTTTTCGTTGCGCAGATCTAGTTCGACGCGGAGCCCGGCTTTGCGAAACGCGGCGGCCACCTCGTGAGCGTAGCTATCGGCATCGGACGTGATGGTGGCGACGACGACCTGCGTCGGCGCCAGCCACATTGGAAACGCGCCGGCATAGTGCTCGATCAGCACCCCGATGAAGCGCTCCATCGAGCCGCAGATCGCGCGGTGGAGCATGACGGGGCGATGCTTCTGCCCGTCTTCTGCGATGTAGGAGGCATCGAGCCGCTCGGGCAGCACATAGTCCAATTGCAGCGTGCCGCACTGCCAGGTGCGGCCGATAGCGTCGCGCAGGTGAAATTCGAGCTTCGGCCCGTAAAAGGCGCCTTCATTGGCGATGCGCTCGACTTGAACGCCCGCGAGGTTTGCCGCTTGCTCAAGTTTATCTTCCGCGATCGTCCATTGCTCATCCGTGCCGAAGCGCTGATCGGGACGCAAGGCAAGCTTCACCGAGTGCAATTCAACGCCGAAATCGGCGTACACCAGATTGAGCAGATCGATGAACGCCTTGGATTCTTCAACGATCTGATCGTCCGTGCAGAAAATGTGCGCGTCGTCCTGGCTCATTTGGCGCACGCGCAAAAGGCCATGCGTTGAGCCTGAGCTTTCGCAGCGATGCAGCCCCTCAAACTCCGCCATGCGGATCGGCAGATCGCGGTACGAACGCTGGCCGTGGTTAAAAATCTGCACGTGGCACGGGCAATTCATCGGCTTCACAGCCATGACTTCGCCCTCGCCCGTTTCGCAGACGAACATGCTGTCGTGGAATTTTTGCCAGTGGCCGGATTTCTCCCAGAACGATTGCTCCAAGATTTGCGGCGTCTTCACTTCGACGTAACCGACCGCTTCGATGCGCCGACGCATGTAGGACAGCATCGTGCGATAGAGCGTCCAGCCCTTCGGGTGCCAGAAGATCATGCCTTTGCCCTCTTCCTGGATATGGAAGAGGTCCATCTGGCGGCCGAGTTTGCGGTGATCCCGCTTCTCGGCTTCTTCCAGGCGCTTCAGATAATCTTCGAGCTGCTTTTCGTCGGCCCAAGCCGTGCCGTAAATGCGCTGCAGCTGCTGATTGTTCTGATCGCCGCGCCAATAGGCTCCCGCGAGCTTCATCAGCTTGAAGGCTTTGCCGAGCTTGCCCGTTGAGGGCAAATGCGGACCGCGGCAGAGATCGCCCCATTTATCGCCGTGCGAATAGACCGTGATGGCGTCACCCGGTTTAATGACTTCGTCGATCGTCTCGGCCTTGTAGATTTCGCCGATGGATTTGAAGTGCGCGATGGCGGCTTCCTTCTCCCAGACTTTGCGGATGATCGGCAGATCGGCGTCGACGATCCCGCGCATGCGCTTTTCGATCTTCTCGAAATCGTCCGTTGAGAAATGCTCATCGCGCGCGAAGTCGTAATAGAAGCCGTCCTCCGTCACCGGGCCGAACGTGACTTGCGTGCCGGGAAAGAGCTCCTGCACCGCTTGCGCCAGCACGTGCGCCGCATCGTGACGCAGCACTTCGAGGCCATCGGCGCTATCGCGCATGACGAGCTCAAATTTGCCGCCGTTTTCGAGCGGACGCGTCAAATCCCACCAGCCGCCGTCGACCTTGGCGGCGACGACCTTCTTGGCGAGAGATTTGGAAATGCCCTCGGCGACAGCCAGCGGCGTTACGCCATCGTCGTAGTCGCGAACGGCGCCGTCGGGAAATTGGAGTGAGATGCTCATGCTTGTTGCTCTTACAGGGTTCTCTAATCGTCCGTGCTCCCCCGCGAGGGGGAGCTGTCACGCGTGAGCGTGACTGAGGGGGACGCGCCGCGCTCTGAAGCGTTCGCGTCTACCCCTCCGTCACGCGCTGGCGCGCGCGCCACCTCCCCCTCGCGGGGGAGGACGGGCGTGGTGGTTGTTTCATCGTTCGCTGGCGGAGCGCGATAGCCGCTTTTCCAATCGCCATAGCGCCAGGGCCGCCACCAGGAATTGGTGCGCACCGTCTCCGGCGCCGGGTCCCAGCCATGGCCGCCCCAGGGGTGGCAACGGCAGATGCGCGCCGTCGCCAACCAGCTTCCAGCCCAAGCGCCATGCTTGCGAACCGCGTCCGCGGCGTAGCTGGAGCAGGTCGGCAGATAGCGGCAATCGCGCCCGATAACGGGCGAGAGCGTCCACTTATAAAGCTGGATGAGGCCCAATAGGCCTCGCGCGGGAAGGCTAGGCGACATCGATTTCGCTGGCGATTTGTTGGGATTGAGACCGGGACGCAACGAGCCGCTGCGGCGCGCCCGATCCCGCGCCGCCGGCTTTATAAGGTAGTAGTCGCGAGAAAACGCCGTTGCATGGCCGCTCCATAGCACAGCCATCCCCCGGCGCCCACCGGTTCCAGCGTCGAGGGAAAAAGGCGCGGCCCGTGGAAGCCGCGTCGTGATTAGGTCTGCGGCGTGCGGCTGCACGTCACGAATGTGAACGCGCCATAGCATTGAACGCGCGCATCGGCTGCTGACGGCAGCGAGTAACGCGAGGCGAGGTAGAAGGTCTCGTACTCGCCGTCGCTGAGCTGCGCGGCGCTGTTGCCGATGACACCGCCGACGTCGAGCTGCTCCAAATCCTCCTGCGCGGCGGCTTGGAGGGTGTCGCGGGCCTTCGTCTCATAGGCCTCAGATTTCGGGTTCGTGAAGTAAGCCGCAACCGCGGCGACGACGAGCACTATAAGAATACGGATCATTTCTGTTTCCCCACCGATAATGCGGCACGCTAGCGGCAATCTCCCTCGCAGCAAAGCGGATCGCGCCTTTTAGCGTCCGCCAGGCGGGCCGAAGCTGGCCGAGAGCTTCTTTGGCGCCACGGCGCGCCACGATTCATCCAGATAATCGGTGAGCTTCGCCAGCGGCGGCTTTGCTTTGGCCGTGAACGTGAACGTCACCCAGCCGGATTTCGCTAGCCCGTAGCCGGTTGGCTCTGCGCCCTTCAGGTTTAGCGCCTCTTCGTTTCGGAACGGCAGCTTCATCGAACAGCTGAACCCGCCGTTTTCGTCGGCGCCCATGAACAGGAACGCCTTTTTACCCGCGATCTTGAACGCCGAGTGGCCCCAGGGAAAACCTTCGACGGTTTCAGGATACCCAAGCGCCGCCGCGCGAAGCGCTTTGGCGCTGGGATGTTTGAGTGGAACTGAAGCCGCCATGCGCCCTCATACCACGGCGCGTCGCCCCTGCATCGCTTCTGCCCTCGGCGCTGGCGCGATGCGAGGCCACGGGCGTATTCAACGCGAGCTGCTGCGGAGGAACTCAACTCATGTTTGAATCTTGGCAAGACCTCGTCCGCTTGTTGGCGGCGGGGGGACTGGGCGGGCTGTCCTACTGGGCAATTTCGCATCGCGGTGCGATTTTTGAGCTTCTGCGCAGGACCAAACGCGCGTCCTAGGAACGACTTTACCCCTTTAGCTGTTTGCCGCGCATCCACACACGCGGAGCACAGCTCATGAATGAAGTTTCAATCCTAGGCGCGATCATCATCGGTATTCTTGCCGGCTGGATCGCCGAACAAGTGATGGGCCGCAAGCACGGCCTGATCACCAACCTTATCGTTGGCGTAGTCGGCGCGTTTCTCGGCGCGTTCTTGGCCGGGGCGCTTGGATTCGAATTCGGCGGCTTCTGGGGCAGCCTGCTCGTCTCCGCGGTAGGCGCCGTCTTGCTGCTGGCGCTCCTCAGCGTGTTCCGCAAAAATCCAGCCGCTTAACGGCTAGATCTGACGCTTCTGCTTGGGCGCCGCTGTTTCAGCGGCGTCCAACGCGCTGCAGGCGGCATCAAACGCCAGCATGGTAGAGGCGTGACGCGGCGGATATTCCCGCACCCCTTCGAGGTGGCGCAGCTCCCAGAACCTTCCCGCCGGCGGCGGCGCGCCTTCCTTTAACATCGCACGCAACGCTTCCCGCGCCTGGCGAATTTCCGCAGGCGCCGCGCCAACCGCATGAATAGCCAACACTCCCGTGGCGGCCTGTCCAAGCGCGCAAGCTTTGGGATGCACCGCGATCTGGCTCACCACGCCGTTCTCAAGCTTCAATTCCACCGTGACGACAGAACCGCACACCCGGCTCACCTTCGTGCTGGCCCCGTCCGGCGCATCAAGACGCCCAACATGAGGTATGTCAGCCGCCAATTCCAAGATGCGGGGGTGGTAGAGGTCTTCCATTCGCCCTTATGTGGCCTTCCTTCAAGGGCACGCAACCGGCCGGGAGATATCTGCATGCTGCGACGCACCCTTCTCATTTCCGCGCTGGCCGCCGCCGCCACGCCCGCGCTGGCGCAAACGCCGCCCAGCACGTTGCAACCGATCGAGCCGCGCAGCGCTTTGGAGCGCGCGTTCCTTGCGGCCTACCGAAGCGAAGCGATGCGGCCCGCGTTCCGTGAAGAGTTTCTCGAGAGCAGCGTCTTGCTGGTCACTGCCTCCAGCGCGCGCGATGCGCCGCCGCGGCTAACGCCTGTCCCCGGTGGGCAAACGGCGATGATCTTCACCACTGCCGCGCTGCTGGAGCGAAGGCTTGGGCCTGCGACGCCGCGCGTGGCGATGAACGGCCGCGCCGCTTTGATGCGCGTCCGCGAAAATCATGTCGTGATCAATGTCGGCTACGAGCCGATGCTGGTGCTGGATTCGGAGGGCATCTCCGGATTCCTCGGCATACCCCCGAGCCCGAACGCAGCCGGGCCCGCTCAATAGCGCCTTCAGCCTGACCTTGCGGCTAGGCAAACTTTATCGAAACCGGCGACAGGCGCGGGACGGCCGCGCTCCAGCACGACGTACCAATCGTAGGCGCAACCGCTCTCCACGATCTCAATACGGCAATCGAGGCGCTGAGCGTCCTCGCAAGCAAAGCCATTGGACTCCAAATCGCCGCGGATGCGCGCGGCGTCCTGGCCGGCATTGAAGCGCTCGCGGACTTGCGTCTGGAACGCCGATGCGTAGGCGGCGGGATCGGCGCTGCGCCATGCGGCGAAATCGATGCCGGCAGTCAGCGCTCAATGGGAAACGGCGACGCGCCGAGATCGGCGTCAGGCTCGGCGCCGTTCGCTGCGCAGCCTGCCAGCGCGGCCAAGAGTACGAGTGCTGCTATCCGCATGCGTCAATCCTATCCCCGCGCGGGCTTAACCGGCGCGGACGCCAGGTTCAAGGCGCGAGCGCTGCCGCGCTTCAGCCTCTCGGCGGCGAGGGCGATCGAGGCCCCCGCGCGCACCGCGGCGCTTGACGCTAAGCTGACGGCGATCTGGAAGGAGAGCGCGTGGCGAAACTTGGCATGTCCCATAAAGTTCGCGAGGTCAAACCCACGCGCGCTGAAGCGCGCTGCGCCTGCGGCGACGTCGTGGTCGAGATCGCAGTGCCGGCGCAATGGGCCTGGCACGACCACTCGGCCCCGGCGCGCCGCGCGCATGGCGCGGCGTACGCGACGTATGTCGGCACTTGGAAAAGCCGCTTTCGTTTCGTGCGCGGCGAGGATTGTCTCTCGCGCTACGACGCGGATGGCGCTGTGCGAAGCTTTTGTGCGCGTTGCGGGACGCCGATGCTCTATGAGCGCTCGCCGCAGCACGTGAACATTCCGCGCGCCCTCTTCACCATCGGCGTCGGCCGCGAGCCGCGCTATCACCTCGCCATCGATCAGCTGCGAGACTGGACCTATCTCGGCGAAAAACTCGGCCCACTAAAGGGATTTCCCGGCGTGGTGTGGACGGGCGGGCGGCGGAAAATGCCGGCGGCGAAAACGCACGGACGACGCCAGAGCGACTAAGGAGCGAGCAGACCTCGAAGCGTCTCCGCCAAGTCCTCGGACTGGAAGGGCTTCTTCAGCACGGGGCGGTCGGCGTAGCCTTCAATCATGCCGTGATCGGCGTAGCCGGTGGAGAAGAGAAACGGAACTCCGCGCGCCGAGAGCTTGTCCGCCACCGGGTATGATTTCTCGCCATTCAGGTTCAAATCGAGCATCGCGACATCGAAATTCTGCGCCTCGATCAGGCCGAGCGCCTTCTTCACTGTCGGCGCCGCTGTGATCGACGTGCAGCCCAAATCCTCCAGCATCCCCTCGAGCATCATGAGGATCATCATCTCATCCTCGACCACGAGAATACGCCGGTCCAAGAGCGACTTATTCATCTCAAACCTCACGCGGTGCGGGGATATCGATCGTGCAGACCAGCCCATCGGGTCTGAAATCGAGGTCAACTCTGCCGTCCAATTCATGCTCCAAGCCGCGTTCGAGAACCTGTGAGCCAAAGCCTTTCCGCGACGGCGGCGCGACGGGCGGACCGTCGCTCTCGACCCAGCACAGGATGAGCCGGTCGCCGTCCGGGCTCGCTTTAATGCTCCAATCGATGGCGATTGAGCCGGCATCATTGGCGAATGCGCCGTACTTGCCAGCATTGGTCGCCAGTTCGTGAAACGCGATGCCGAGCGCCAGACTGGTCTTCGGCGAAAGCCGAATATTGTCCCCTTTGATCACGAAGTGCTGCGTCCGGCCGGCGACGACCTCGAACGGTTTCAGCGCGCCCTCCAGCAGATCGCGCAGCCCGACGCCTTCCCAATTCTCGCGCGTGAGGAGGTCGTGCGAGCGGGAGAGCGCGACCAGGCGAGACTCGATGGATTCGCGGACGGTCGCTGGGTCAGCCTTTGTCCGCAACGCCTGGAAAGCGATCGACTGCACAGTCGATAGCGTGTTTTTCACGCGATGGTTCAATTCGTCGATCAGCAGCGTCGACCGGGCTCGTTCCTGCCTGAATTTGGTCAGATCGACGAAAGAGACGAAGTGTTGGTCGATCTCGCCGTCCTCGGTGCAGACCGGAGCGATAAAGACGGAGGCCCAGAACTCGCTGCCGTCCTTGCGGCGATAATGAATTTCCGGATCGTCATCTGAACTGCCGTCGAACGCAGCGGCGATCGCCGACATCGCCTCTTCACTGGCGCCAACGGCCAAGAGCGCGTTGAAGCTTTTCCCGAGCACCTCTTCGCGGGAATAACCCGTCAGCTTGAGAAAACTGTCATTGGCAAAGACGATGGGGCTGTCTGGTTCTTTGGCATCGGTAAACACCATCGCCATCCGCGTCTTCTCGGCAGCGACAACGAACGGACCCAGTTGTTTGCGAAAGGCGTCCACATCGGCTTCGGCGTGTTTTTGTTCTTCGGATTTGGTGGGCAAAGCTGAGTTCCAACACGTCCCCGAAGCGCCGGCCCGCAGACTCTCCTCGCCGAGTAACCGAAACGGCGGGCGTTAGGTTCCATCAGATACCGCAGCGCGCGCAAAGCAAAACCGCCCCGGATTGCTCCGGGGCGGTTTCGTTTAGCTGTGCGTTATTGGCTGAGGATGATGCTCAGGATAACGCCGGTGGCGATGCCGACGAGCAGCATGTCGCCGCGGTCGTCTTCGACGTAGCGATAGCCACGCGGCGGCGCACGCAGGTGCTCGCGGCGATAGTCTACCGTGCGGTAGCGGGTCTGATAGTAGGACGGCAGACGTTCACCACGGCGCCACGTACGATAGCCGGCTTCGTAGCCGCGGCGACCTTCGTAATGGGCAGGCGGCGGTCCGTAATTCCAGCGGCCATTATAGCTGTAGCCATTGTGGCGTTGGTTGTCCCAGCGCTGCTGACGGCGGTTGTCGCGGTCACCGCGGCGGTCATCGCGGTCGTAGCGATCGCCCCGATTGTCGTTGTCGCCGCGGCGGTCGCCTCTGCGATCGTCGCGATCGTAGCGGTCACCGCGTCGGTCGTCGCGATCTCGGCGATCGTCATTGTCGCCGCGGCCGAACGCCTGCGTGGCGACCTGCCCGGCGGTTTGCGCGGAAGCCGTGGCCGCCAGCGGGCCGACCAGCATCAGGGCCGTCGCGGCTGCGAGCGTAAAGCGTTTCATAATGTGCTCCTCAACGAAAACGGCCCGCGTAGAAACGAAGGCCTCTCGTCCGATTGAGAACCTAGTCGAAGCACCCTGAACTGCCTGTGGGCCACTTGCTCAGGGCGGACACAGGGTGTTGTCAGAGTTTGTCGGGAACTTTGCGTTACCCCTTCCGCCGCCAGGTGCTGCCGCTTGCGTTGTCCATCACTTCTACGCCGCGCTCCGCCAGTGCGTCGCGCAGGCGGTCGGACTCTGCGTAGTCCTTGGCGGCGCGGGCGGCCACGCGTGCGGCGACGAGGGCGTCGATCTCGCCAGCTTGCTCGCCGAAGCTGGCGCGGAACCAGTGCTCAGGATCGCTTTGCAGCAGGCCGACGAGCGCGCCGGCGGCGAGCAGATCGGCTTTCGCCTGGGCTTGCTCGGCTGGCTTCTTGGCATTGTTGGCGTTGGTGACGAGCGCGGAGAGCTCGGCGATCGCGGCAGGCGTGTTGAGATCGTCGGCCAGAGCGGCGACGAAGGCCGCCGGCGGTTCGGCGTCAACGTCGGGGGCATCGTTCAGGCGCAGCACCGCCCCGTACATACGGTCCAAGCTCTTTTGCGCTTGCTCCAAAAGTTCGTCGTTCCAATCCAGCGGCGCTTTGTAGTGCGCGCTGAGCAGCGCATAGCGAATGGTTTCGCCTTGCCAGCCCTGCTCCAGCAATTCGCGCGGCGTGATGATGTTGCCGATGGATTTGGACATCTTCTCTTTGTCCATCGTCAGGAAGCCATTGTGCATCCAGACGCGCGCCAGGGCGTGACCGTGCGCCGACTCGCTTTGCGCAATTTCGTTTTCGTGGTGCGGAAAGATGAGATCGATGCCGCCGCCGTGAATGTCGATGGGCGAGCCAAGCTCTTCCTCGATCATGGCCGAGCATTCGATGTGCCAGCCGGGGCGCCCAGCGCCGAACGGCGCCTCCCATGACGGCTCGCCGGGCTTCGAAGCTTTCCAGAGCGCAAAGTCGGAGGACGCGCGTTTATCGTCCTCGCCGTCGACGCGGGCGCCGGCTTTGAGATCGTCCTGAGCGCGGCCGGAGAGCTTGCCGTAATCTTCATCCGCGGCGACGGAGAAATAGACGCCGCTCGGCACGGCGTAAGCCGCGCCGTTTGCGATCAGTTTTTCGATGACGGCGACCATGGCCGGCACGTTCTCGGTGGCGCGCGGGCGATGCGTCGGCGTCAGCACGTTGAGCGCGCCCATGTCAGATTCGTACTGCTCCTCCACCGCGCGCGTGATCTCGGCAATCGGCACGCCGCGCTCGATCGAGGCGGTGATGATCTTATCGTCGATGTCGGTGTAGTTGCGCGCGTAGAGCACGGCCTTCTCGCCATAGGCGTGGCGCAGCAGCCGAAACAGCACGTCGAACACCACTGGCGGGCGGGCGTTGCCGATGTGGGCGACGTTATAAACCGTGGGTCCGCAGACATACATCGTGACCCGCTTGGGATCGGTGGGGACGAACGGCTCTTTTCGCCGCGTCAACGTGTTCGTCAGTTGGATTTTCATACGGATTGGGTTCTAGCGGTCCCGTGTGCTACACTCCATATCCAAACCGGGGCGCGATTGGCCCCGCTGCCTGAGGGTAATCCCGCGGGCGGGCGTTAAGTCCGGGTGTCTGTCTCGCTCGTATGAGCCTGAACGAACCCTCCCGGCTCGACCCCCGCCCCTCAGAGTGTAGGACTTCTAATGAGTGAGATTTTGAAGTGGCGCTCGCCTGAAGAGGCGAACGCAAAGCGACCCTCCCGCGAAACGGCGATGGAAGCCGTCCGGACGCTGATCGCTTGGGCCGGCGACGATCCCGAACGCGAAGGGCTGAAGGATACCCCCAAACGCGTGGTCGACGCCTATCGCGAATGGTTTCGCGGCTATGACGAGTGCCCGGCGGACGAACTCTCGCGCGTGTTCGAAGAGGTCAGCGGCTATGACGATATGGTCATGCTGAAGAAGATCGATGTGGAGAGCCATTGCGAGCACCACATCGCGCCGTTTCTCGGCAAGGCGTATGTGGCCTACATGCCGACCGACGCCGTCGTTGGCATTTCCAAGATCGCGCGCGTGGTCGAGATCTTCGCTAAGCGCCTGCAGACGCAAGAGACGATGACCTCGCAGATCGCCCAGGCGATCGAAGAGACGCTGAAGCCGCGCGGCGTCGCCGTTTTGATCGACGCTGAGCATCAGTGCATGAGCACACGCGGCGTCCACCACAAAGATGTGACGACGGTGACGACGCAATTCACCGGCGCGTTCAAGGACGACGCGGAATTGCGTAACCGGTTCTTGAAGCTGGCGGGCTACGGCTGAGGCGCGGCGACAGGCGGCTCGGCAAACTCACGGTAAATATCGATCAAGTCGATGCCCTGCGAGCCGAGGCTTGCGACGACAATCAGCAAAGCAGCCGTGTAAACGAGATTGACGATAAGGCCGAGACCGAGCGCATCCCAAAATCGGCCCCGCAACGCGTCTTTGATGATCTTGGGCTCTTCGCGCGCGAGCACATAGGCGGCGAAATTGGCAAGCACGCTCTGGGCGGTGTTCTTGCTGCTCTCAATGCGCACGTCGTTCCAACCGAGGGTGTAATCGACGATTTCATCGACGTTTGGCGCCCGATTCCGCTCGGTGCGGAAGCGGATCATCCACTCGCGTTTGTCTTTCTTGTAGAGTCCGTACGCGACCATCCCGGCGACGTCATTGACGGCGGGATCCACGAACTTTTCAAAGATGTCGTTGTGCCTGGGATTGGAAGCTTGCGCAGGGGACGTCAATTCGGTCCCATGCATGAGCGCTGACTAACGCTGTGTTTTCGCGGCTTGGCTGAGTGCGGTGTTCGCGCATTTGATCGCGTCGCGGAGAACGTCGCGATCGACAGATCGGATCACGCCTCCGGGCACCCGAATATCGAAAAACGCAGAGCCGCCTTTGTTGTTCGCCATTGCGACTGGCGTCACCGATCTTTTGTCGCTCATTGACTTGCTCCCTGCCAGCTTCCCAAATTTACCCCAAGCAGGCTTACAATTAGTTAAACCCTGGGTTGTGTCAATCGGCAAGGCGATTTGGATTTTTCTGAACATAACCAACCACTTGCATCCTTTGGTTGCGCCCGCCTCGGGTAAAACGCATCCGCGGCGCTTCGGTTCGACCCAACGAAATGAGGCTCGGTCGGATTAAGCGTGCCGCTCTGCCCGCATTCGCGCCGTGACTGCGGTCATCCCGCGCGACGCCCGGACTACTGCAGCGGCACCGCGCGCAGCGCGTAAGTGATGAACAGCGTCAGATCGAGGTCGCCGCTGCGGCGGAATGCGACTGGACTCTCTAATCCCGAAATTTCCGGGCGGAAGCCCTCGCCCATGGCGGCGGCGACGTTGCGACCGTCAGCGACAATGGCCGCCATGAGCGGCGCGCGATATTGCGGCAGGTCAACGACGGTGAGCTGCAGCTCGTCCTCCTCGAATTCAACGCTCGCCCGGCCGTTCTCTCCAATCGACTCCACGAATTGGGTGAAGCGCCCGCGCGCGGCGTCGAGCGTATCGCTAGGCCCGCGCGTCGCTGTGCGTAGCTGCACCACGACCTCACTTGAATCGGCCCGGCCGCCATAGGTTAAGAGCCGCATCGCCAAATCAACGGTGAAGGGGCGAAGCACCTCGTCCTGCATTAGCGAGATGGTGACGTCGCTTGCCCGCGCGCGTCGGGCCATGTCGTCAAGCGTGGCTCGAATTTCGCGGGCGCGCACGGCGGCGTCGCGAGAGTCCGACCAGACGGTGGCGTTGACGAGGATAGCATCGGCGCGGCGCGTCAGGGTGATGGCGGGCAGCACCAAGTCTTCATAGCGTTCAAGCCGCGCGCCAGTGACGACGATCTCCTCTTCCTGGGCCGCGGCAGTCGTAACGCACGCAGCGGTCAACGCCGCCGCAATCAGCACACTTCGAAACAACATAAGCGCCTCCCTCGAACGTGAGGCTGCTTCAGGTTTTGTGAAGCGACAATGCGTGCGGGCGCGCCCTCACTCCGACGTGATCGCCCGAGCGCCCGGCTCTCGCGTTTGTGAAGCGCCTGGCGCTTCGACGCGCTTCGGCTTGTGCACCAAGCTCACCAACACAAAGCTCAGTAACATCAGCAAATACCACGCGCCCATCTTTTCGATCGAGACCACGTGCCAGCCGTCGCGCTGGCTGGGATAGACCCAAGCGGCGGCGAAAGTGCCGAGATTTTCCGCAAACCAGATGAAGAGCGCCACCAGCACGTAGCCGATCAGCATCGGCATGCGGCGCGGTTTTTGGTCGGGCGTGAACACGAACCAGGCGCGGCCGAAGATCAACGCTGAAAAGGCGAAGAGGCCGAGGCGGATGTCGATGGTGTAGTGGTGGGTGAAGAAATTCACGTAAGCGAGCAGCGCCAGCAGCCACGTCGCCCAGAGCGGCGGGTAATTAATATATTTGATCTCGAACAGCCGCGTGGCGCGGGCGATGTAGGAGCCGATGCAGGCGTACATGAAGCCGGAGAAGAGCGGCACGTCGGCAATGCGCAGCACGCTGGCTTCGGGATAGATCCATGATCCCTGCGCCGTCTTGAAGATTTCCATGATGGTGCCGACGACGTGGAAGATCAAAATCACCAGCGCCTCGTCCCAGCGCTCGAGCTTGGTGGCGAGCAAAGCGCCCTGGATGGCGAGCGAGGCCAGCACCAAAAAATCGTAACGCGCCAGCAGCGCGTTATCGGGCCAGAGCAAGTGGGTGCCGACGAGCAGCACGATCATCAGCCCGCCAAAAAGGCACGCCCACGCTTGCTTCAGCCCAAACAGCAGGAACTCATAGGCCCAGCCCTGCCATTTCGACCGTTCCGCCCAGGGCCGGGCCCAGGCGTCAAAAGCCGCGACTTGCGCCTTGATCCGGTCTTTCAGACTCATCGCTTCACGCTAGCGGCATTTGCCCGGCGCGCGTAGATGAGAGCTGAATGAAGGTCGCCGTCGTCGGACTCGGGGTTGCTGGGCTCAGCATCTGCGCGCGGTTGGCGCTCGCCGGCCACGACGTGCTCGGATTCGAGCAATTCGAACCGATGCACGAGAGCGGCTCCTCGCATGGCGACACACGGATCATGCGGCTGACGCCCGGTGAGGGTGAAGTCTATGTGCGCCTTGCCCGGAGGGCGGCGGCGACGTGGCGGGCCTGGGAGGGCCTCGCCGGGCGCCCGCTGATCGAGTGGACGACGGGGCTGATGGCCGGGCCCCGCGGCTCTCCTTTCGTCGCTGCGTGCCAGCGTTTGAGCCGCCAGCCGGCGGCGCTGCTGCGGGGCGATGCGATCCATCCGCTGACGCGCGGCCGTTTGGCGATGCCCTACGAGTGGGACGTGTTTCGCCAAGAGGATGCCGGCGTCATAGCCGCCGACGCAACGCGCGCGTTTCTGCTGCGGCAAGCAGCGAACTGGGGCGCGCGCCTGTTTCATCGCCGGCGCCTCGATGCGCCGATCGAAACGCCGGCGCTGCGGATCGACGGCGAGACGATGACATTTGACGCCGTGATCGTTGCGGGCGGCGCGTGGGCGGGGAAATTACTGCCGGAATTTGCGGGGCGGCTCGAGGTGAAGCGGCGCGTGGTCGGCTGGTTCGAGACCGATGCGCCGCGCCTGTTGCCGGTGATCTGCGTCGATAACGAGGAAGGCGTATTCGGCATGCCGGCGCCGCGCGGATATTATAAGCTAGGCCTGCACGCGGTCGGCGGCGCAACCGATCCAGATCACGTCCGCGAACCCGACGCCCGCGACGCAGCGCTGCTTTCGCAACACGCCGCGCTGCTGCTGCCGACGCATCGCCCCGAGCCGGTGCGCATGCAGCGTTGTCTCTACACCGTCACGCCGGATGAGAACTTTCTCATCGCGCAAAGCGCGAACCACGAGCGCGTGCTGCTATTCTCCGCCTGCTCCGGCCACGGTTTCAAATATGCGCCAGTGTTCGGGGAACTCGCACAAGAATGGCTGAACGGCTTGCCTTCGGCTGAGCTGGAGGCGTTCGGCTCGCACCGGCGCGGCGATGTTAACCGCTTGGGCGCTCCGAAGGCGTAGGCGCCATATTTGAGTCATACGCGAGTCACGAAGCTGTCGCCGACTCAGCCGCATAAGCGCGCCATGAACGCTGAGCAATTTCTCTCTTTGGCCGAGACGCTGCGCTCGTTTGCGCAGCACTCCGGCCGCGATCTCAACGCCGCCAACCTCTTCGTGCACGACATGCTGATGCGCGCGATCAAGGCCGATCCGGTGAACGAGCCCGATAGAGCGCCGCAACAGCGCGCGGCCTAGTCCGCGGCGGTAATTGCGCCAATGCTAGGGCCTTGATCCGGCGCGACCGTGAACGCGGCGACGCGCGCTGTCTCATAATCCTTCGAGAGCACCGTGGAGACGCTGAAGAACTCGGCCGTGGCCTGTTGTTTTGTCAGCGTGAGCACGATGTAGCCGCGATGGAGGCCGTCGTTATACTTCACGTGCGCATTGCGAGCGCGGACAGCGGCGTTGAAATCGACTCCCGCGGAAGCGAAATATTCCGCTTCACTGGGCGAGGTTATCGAAGTCGCGCCAAACTCGACGGCGACGCGCCCCTGCCCGTCATCAATCTCGTTCGCCCACGCCGTGTGCGTGTCGCCGGTGAGGACGAGGGTGTTGCCGCCGGCGGCGCGCACAGTGGAGAGCACGCGCGCGCGCGCGGCTGGATAGCCGTCCCAGGAATCTGTGCTGAGCGGAAACGGAAACCGCGTGAGCTTCAGTAATTGCGTCACCCCTGGACGCAGGCGCTCAAGCGCCGCGGCGAGCTGCGGCGGCGTGTTTGAAACGTCCGGCGCATCGACGCGCGCCATCAGCACTTGATTGCCAATCACCTGCCAAGTCGCTCCGCCGCGCTTTGAGCGGTTGAGTTCGTCCGCCAGCCATTGCTCCTGCGCAGTGCCCATGAGCTGACGCTCGGGCGCATTCAAGAGCGCATTGATCGCATCGACGTCGGGCGCGAGGAAAAAGCCGCTCGGCACGTTGGGCAGGTTCTGCGCCATCGGCCCGGCGCGGCGCCAATCCAGGACCGGACGCAGTTCCGCGCCGATTTCTTCGTAGATCGCCGGCAGACGCTGCATCGTCGCGGTGTCGGGCTCGTGATCGCGTAAAGCGACGGCCGCGGTCGGGCTGGTGAAATTCCAGCGCTGCATGCGCACTGGCAGCTGCGTTGCGTAATCGAGCGGCTGCGTGCGCGCCAGCAAACGCGTCTCCAGCATGATGAGGCTGAAGAGATCGCCGTACTCGAACGAGCGGTTGATCGCTTCGAACGCGCGGCCAGGCGCCGGATCGCGGATCGGCATCCATTCGTAATAGGCCTGGAGCGCCGCTTGCTTGCGCGCTGCGAACTGTCCCTCGCCTTCGTCGTGATTCTCCGCGCCGCTGGCGAAGCTGTCATTGGCCATCTCGTGATCGTCCCAGACAACGACCCACGGCGCCATGGCGTGCGCGGCCTGAAGCTCTGCTTCGGTTTTATACTGGGCGTGGCGGGCGCGATAATCATCGAGGCGCTGGCATTCCACCTCTGGCGCCGGCACGCGGCCAAGCTGGATGGCGATGTCGCCGCCATAGCCGGCCAGGCCGTACTCGTAGATGTAATCGCCAAGATGGACGACGAGGTCGATGTCGTCGCGCTGGGCCAAAGATGCGTAGGCGTTGAAGAAGCCATGCGCGTATGAGGAGCAAGAGACGACAGCGAGCCGCGCGGTGTCGGCGCTGCCGCGCGGCATCGTGCGCGTTCTGCCGACGGGGCTTGAGACGCCGCCGGCGCGGAAGCCGTAGAAATACGGCGCCCCGGGACGCAGGCCCGTGACGTCCGCTTTGACGGTGTAGTCGCGCGCTTCGCTGGCTGCGATGACGCCGGTTTTCACGACGTCGGTGAGCTCTTGGTTGCGCGCCACGATCCAGCGCACAGGCACATCGCCTGGCTGCTCGGGGCTGATGCGCGTCCAGATGATGACGCGATCCTGTTTGGGATCGCCGGACGCGACGCCGTGATTGAACGCAACCGCACCCTCATAAGGCGGGGTTTCGACATTCGGCGCACATGCGGCTGCCGCGCCCGTCGCCGCCGCCGCAAGCGCGCCGCGGCGCGTCCATCCCCGTTTGGTCATGACATCCTCCGCCGCTGTTAGAGCCCACCGGCGCCCTGCTCGCCAAGGGGCAATCTAGCGCGTCCGCACCCTGAGGCGCACAGGCTGGTGGTCGCTATGGGCAAACCCCAGGTCAAAGCCGGTAACGCTGAGAACTTCGACGTTCGGGGAAACCACAAAGCCATCGATGGTGGTGACGTAATTGTCCCCAGGCGCGTACGGCTGATGATTGGTGCGCACGCTGGGGATCGTCGCGTCAGCGGCGATGCGCCAGCCCTCTGGCAGCGCGTCGTCGGGGAACGGGAACAGCCAGAACAGGTGGCGTTCGTCGGTAGTGTGCGGGAAATCCGTTGCGGCGAGTTGCAAATTCCAGTCGCCGCCAATCACCACGCGCCGCCCGCGCGCGTACTCAGCTTGCGCCCACGCCATCAAGTCGCGCAATTGGCTGGTGCGGACGGAGGCGTCCTCATCGAACGCTGCGAGGTGGACGCTGACAATGGTCCAGTTTTCATCGCCGGCCAGGCGCACCAGCGGCGACGCGTAGCGCCGGCGCACGCCGATGAAGCCCCCGTCTTCAGCTGGCAGCGCAACGATGTCCGTGCTCTCCACCGAACGCAGCGCGTAGATGCCCTGGCCATGCACGAGGCGCAGCGGCGGAGGCAGCAGGCGCGTCTTGAAATCGGAAAAGAAGACGTTGTCGCGATCCCGCAGCGCGTGTTCGACGCGGGCGCGCACGTCGATCCAGTAATTCACCGGCCCAGCGCGCGCGAGCTCCTGGATGAGCACGACATCGGCGTCGGCTTGGCTGATGAGGAAGCTCTCTATGCCGGCGACATTCTCGCGCACGGCCCGGCGCGAGGGCGGCAACATGTGCTCGCCGCCGTCGGCGACGAAATCGCTGCCGGCGCCGAGGCCGCCATAGCCTACGTTCCAGATCAGAATTTCGAGCACTCTGCCCGCCTCGGGCAGATCTTCGCCAGCGGTGCGTTGGACGTCGCTGGCGCGCGCTGAAACCTGATGGTTCACCGCCAGGAAGGCGGCGAGATATAGCGCGAACACGGCCGCCATGGCGGCCAGAATGACGAGCGCGCGCTTTAGCACGGGAGAACGATCCTCTTGGGCGCGCGCACTATGGGGACTGGCCGGGGCCGCGCAAGCCGCTAATGAGGGGCGGATGTTCCAGAGCGACGACGATCCCGATATCGGCGAAGTCCGGACCGCCGTAGCTCCAGCCGGCGCCGGCGAGCGGGTTGACGCCTGGTTGGCGAAACTGTGGCCCGACCTCTCGCGCTCGCGCGTGCAGGGGTTGATCGGCGCCGGCAAACTCACCGCCAATGGCGTGCAAGTGACGCATGCAAAGGACAAACCGCGCGCTGGCGCTACTTACACGCTGACGCTGCCGCCGCCCGAACCCGCGGCGCCGCAGCCTGAAGCGCTGCCGCTCACGATCGTATTCGAGGACGAGCATCTGGTCGTGGTCGACAAGGCCAAGGGTATGGCGATGCATCCCGCGCCAGGCTCGATGCGCAGCACGTTGGTGAACGCCCTGCTCGCGCATTGCGGCGACAGTCTTTCCGGCATTGGCGGTGTGGCGCGTCCTGGGATCGTGCACAGGATCGACAAGGACACCACCGGGCTCGTCGTCGTCGCCAAGCACGACGCCGCGCATCAAGGCTTGGCCAAGCTGTTCGCCAAGCACGACCTCGAGCGCATCTATTACGCGGTGACGCGCGGTGCGCCGAAGGAGCGCAGCGCGACGATCGAAAACCGGTTGGTGCGATCGAACGAGGACCGGCGCAAATACGTCGTCGCACGCGATCCGAACACGGAGGCGGGAAAAATCGCGACCACGCAATACTGGACGATCGAAAGCTTCGGCCAACACGCCGGCGCCGCCGCCGGGCGCGCAGCGGCCACCCTGCTCGAGTGCCGCCTGCACACCGGCCGCACGCACCAGATCCGGGCGCATCTCACTCATCTGGGCTGCCCGCTCATCGGCGACCAGCTCTACGGCAAGCAGCGGGCGTTCAAAGCAGAAGGCGCCCACGCTGAAGAAGCTGCGGCGGCGGTGGCGGCTTTTCCGCGCCAAGCGCTTCACGCCGGCGTGCTGGGCTTTGTCCATCCCGTCACCCGCCAAGCGCTTCGCTTCGAGAGCGAATTGCCAGAGGATATGCGAGCGTTGCTCGACGTCCTGCGCCGGCTCTGAACCCACCTTCCTCTGAGTTTCACGCCTGGAACCTGCAGTGCCCATCTCCCCACGCTGCGCGCCGCGGGCTAGGTTCGGCGCGCGGTGATTGGGGGCAGTTCCATGTCGGATGTGTTCGCGCGGCCTGAGCGTATGCTGGCTTCGGTGGCGGCGCTGTTGCTTTTTACGCTCAACGAAGCGCGCATGTTCAACATGCTGCCACGCTCGCCCGATACGGCCAAAGGCCAGGTTCACGGCGTCTGGCTCCAGCTGATGGGCGCGTCCGAGCCGGCCTATTTGAGCGCGATCGATCTGGCGCTTCGCTGGGGCCTCGCAGGCTTCGTCGCCGGGCTGTGCGTTTGGACCGTGGCCGAAACATTCAAGCGTCAGCCAATTACCGCCGACTGAGTTTTAGGCACAATAGGTATGCCCTGTCCTCAAATGTTCCGCATTTTAGGACTAGACTTTGTTTTCATTTCAGGTGCCGAATCACCTCGTTCGTGATATGTTCCAATTGCGGCGAAATCGCTAGTGGGCGGTCGCGGCACGGGTGTGAACGGCTTCCTATATTAAGCACCGCGGCGCATCCGGAGCTTCTCCTGAGACGTACTTACAGGAGACGACACCGACCCGCGACATGAGGGGTTAAGGACATCATGGCTTCCAACGCGCTGACGCTTGCACTGTCCCCTGAGCAAGGACTGCAACGGTATCTCTCCGAGATCCGCAAATACCCGATGCTCACGAAGGACGACGAGTTCATGCTGGCCAAAAGCTGGCAGGAGCACGGCGACACGCAAGCTGCCCATAAGCTGGTCACATCGCACCTGCGGCTGGTGGCGAAGATCGCCATGGGTTACCGCGGCTATGGGTTGCCGATCGGCGAAGTGATCTCCGAAGGCAATGTCGGCCTCATGCAGGCGGTCAAGAAGTTCGATCCGGATAAGGGGTTCCGCCTGGCGACGTACGCCATGTGGTGGATTCGCGCCTCGATCCAGGAATACATTTTGCGCTCGTGGTCGCTGGTGAAAATGGGCACCACGGCCGCGCAGAAGAAGCTCTTCTTCAATCTGCGCCGCATGAAGGGCGAAATGGCTGCGCTCGAAGAGGGCGATTTGCGTCCCGAGCACGTCGCCACCATCGCCCACAAGCTCGCCGTCACCGAACAAGAGGTGATCTCGATGAACCGGCGCCTCTCAGGCGGCGGCGACGCGAGCCTGAACGCACCGATCGGCGGCGCCGGCGGCGAGGGCGATAGCGAGTGGATGGATTGGCTCGCCGACGACAAGACGGAAGGCACGCAGGAGACCCGTCTCGCCGACACCGAAGAGTTCAGCGACCGGATGACCCTGCTCCAGGAAGCCATGGGCGAACTCAACGAACGCGAGCGTCACATCATCCAGGAGCGGCGTCTGAAAGATGAACCGGCCACCTTGGAGGAGCTCTCCAAGCAATACGGCGTCAGCCGCGAACGCGTGCGCCAGATTGAGGTGCGCGCATTCGAGAAGCTGCAAAAGGCGATGAAGAAACAGGCCGCCTCGCGCGGTCTCCTGGCCGAAGCCGAGGCTTAATAAGCCGGCGTTGCGGGTCGCCGCCGGCGCAAGGCCGGCGGCGCTTGCTGCGACGCCGTTTGCTCTGCCGGTTGCGCGTTCCAGAACGCATAGACGCAAGCGCCGAAGAACAGCAGCGTATGCACCGAGAACGGTCCGATGATCGCGTCGGTGAAGGCGCGCGCCACCATCAGCACGAACAGCACGAAGAAGAAGGACGTTTCCACCGTCGGGCGCAGCAGCACCTGCTTCAGCGCACCGAGCCCTACGAGGACCACGCTGATGACGAACGGCGCGAGCCCCAGCAACCCGGTGTCGACGGCAATGATGCGGAATGCATGGTGGAAGTGGAATTGACGTCCGTCCTCGATATCCATCAGCCGCTTCAAGCCAATCGTATCCGCGGAATCCCCCATCCAGATGGCCTGGAAGCCGTAACCGAGCAGCGGACGCTCCGCGATCAAGGCATCGGCGTGCTCCCACAGGATCGTGCGCCCGGTGAGCGTCGGGTCTTTGCCTAACGTGTCGAAGACAAAGTGATTGGTGAACTCGATCGCTTCCGGAATGAGCAGGGAGAGCGGCGCAAGGACAATCGCACTGACGATCAGCGCGCCAAGCCTCGCGCCAGGCGGCAGGCGCTGCGACCACCAGAGCGCCAGCAGCACAGCCGAGCCGCCGAACGCCATCAGCACGGCGGTCGCCGAATTGGTCCCGGCCAGCAGGTAAACAGACAGCGGCAGCGACAACAGCGCGACACCGCGCAAAAACCAACCCGACCCCTGCATCAGCAGCACCGCTGTCGCGGCCATCAGCAGCACCTGCGCCGCGTAAGCCATCTGGTTCTTCGAGCCAGTAAGGCCGATCAGCACCATGCCGTCCGCCGAGGTGCCTTGCCGCCCCCAGGCGATGCAGAGGATGCAGAACACAAACAGCGCCACCAGAAGCACGCCGATGTAGCGACGCGGCGATAACGTGCACGCGATCAGGACGCCAACGAAGCAGGTGAACAGGAACTGCGCGCCATAGCGAAAAGAGAGCGACGGCACATCCGACCAAAGCCCGGACATGGTCGCGACGACCGGCATCAGCAGCAGCCACCACCAGCGCTTCAACACGTCGATGAAAGCAGTGGTGCGGAAAACGAACAAAAGCCCGACCAGCGCCACCTCGACCAGGATCAGCATGGCGCCGACCTGCGGCACCTGCGTAGCCATGCAGATGAACAGCAGAAACGCTGCGATCTGCGGCAGGAAGGTGAGAAGCACCATGAATGGGTTACCGGCGAGTTGTCGCGGTCAAATCCATAACCGTTTCCGGCTGTTAACGCTACGCGGTGCGCCGGAAACACGCGGGAACGCCTGCCACAGGCGAACGTTGGCCAAAACGAAATATGAACGCACCAGAGCTTCCCCAAGCGCTTCGAGCGCGCCTTAACGCACTACGCGCGTGGGGCGGGGCGCAATCTGTGCGCGGCTATCACGGTGCGAAAGCGGTGAGCCGGCGGATCGGCGCTTGGCCGTGGAAGCGGATTGGCGTTTGGGCCGGCGGCGTATTTGGGGTGCTTGCCGCCTCACTTGTATTGTTTCTGGCGTTTGCCGATTGGAACGCATTGCGCGGGCCGATCTCCCGTATGGCGTCTGCGGCCAGCGGTCGAGAAATCGTCATCGCCGGCGACCTCAAGGTTAATCCGTGGTCGTTTACGCCTGAAGCGCGCGTGGAGGGTCTGCGTATCGGCAACCTCAGGCGTTTCCGTGATCGCGGTGAGTTCGCCGAAATCGCCGCGGCCGAAGTGTCAGTGCGCCTGCTTCCGCTCTTCATTGGCCGCTTCGATATCGTTCGCCTCGACCTCAACGGCGCCGACGTCAATCTCTATCGCAACCTCGAGGGCGACGCGAACTGGGCGCAGACGCCGCGCCAAGGGCAAAGGCCGTTCACCCTGCCGGACATTCGGGCGTTTTCGCTCCGCGACGGCCATGTCCGCTTCGAGGATGAGAAACGGCGCATGGTGCTCGACGCCGCATTCACGACGAGCGAGAGCGCCGACCAAAGCAACCCTGGCGCTTTCGCGCTGAACGGCGAAGGCGAAATCAACGAGCGTCCGTTCATGGTGGAATTGAGCGGCGCGCCGCTGCTGAACGTGCGCCGCAACCGCCCCTACCCGTTCGTCGCCGACGTGCGCGCTGGCGGCACCCGCATCCAAGCCGATGGCTCGATCGCGCGCGCCTTCAATTTCAATGCCTGGCAGGCCGACATCGTCGCCTCCGGTCCCGACCTTGCGGACCTCTATCATCTGATTGGCCTCTCGCTCCCGAACACGCCGCCTTATTCGGTTCGCGGCCGTGTCGAACGGAACGGACGCGAGTATGGCATGCCCGAGCTGAATGGCCGCGTCGGCGACAGCGATTTGAGGGGCGCGTTCACGGCAACGACCAACGCACGCACGGGGCGGGTCTTCTTCGACGGCGACTTCGTCTCGAGCCGGCTTGACTTCGACGACTTGATGGCCGTTCTCGGCGGCGCCCCGAGCACCCGCAGCGGCGAGACTGCGTCGGATACGCAGCGCGCGATGGCCGCAAACCTCGCCGCCGAGGGCCGCCTGCTTCCAAACGCGACGCTCGACATCAGCCGCGTGCGCAACATGGACGCGCGCGTGACCTACCGCGCCGCACGCGTGCGCAGCGAGCGTGTGCCGCTGCGCGGACTTGCGCTCGACATTTCGCTCGACCAGGGCCTGCTGCGGCTCGATCCAATCACGCTCGATCTTCGCCAAGGCCGCATCTCCGGCGCCGTCGCCATCAATGCGCGCGAAGAGACGCCGCAAGTGGACGTTGACGTGCGCCTCACCGGCGCGCGGCTGGAGAGCATCATCGCTTTTAGCGGCGCGTCTCCGGTGACGGGCTCGCTGCTCGGCCGCGCACGGCTCAGCGGACGCGGCGCGTCGGTGCGTGAAGCGGCGGCGAATGCAAACGGCGACGTGACTTTGGTGACGCCGCGCGGCGAAATACGCGAGGCGTTCGCGGAGCTGACCGGCATCAACGTGACGCGCGGGCTTGGCCTCTTGCTCACGAACGATCGAAGCAAGATCGACATCCGTTGCGGCGTCGCAAGCTTTACCGTGCGCAACGGCATTATGAATGCGCGCTCGATGGTTTTCGACACCGAGACTGTGCTGATCCGCGGCGGCGGCACAATCAGCCTCGACAATGAGACGATGGATTTGCGCCTGGAAGGTGAACCAAAAGAGGCGCGGCTGGTCCGCCTGGCGGCACCGATCACCATCCAAGGCCGCTTGCGCTCTCCGGAGCTTGGCGTCGATGTCGGAGAAGTGGTGGAAGAAAGCGGCTTTGCCGTGCTGCTCGGCACATTGGTTGCGCCGCTAGCGGCCATCCTCCCGTTCGTGGACGGAGGACTCGCAGAGGACGCCAATTGCGCGGCTTTGCTGGCGGGACGCACAAACCAGACGAGCGAAGGCTAGGGAGCAGGGCTTCGGGAGATCAATCGCCGAACGCGCGTTCGAGCCGCTGGATGCTGACTGTCTCTACTGCTGCGCGCACCTGATCGGCGGTGACGCCGGTGCCTTGCGCCGAAAGCGCGACGCCCCGGCCAAGCACTGCATAAGTTGCGCTCACATCGGCGATGCTCGCCTGCTCGGCATAGAGGCGCCCGTCGATTTTCTGCGCGCGGGCGTAGCCGTTAGCGTCGAAGCGATTTTCACGAACGTCGGCGACCGGCGTCAGCGCGGCGACGGCGCCATTGCCGGCCAGATGGACGATCAGCACATCGATGCGCGCGTCGCCGTTGCGGTACTCGCCTTTTGCCTGCGCCGTGCCCATCGCCGCTTCGCTCGACGACGATGTGAGCCTGAAACCGCCGGGCAGCGTTTCGGGCAATTGTTCGTGCAAAAGGGCAGGATCGATTGCCGGCCCGGATCGAAGATAATGCCGGGCGTGGAGTTCGAGATCGCTTGCCGGCGCGGCCGCGGCGAGCGCGTCGGCAGCCGGCGTTTGCTGCCCAAACTGGATCGCCGGCATGTCCGCGAACAATCCCGACGCTGCCGACCGTATCGAGCCCAGCACCAGGAACAACACGATCGAAATCACCAGCGTGACGCCGATGATCGCCGCGAAAAACTGCCCGCGCTTGTCTTCCGGTGTTCTGATCAACCGCGGCAGGCCGATATAGAGCAACGCCAACGAATAGAGCCCGACGATCCCGAACCCGCTGATCATCGGGTGCAGCGAGAACATTCCGGCTAACAGCGCCGCCGTGGACGAATACACCGCGAGCTTATGCGCCTGAATGCGATCGGCCTCGGCGCCAAATTTTGGGGCCAGAAAGCTGATGACGCGGGCGATGATGTAGATGGAAGCAAGCAGCAGCGCCAATTGCACGACGCCGCTCAGCACTGCCTCGGCGGGATTGTAGCGCGACAGGAATCCGCCGCCGCCCCAGGAAAAGAACAGCAGCCCTATGGTGAGACAAAGCGCCGACAGCGCAGCCAGCGGCATCGCGTAAGATTTATAGAGCTGCTCGGGCTCCACGGTTTCGAGCGCGATCGCGTCCCACGTGGCCTGCGGCCGCATAAGGATGCCCTTCACGCGCTCGAAAAAGGATTGCGCCTCCAGGTTCGCCGGATCGATCGTCATGTCCGTCCCCGTTACCACGACAGAGGGATGTTAGGGGCGAAGCGCCGCGAAACGCAAATTCAGCCCGTCACGCAACTCGCGAGCGCCAGCAAGACGATCAGCGCCACTAAACCAGCGACGGCGACCGAGGCCGCGTAATTGAGCGCCTTTTCAAGCGGCGCCTTCATCAGGATTGGCAGGCCGCGGTACATGATGAACACGGTCGCGCCGAGCGGAAAGAGCGCAAGCCACCAGAGCGGCGGCCATAGCGAAAAAAGCCCCGCTAGAAACGTAGGCGTCAGGGAGTACGCCGCGATCTTTTGAGCGGCGAGATCATCGCGATCGGCTTCGAACTGGTCAGCGAGCGTGTTGATGACGAGGCCAAGCAGAAACACGAGCGCAACAGTGACGATCCACGTCACCACGACGCTAATCAGCGCCTGATCGATCGCCCCCACGCGCATCGGCTCGAAAATCGCGGAACCGATCAAACCCGCGACCGGCGGGATGGCGGCGAGCGGCGCGACATACCCCAACAGAATATTTGGGATCGTCGTCTGTTCGGCTTTGATCTGCTGCCATTCCTTGTTCGGCTCGCGCAGCAAGCCGTAGGCGCGCGAGAAGATGAACTCGGATTTACGGTACGCCTGCTCGGCGCGCGCGCGCGCATCCTCTACGCTGAAGCGCGGGCCCCGTGTATGGTTCTCATTGTCTGCCGACATTAGCTCCCTCTCCGCGGCGCAATGCTAGCGCCTCGCTGCCCCCGCCGCCAAGCTTTCCCCTGCTGCGCGCTCACGCCTTGAATGGATCGCGCATCAGGATGACGTCGTCGCGCTCCGGGCTCGTCGACACCAGAGCAGCTGGGCAACCGATCAACTCCTCGATGCGGCGCACGTATTTGATCGCCTTTGCGGGCAGATCGCGCGAGGTGCGCGCGCCGCGCGTGGTTTCCTGCCAGCCTTCCAGCGTCTCATAGATCGGCGCGCAGGCGGCTTGGTCCTTCACGCTAGCGGGCAAGTAATCCAGGGTTTTGTCGCCGAGCTTGTAGCCGGTGCAAATCTTGATCTCCTTGAATGTGTCCAGCACGTCGAGCTTGGTCAGCGCTATGCCGTCGGCGCCAGAAAGCGCGATCGACTGGCGCACCAGCACGGCGTCGAACCAGCCGCAGCGGCGCGCGCGCCCCGTATTGGTGCCGACTTCATGGCCGATCTCGCCGAGCATTCTGCCGTTTTCGTCGTCGAGTTCGGTCGGAAACGGCCCGCCGCCGACGCGTGTGGTGTAGGCCTTCACAAGCCCAAGCACATAAGTGATCGCGCGCGGGCCGACACCGGAGCCTGCCGCGGCTTGGCCCGCGACCACGTTCGATGATGTGACGAACGGATAGGTGCCGTGATCGACGTCGAGCAGCACGCCTTGCGCGCCTTCGAACAGCACACGCTTGGAATCCTGGAACGCGTTGTTGAGCACGCGCCATGCTGGCTGCGCATACGGCAGCACTTTCGGCGCGATCTCGGCGAGTTCGCGCTTCAAAGCAGGCACGTCGATCTCGGGCAGGCCAAGCCCGCTGCGGAGCGCGTTGTGGTGCGCGGTGAGACGTTCGATCTTCCAGGCGATCGCTTCGGGATCGGAGAGATCAGCCACACGCAGCGCGCGGCGGCCGACCTTATCCTCATAGGCGGGGCCGATGCCGCGCTTAGTGGTGCCGATCGAAGACGCGCCTGCTTGCGCTTCGCGCGCGGCGTCGAGGTCGCGGTGGAATGGAAGGATGAGGCAAGCCTGGTCCGACAGCACCAGCATGTCGGGTGAGATTTTCACGCCCTGCGCGGTGATCTTCTCAATCTCGCTGGCGAGCGCCCAAGGATCGACGACGACGCCGTTGCCGATGATGGAAAGCTTACCCTGCACCACGCCTGACGGCAGCAGCGCGAGCTTGTAGGTCGTATCGCCGACCACGAGCGTATGGCCGGCGTTATGGCCGCCCTGAAAGCGCACCACGACGTCAGCGCGATTGCACAGCCAATCGACGATCTTGCCTTTGCCTTCGTCACCCCATTGGGCGCCGACGACCACCACAGCGGACATGGAATCTCCTTGCCGGGCTGATCCGCCCGCCGTGCGCGTTGGTGGCCCCAATCACAGATTCAGGCAAGCATTGCGCAGCCAAAACGGCAGCGGCCGAGCGCCTCAATCGCCGAATTGATAGCCCACGCGGATGCCGATCTGATCGACGCCTTGATTGCGGCCGCTCCCGAGAATCTGGCCATGGCTCAGATGTTCGTAAAAGACCTGCCCCTCGAACGGCCCCTGAAAGTCGTACGTGAGGCCTAGCGAGGTGCGGAAGAGATCGCTGGAGCCGTACTGAACGTTCTCGGCGGCGAAAGCGGCCGCTTCCGGCGATCCGTTGGGGAAGGGATTTTCGAGTTCGCCGTCATGGATGACATAGCCGACGCCGGGCTCCAGCGCCCAATTCTCGGCGAAGTCCCAGCGCCATTCGAGCCCGACGCCGCCGAAGCTCGTATCGCCCGCCGTGTTCACTGACGCCATAATGTAGGGCTGCGGCGACCAGGCCCAGCGCAGGAAGTCAGGCGAGTCGAACGAAACCTGGAACTCGACGTTCGGCCCGTCCTCCTTGTCGGCGTTCTTACAATTGATGACGCAGATATTATGCTGCATCACGCCGACATGGATTTCATCCACGCCCGCTTCGGCGGCTGGCGCGAACATCATCGCCGCGCCAAATATCGCCAGTCCCGCCGCTGTTCTGCGCATCGATTCTCCCCCGAAAGGCCGCGCGAACCTAGCGTGGCGGCGGAGACGGCGAAAGCGGCTTAGTCTGCTGGATCGGCGTCGAAACGGTATAGAAAACGTAAGCCCACATAATCCAGGCCCTGGTTACGGCCGCTATCCAGGATCTGGCCGTGGCTCATGTGCTGCCAATAGAGCTGCAGCGCGGCTCGCTCTCCCAGTTCTCGCTCCAAAGCGAACGAGCTGCGGAACAGGTCGCGCGAGCCAAGCAGCTGGTGATCGGCTTCGAACGCTATGCCTTCGGGCGAGAGCGGCGGGAAGGGATTATCGATTTCGCCGTTGTGAACGATGTAGCCAAAACCCGGCTCGAAAGCCCAGCCATCGGCGAATTCCCAGCGCCAAACCACGCCGACGCCGCCGAAGGAGACGCCGTCTCCGGTATTGAGCGAGCCCATGATGTAGGGGCGCGGGGAGCCGATCAAGTTCAGGAAATCCGGCGAACTGGAGACGATCTCGAGTTCAACGTTAGCGCCGTCTTCCTTGCCCTCGACAATCTCGCCTTGGTCCGAGCGGATGTTGCCGACGACGCCAAAGCGCACCTCGTCGATCTTGGCTTCAGCCGGCGCAGCGAACATGAGCCCCGCCGCAGCGATCAGCAGGCTAGAGCACAGCAGCTTCATTTTCATGGCGGTCCCCTCGCAGAGCGCCGACTTCAGCAGCGCATGCGGTGAAACGCGGCGGTTCCGCGCGGGTTCCGCCTGTTACCGCAAGATCAGAACCGCAGCACCTTGGCGTAACGCACCTGGGGTAGCGCCTTGATCCGGGTCAGCAGCGGCTCGGAGATGCCCTGATCGACCCCCACAAGCGCAATCGCATCCGCGCCTTCGCTTTCGCGGCCCAAGTTGAAGGTGGCGATATTCACGCCTTCCTCGGCCAACATCGTCCCCAGCGCGCCAATGAAGCCGGGCTTGTCCGAATTGTTGACGAACAAGATGACCGGATGAAACGCCGCTTCCAGCTGCATCGTTTTCACTTCGACAATCTTCGGCGCGCCGGCGACCACCGTGCCGGCCAGTGACCGCCACTTGCCGCCGGTTTGGACTTTAATGCGGATCAGGCTGTCATAGATCGGACTGGCGTCGCGCGTGCTTTCCGTCAGCGGCACGCCGCGCTCCTTTAGCAGCGCCGGCGCGGAGACGACATTCACGTCTTGAAGAAGCGGCCGCAGCAGCCCGGCCAGGGCAGACGCGGTGAGCGGCTTCATGTTGAGCTTGGTGACGTCGCCTTCGTACTCGATCTCAACTGCTTCCAGCCCGTCGTCGACAATCTGCCCGGCGAACGCGCCTAGCCTTTCCGCCAAAGCCGCGAACGGCTTCAAGCGCGGCGCCTCTTCCGCCGTGATCGACGGCATGTTGAGCGCGTTCGTGACAGCGCCCGTTAGCAGATAGTCCGCCATCTGCTCGGCGACTTGTAGCGCGACGTTTTCCTGCGCTTCGTTGGTGGAGGCGCCGAGGTGGGGCGTCGCGATGAAATTCGGCGCGCCGAAAAGCACGTTCTCTTTCGCCGGCTCTATGGTGAACACGTCGAAGCCAGCGGCAGAGACTTGGCCGCTCTCCAGCGCTTCGCGCAACGCTTGTTCATCGACCAAGCCGCCGCGCGCGGCGTTGACGATGACGACGCCCTTCTTCGTCTTCGCCAGATTTTCGCGCGAGAGGATGTTCTTGGTCTTGTCCGTCATCGGCACGTGCAGCGAAATCACGTCGGCGCGCGGCAGCAGGTCTTCGAACTCGACCTTCTCGACGCCGATTTGCACGGCGCGCTCCGGCGAGAGGAACGGATCGTAGGCAATCACTTTCATTTTCAGGCCGAGCGCGCGGTCCGCGACGATCGATCCGATATTGCCGCAGCCGATGAGGCCCAGCGTCTTGGCGTAAAGCTCAACGCCCATAAAGCGGTTCTTCTCCCACTTGCCGGCCTGGGTGGAGATATCGGCGGCCGCGATCTGGCGCGCGGCGGCGAACATGAGCGCGATGGCGTGCTCGGCGGTGGTGATCGAATTGCCGAACGGCGTGTTCATAACGACGATGCCGCGCGCGGTGGCGGCGGGAATGTCGACGTTATCAACGCCGATGCCGGCGCGGCCGATCACTTTGAGTTTTGTAGCCGCGGCGATGATGTCCGGCTTCACCTTGGTGGCGGAGCGAATGGCAAGGCCATCATAATTGCCGATGATTTCCCTGAGCCTCGCCGCGTCGGGACCGAGCTGCGGCTGGAAATCCACCTCGATGCCGCGCGACTTGAAGATGTTGACAGCGGCTTCGCTGAGTTCGTCGGAGATTAGAACTTTAGGCATGGTCAATTTCCTTCGCGCCAATCGGCGCGTTCTAAGCGGTGAACGAGGCAATCGTCGTCGCCAAACATGCGGCGGCCCACGACTTGGAAGCCGAGGCGGCGATAGAAACGATGCGCCTCGGTGTTGCTCGTGAGCGGGTCGATGACGATGGCGGCGATGGCCGGTTCGGCGAAGCAGCGATCGATCACGGCTTCCATCATCGCGCGGCCGTGGCCGGCGTTGCGATCTCGGTCATCGCCAATCCAGATATCGATGGCGCGCAAGTTCGGTTCGATCTCGCCCCAATAGTGCGTTGGCTCAAGATGCGGATCGATCACCTGAATACCGCCGATCGGGCGGCGATCCAGTTCGGCGATATAGTAGCAGGTGACATCCGAGTTGGCGGCGATCTCTTCGCACCACACCGCGTCGATGAACGCCTGCGGCGACGTCGGATCATCTGTGACGCAGGCAATCACCTCCGGGTCACGATCCCAGCGCTCCAGCATTGGCACATCTTGTTGCGTCGCCTGGCGGATGGTGAGCGTCGCCTCGCCGGAGCGGACCACGATCGGCGGCCAGACGACGCTGCTCAGCGTCGCCATGGCGTCAGGCTGCCAGTTCGGCTGCGAGCGTCGCGAACGCCCAATCCAGCCACGGCGTCAGCGCTTCCACATCGGAGGCTTCCACCGTGCCGCCGCACCAGATGCGCAGGCCCGGCGGCGCGGAGCGGTAGGACGCCGCGTCAAACGCAACACCCTCTTTCTCCAGCAACGACGCAAGTTTCTTGGCGTATTCCGCCTGGCCGTCTGCGCTCAAGCCTGTGACACGTGCATCGACGACCTTCAGACAGACGCTCGTATTCGAACGCGTCGCCGCATCCTCGGCCAAGAAATCCACCCAATCGGTGCGCGCTGCCCAGTCGGCCAGCGCCTTCGTGTTGGCGTTGGCGCGCGCGTGCAGCGCCTCCAAACCGCCAATGCGTTCGGCCCATTTCAACGCATCGATGTAATCTTCCGTCGCAAGCAGCGATGGCGTATTGATGGTCGAGCCCTCGAAGATTTCGAGATCGACTTTGCCCTTCTTGGTCAGCCGGAAAATCTTCGGCAGCGGGCGCTCCGGCGTGTAGCTTTCCAGCCGCTCGATCGCGCGCGGGCCAAGGATCAGCATGCCGTGCGCGCCCTCGCCGCCCAGCACTTTCTGCCAGGAGAACGTCGTCACATCGCACTTCGACCAATCGATCGGTTGCGCGAACACGGCGCTGGTGGCGTCGTTGATGGTGATGCCTTCGCGGTCGGCGGCGATCCAATCGAAGCCGCGGATTTTCACGCCGGACGTGGTGCCGTTCTGGGTGAAGATGATGTCGGCGTCTTTGCGCGCCGCGCGCAGATCGGGCAGCGCGCCATAGGGCGCGGTGTAAATCTTGGCGTCGAGCTTCAGCTGCTTGGCGTCGGTCACCCATTCTTCGCCGAAGCTTTCCCAGGCGAAAATATCGACAGACCGCGCTCCCAGCATCGACCACATCGCCATCTCGACGGCGCCTGTGTCGGAAGCCGGAACGATCGCAATCTTGTGGCTGTCCGGCACGCCGAGAATGGCGCGGGTGCGATCGATCGCTTCCTTGAGCTTGGCTTTGCCGGGCTTGGCGCGATGCGAACGCCCGAGCGCCGCGTCTTTCAACGCGTCCGTCGTCCAGCCAGGGCGTTTTTTGGTGGGGCCCGACGAAAATCGGGCATCGGCCGGGCGTAATTCCGGCTTTGCAATACTTGTCATCAACGTGTCTCCCATCCTCACAGATGGACGTCCGCCGTTGGGAGCGGATGGCCCACTCACCACCTGCTCCGGTTCGCGAGACTTGGCAATGCGCACTTTGCTAAGCTTTGCGTTAGCGCGACTAAACGCCGAGCTACTTGCCCGTAATTACAATCCGCGGCGCAGGCGGTGCGTTGGTCTCCGGCGGCGTTGGGTGCGAGGTGGGCGGCGGCGGCGGCGTGGGCTCGGCGGGGACAGCGGCTTCTTCTTCGAGGCCCGGCAGCATCGGATCTTCGAAGATCGCCGGCAGCTGCTTGGCCTTGCGCGGGCGGCGCTTTTTGCGCTGCGGCGCTTCGGGATGGCTCTCGACGCGATTGTGCAGCCGCCCAATCGAATCATCGAGTTCGCCGCGCAGGTACACCGAAACTTGCCCCAGCAGCCGGACGCTGGAGAGGGTTTGGATCGCGCGCATGTAACCGCCGCGCTTACTGGCTTGGAAGCCGACGACGCTCTCTAGATCGAGCCGGTCGCACCAATAGGGCGCGGCGTCGGCGAAGGCCGAGCCCGTGACGGGATCCTCATCGACGCCGACGCTGGGGCAGAAGAAACGCTGCACGAAATCGTAGGGCTTGCCCTCATCGGCCGGCGCGCTGACCACAAGCATGCCTTGGCGCGGCCCCCGAATGACGCGGTTGATCGCCGCGATGTCGGGCTTCATGGCTCGCAATTGCGCTTCGCTTTCGAGCACGACGTTGGCGTATTCGGCGATGAAGGCGTCGTAGATGTCCGCGCCGCCTAAGGCCTCGCTCACGCTGTCGTCCGGCGTCCACGGCGCGCGCTGCTTGCGCGGCAGGTCGAGCGTGAACCCTTCCGGCGTGCGGCGCACGATCAGCGCACCCGCGTGCGTGTCGAACACCACGATTTCGAGATTGGGCTCCAGCTCCGTCAGCAGCACGGCGCCGGCGGCGAGGGTCGCGTGGCCGCACAACGGCACTTCCGTCGTCGGCGTGAACCAGCGCAGCTGGTAATTGCCGCCGAGCCCGGTCGGGACCATGAAGGCGGTCTCCGAGAGCTTATTCTCGGTCGCGATCGACTGCAGCACCGCGTCCGGCAGCCAGCGCTCAAGCGGCACGACCGCGGCGGGGTTGCCGGTGAACACGCGGTCCGTGAAGGCGTGGACGATCCAGATTTTCATGCGCGGCCGCGAGTTTTCCTGCAAATGACCGCGAGATATGGCCGCTGGTGCGCCCCGGCGCCAGCATCAACACCGGTTAAGCGTGCGCTGCGCTCGCGCGTCTGGGGAAACGGCGCTAAGGGCGCTTCAGCGTCCAATTGTGCCCGAGCGGCCCGTGCCCCTGCCCGAGCCCTGGCGCGTGGCGGATGGCCTCCATGACGTAGTCCCGCGCCTTCTCCACCGAGGCTTCCAGCGGCATTCCTTGCGCGATGTAGGCGGCGATGGCTGACGCCAGCGTGCAGCCGGTGCCGTGCGTGGCGCGCGTCTCGATGCGCGGGCTTTCGAAAACCCGGTAACCTTCGCGTGTCAACAGCACGTCGCGGACGATGGCGCCGGCGATGTGGCCGCCTTTCACCAGCGCCGACCAGGCCCCGAGCTGCTCGACCAAAATTTCCGCCGCGTTCATCTGCCCATCCAGGTCGCGCACTTCGACGCCGGTTAGCGCTTCAGCTTCGGGCGCGTTCGGCGTGACCATAACGGCGATCGGCATCAGCTCGTCGCGGATAATTGCGATGGCGTCGTCGGCCAGCAGCGAGGCGCCGCCCTTGGCGATCATAACCGGGTCGAGCACAAGGGGAGCGCCGTCGCCCACCGCGTACCAGCCTTCGATCACCGTCCGCACATGCGCGGCCGAGCCCAGCATGCCGAGCTTCCAGGTGTCGGCGCCGAGATCGCTCATCACAGCTTCGATCTGCCCCTTTACGATCTCGGTCGGCACTTCGTGCACGGCGGTGACGCCAAGCGTGTTCTGCACAGTGATCGCGGTGATCGCCGTCATGGCGTAGCCGCCGAGCGCCGTGACGGTTTTGATGTCCGCCTGAACGCCCGCGCCGCCGCCGCTATCGGAGCCGGCGATGATGAGGACGCGGCCTTTGGGTTCGGTGGTCATGGGAGCGCTCATGCCACGTGTGCGCGGGATCGTCATCCTGGGGCTCGGCGCAGCCGAGAGCCCAGGACCCAGGGCCTACATACGGCTATACAATCCCCTGGGTCCTGGGCTCGCACTCCGTGCGCCCCAGGATGACGGCTCAATTTCCCAGCGCCCGCCACACCTTCACCGCCTGCACCGTTTCCGCCACATCGTGCACGCGCACAATTGCGGCGCCATTTTGCGCAGCAATCAGCGCCGCCGCAATTGAGCCGCCGAGGCGATCTTTGCCTGCGTCCTTGGCGCGCTCGTCGATGGCCGCGATGAAGCGTTTGCGCGACGCGCCGATGAGCACGGGCACGCCGGTCTCGTCGGCGATGCGCTGAACAGCGTTCAAAAGCGCCAGATTGTGCGCGAGCGTTTTGCCGAAGCCGATGCCGGGATCGACCCACAGGTCTGCGATCCCCTTGGCGCGCACCGCGATCACACGCGCGCGCAGAAATGCGATCACTTCGGCGACGACGTCATGATAGTGCGGGTTGGCCTGCATCGTGCGCGGCTCGCCCTGCATATGCATGAGGATGACCGGCCGTTGCAGCGACGCCGCGGTCTCCAATGCGCCCGGCGATTGCAGCGCTGCGACGTCGTTCCAGATCGATGCGCCGGCCGATATTGCGGCGAGCGCGACTTGCGGCTTCATCGTATCGACGGAGATGAGCGCGTTCGTGGAGGCGCGCAATGCGGCGATCACCGGGACGACGCGCGCAATCTCTTCCGACGCGTCCACCGGCTCGGCGCCGGGGCGAGTGGATTCCCCGCCAATGTCGATGATGTCGGCGCCCGCCTCAATCATAGCCAACGCGCGCGGCGCGGCCGCACCTTCCGAAGCACCACCGTCGGAGAAAGAATCCGGCGTCACATTGAGGACGCCCATGACGTAAGGGCCGCCCGCCAGTCTCGGCGGCGGCATGGAAATGTGTTTCATCGGCAGCGCGGATGACAAAGCCCACCTCCCCGCGCAAGCTTGACGCGCAGTGGTTACCGCGCGCAGGTGTCGCGTTTCACGATCGTGAGAGCAACAAGATCAAGCGGTTGACGGCGCCGCTGCGTTGTTTTCCGCATTCCTGCAAGGCAAGTCTGCGATCATGAGCAGCTGGCGCATCAGACTTGAGCCCGTGATAACGCCAGTCTTTCGCGCCTGGTGGCGGATAAGCCGCGGCGTGACTTTGGGCGTGCGGGGCGTCGCCCGCGACGAAGCGGGGCGCGTGCTGCTGGTGCGCCACACCTATGCGAAGGGCTGGCACTTGCCCGGAGGCGGGGTCGAGAGCGGCGAGACGGCACCCGAGGCGATCGTGCGCGAGATGGCCGAGGAAGGCGGCGTCGACGCCATCGGTTCGCCAACGCTGATTGGGTTCTTCGCCAATCACGCCAACTTCCCAAACGATCATATCGCGCTCTATCTGTTCGAAGCGTGGCGGCCCTGCCCGCCCCGCGTTGACAACGAAATCGCCGAACGCGGCTTCTTTTCGCTCGACGCGCTGCCCGAGGGGGTCACGCGCGGCACGCAGCGGCGGCTCGATGAGGTTTACAAGGGCGCCGCCCTCAGCGCCGATTGGTAAGAGAGGATGGAAGGAGTTTTATGCGCTACCTGCACACCATGATCCGCGTCGGCAATCTCGACGCCGCGCTCGATTTTTTCTGCACCAAACTTGGTCTCGTCGAGATGAACCTCATCGAGAACGCGGGCGGACGTTTCACGCTGGTTTTCCTCGCTGCGCCCGATGACGTTGAACTCGCGCGCGAGCGCAAGGCGCCCATGGTGGAGCTCACCTACAATTGGGATGAGCACGAGTACGGCGGCGGACGTAATTTCGGCCACCTCGCCTATCGCGTGAAAGACATATACGCCCTGTGCCAAAAGCTGATGGACGGCGGCGTCGTCATCAATCGGCCGCCGCGCGACGGGCACATGGCGTTCGTGCGCTCGCCGGACGGCGTCTCGATCGAATTGCTACAGGAGGGTGAGCGCCTGGCGCCTCAGGAGCCGTGGGCGTCAATGCCCAATACTGGAAGCTGGTAAGCAAAAGGCCGCGTCCCGGAGGACGCGGCCTTCGCACTTCGCTTAGCGGCTAGGCTTAATGGGCGTGGTCGTGATCGTCATGACCTTGCTCTTCCGCGTAAACCTCGGTGACATGCAGCGCCGAGTCTTGCAGATCGCCTTGCGCATAGGTGCCGACCCAGACGTCGTACTGGCCGCTCGGCGCATTCTGGAACGTGATTACAGGATCGAATCCCGAGGCATCGTCGTTGCAGACCCAATTGCCCTCGGCGTCGTTGATCACCAAAGTGGTGTCCGCTTCCGAAGCGACATGGAACGTGAGCGGCAGCGCGCCTGAACCCGCCGTCCAATTCACGCGATAATCCGGGGCCGAGGCAATCCATCCGGCGCAGCCTTCGATCGCGGAAGCGTCGAAGCCGCCGCCTGCCGCCACGGCGACCGTTTGCGGATCGGGTGTGAAGCCAGCTGTGAGATCAATCGCGCCATAGGTGGGATCGAGTGAGAAGTCAGGTCCGCCTTCGGCTTGCTCTTGTTGTGGGCCGCCTACTTCGGAAATGTGCAACGCGGCCGGCGCCGTTTCGCTCTCAACGCCGAAGCGGCCAACCCAAATCTGATAGCGGCCGCTGCGCGGCGTTTCCCAGCTCACCAGCGGATTGAGGTTGCCGGCGCTGTCGTCATCGCAATGCCAGGAGCCGTCCGGCGCGCGCACGGCGATGGTCGTATCAGCATCCGATGTGGCGCCAATATAAAGCGGCAACTCGCCAGCCCGATAGCGCAGCGAGAAGCTCGGGCGCGTATCGATGTAGCCGGTGCAGGCATCGTTAGCGCGCGAAGCGTCGTAGGCGCCGCCCGCGTTCACGGTGGCCGCGTGCGGATCGGGCGTGAAGCCCGCACGCAAGCTGACCTGTCCGTATGTGCCGCTGGCGCCCGTGTTCAGCTGCTGTGCGAAAGCCGGCGCGGCAAGCAGGCTGAGCGCCGCCGCGGCGGCAGTAATGCGTCCAAGTTTTATCATGTAAGTCCCCAAGAATCCTCGCCGGCGCATCATCTGCCTCGCCATAGCTAAGGCAAGCGTAAAACAAGGGATTCAGTGGCGTTACCGGGGAATCTTCACCTAGCGCCGCCCGAACAGCTTCTCGATATCGGCGAGCTTCAACTCTACGTATGTAGGCCGGCCATGATTGCATTGGCCGGAGAACGGCGTTGCTTCCATCTGGCGCAGCAATGCATTCATCTCGTCCGCGGTAAGCCGGCGCCCCGCGCGCACTGAACCACGGCAGGCCATGGAGGAGCAAACTTCTTCCAGCCGCTCCTTCAGCGCATGCGCTTCACCGAGTTCGGCGATGTCGTCGATCAAATCTTTCAGCAACCCGGCAGCATCGATGTGGCCGAGCAGCACCGGCGTCTCGCGCACTAGTATCGCCCCCGCCCCGAACGGCTCGATCACAAGCCCAAGCTGCGCCAACTCTTCGGCGCGCGCTCCAAGCGCTTCCGCTTCGCTGGGATCGAGCTCAACGACTTCCGGGATCAACAGCGCTTGCCGGCGCACGCCGCCGTCCGCCAGCATCTGCTTGATGCGTTCATAGACTATGCGTTCGTGCGCTGCGTGCTGATCGACGATGACGATGCCGTCCTCAGTCTGCGCGACGATGTAGGTTTCGTGGATTTGCGCACGGGCGGCGCCCAGTGGGAAATAGCGCGCATCCTCTGGATCGTGCGCTACGCCAGCGGCGATGGCGCTCTCTAGATCGGCGGGAGAGACGCCGAACGCGAAGCCGTTCCCCGCCGCCGCCGGATCGCGCTCAACGCGCCCGCTTGGCATAATGAAATCGCCTGGCGCCACCGCTTGCTCCGCCGCGCCCCAGACGCGCAGCATCGGCTGCGGCGCATAGTGCGGGCGCGCCGCGTTAAACATGGTAGCAGCCGTCGTGGTGGACGCGCGGTGGCCGGCGCCGGCGAGCGCGTGGCTCAGCGCGCCAACAATCAGCCCGCGCACCAAAGCCGCGTCGCGAAAGCGCACTTCGGTTTTGGCGGGATGCACATTCACGTCGACGTCGCCCGACGACAAATCCAAGAACAGCGCGGCCACCGGATGGCGGTCGCGCGCCAGCAAATCCTGATACGCCGCGCGCACGGCGCCGACGATGAGCTTATCCTTCACCGGCCGGCCGTTGACGAATAAATGCTGATGCTCACGCGTGCCGCGATGGAAGGTCGGCAATCCGGCAAACCCCGAAAGGCGCACCTCGGCGCGGGTCTGATCGAGCGCGATGCAATTGGGGGCAAAATCGGCGCCGAGAATTGCGGCAAGGCGCGCGCGCCGGCCCTCGTTTTCCGGATCGCTCTCCGCTGCGTAGCGCAACGTCACGCGTCCATCGTGTTCGAGCGAAAACGCCACGTCCGGCCGCGCCATGGCGAGGCGCTTGACCACGTCCGAGACAGCCATCATCTCCGCGCGTTCGGACTTCATGAACTTCAGCCGCGCCGGCGTCGCAAAAAAGAGATCGCGCACGTCCACGCGTGTGCCGTGCGCGCTTCCGCCCGCCCATGCCGCCGGCCGCGCCGCGTGCATCGCCCCGCCTTCAATGTCGAGCGTCCACGCATCGTCCGCGCCGCGCGCGCGCGACGTGATGGAAAGCCGCGCCACCGCGCCGATCGAGGGCAGCGCTTCGCCGCGAAAACCCATGGTGTGGATATTCAGCAGGTCGACGTCGCCGCTGGCGCTGGCCGTCAGCTTCGACGTCGCGTGCCGCTCCACCGCTAGCGGCAATTCCTCGCGCAAGATGCCGGCGCCATCGTCTTCGACAGAGATCAGCCCCAGCCCGCCGCGTTCGATGCGCACGCCGATACGCGCCGCGCCCGCGTCGAGCGCGTTTTCCACCAGCTCTTTCACGGCGGCGGCGGGGCGCTCGATCACCTCGCCAGCGGCGATGCGATTCACGGCTTCGGGGGGCAGGCGGCGGATGGTCATGGCGATTCGCGGGACAAGGGCGATGCTAGCAGACAAACGCGGCAGGCGCCCTATCTTGGCTCACATGCCCGACAAGCCGCTCCCGCCCATCCAAAGCCTCGATCAGATCAATTCGCCGAGCTACCGACTGGCGGCGCTGGATCAGGACTTCCTGCTCAGCGACGAAATGCGCGGCGTGCGATTCCTGCTGGAATACTCGAAGGCCGAGAATGCGCTGAAGCAAGCCGGCATCATCTCAACGCTGGTCGTATTCGGCGGGGCCCGCGTGCGGGAGAACGGGCCGGACAAGGAAGCGCTGTGGTACGACCAAGCGCGCCACTTTGGGCGCATCGCGTCAGAACGCGGCGGCGCACTGAACTGCCCAAGCGGGCAGTGCAGGAACGTGATCGCGACCGGGGGCGGCCCCGGCTGCATGGAGGCGGCCAATCGCGGCGCGATCGACGCCGGCGCGCCTTCGATCGGCTTCAACATCACACTGCCGCACGAGCAATTTCCGAACGCCTACACAACCCCATCGCTCACCTTCAACTTCCACTACTTCGCCATGCGCAAGATGCACCTCGCTATGCGCGCGAACGGCCTCGTCGTTTTCCCCGGCGGCTTCGGCACCCTCGATGAGCTGTTCGAGATGCTCACGCTTCGCCAGACACGCAAGGCGCCACTGGTGCCGATCGTTCTCTTTGACGAAGCATATTGGCGCTCGATCATCAATTTCGAAAAGCTTGTTGAGTATCGCACCATCGACGCCGCCGACCTCACGCTTTTCCGTTTCGCCGATACGGCCGACGCCGCGTGGGACGCGCTCGTCGAACAAGGCTTGGGCCGCGCGCACGACGATAGCGCGCCCGACGTGGTTCAGAAGGACATCTGAGCGGAGCGGCGAATTCCCGACGCATCTCGACACAATTTTTCCGCGTGCATGCGCGCAAATCATGTGTTAGACGCGCCCTCCTTCGGAGACGTGTTGTGAAAAAGCTGAACCCAGTCGCCCAAAACCAGATGTTCGTCGCGTATTGCGGCGAGCGGCTGGATACGCGCGCACGGAGGAGTTCGGCTACCTGACGTCTTCGGACATCGGAGCATGAAAAACCCCTCCAAGGCGCGGCCTGGAGGGGTTTTTCGTACGCGCTCCAGGCCGCTTTTGAAACATTGAAAACAAAGGAGAACCGGCCATGTCCGGTTACGAAGAAATTCTTGGCGCACGTGCGCCGATCAAGGCTTGGATCAGCGGCGTGCCGGTGGAGCATGAGGCGCAAAACCAGCTGCGCAATGTTGCGTCGCTGCCGTTCATCCATAGCCACATCGCGGTGATGCCGGACGTACATTTCGGCATTGGCGCAACCGTGGGCTCGGTGATCCCGACCAAGGGCGCCATCATTCCGGCGGCCGTGGGCGTGGACATTGGCTGCGGCATGATGGCGGTGCGCACGTCGCTGACGGCAAACGATCTGCCAGATTCGCTCGCGCGCTTGCGCGGCGCGATTGAGCGGAACGTGCCGCACGGCAACGGCCCGAACGGCAATCACCGCGACACGCCGTCTTTGGTGGAGACGTCTTACCGCGACTCCGGCCTCGATGAGCGCTACCGCGCCATCATCGAGAAGCACCCGAAGGCGTCGGCCAAGACGCAAAGCGCGCAATTGGCGACGCTTGGCGGCGGCAACCACTTCATCGAGGTCTGCCTCGACGAAGCGGACCGCGTGTGGGTGATGCTGCACTCGGGCTCGCGCGGCTCGGGCAACGCGATCGGCAAGTACTTCATCGGGCGCGCCCGTGAAGAATTGCTGACCCGCGAACTCGGCTACCACGTGCCGGACAAGGACCTCGCCTTCTTAATGGAAGGCGAAGAGCTGTTCGACGATTACGTGGCGGCGGTGGGATGGGCGCAAGACTACGCGCGCACCAACCGCGAGGTGATGATGGAGCGCACTCTGCGTGCGCTGCGGGACAACTTGCCGAAGTTCAAGCTCGATAAGCACGCGGTGAACTGCCACCACAATTACGTGGCGCGGGAACGGCACTTCGGCGCCGACGTGTGGCTGACCCGCAAGGGCGCGGTGCGGGCGGGCGAAGGCGAACTCGGGATCATTCCGGGCTCGATGGGCGCAAAGTCGTTCATCGTGCGCGGCAAGGGCAACCCGGATTCGTTCTGCACCTGCTCGCACGGCGCAGGCCGCGCGATGAGCCGCACCGAAGCCAAGCGCCGCTTCACGCTCGACGATCACCGCAAGGCGACCGAAGGCGTGGAGTGCCGCAAGGACGCAGGCGTGATCGATGAAACGCCGATGGCCTACAAGGACATCGACGCCGTCATCGCCGCGCAAAGCGACCTGATCGACGTGGTGCACACGCTGCGCCAAGTCGTGTGCGTGAAGGGGTAAAATCGGCAGTCGCCAATCGGCAGTCGGCAATCGGATCAAAACGACTGCCGACTGCCGACCTCCCGACTGCCGCTTCTTCGGCGCCGTGGTCCATGGGTGAAGATGCTGCACTGTCGATGCAGCGAGGCGGGTTCGAGTCCCGCCGGCGCCGCCACATTCAAATAGCAGGAGGCTACAATGACAAAGCATCGCAACCCATTCGATCAACCCCGATTCGAGCGCTCCTCCAAGCGTCGCAAAGGATACCCGTCGGAAACGCACGTCAAACGCGGTGCGCGTACGGTGCGTTCGCGATGTGGAGCTGATCGAAAAGCTCGGCCGCAACGATCTCTGCCCATGCGGATCACGGAGATTGTTTCAAGCGCTGCTGCTTGAAGAGCGGCCGTCATGACGGCGCCGAGCGGAACCATTATTTCCGCGATGATTGAGCGTTCGCGCGAGCTGTTGCCCGTTCGTCTAATTGGTAGGACGCCGGAGTTTGGTTCCGGAAATCCTCGTTCGAGTCGAGGACGGGCAGCCAAGTGCTGAGGACAGGTGGGTGAGAGGCCGAAACCGCGGGATTGTAAATCCCGTCCCTAACCGGCGCGTTGGTTCGAATCCAACCCTGTCCACCACTTACTCCCGTTTGAAGCGCGCCGCCTCTTCCGAACCGCCCGTGGCATTGCCGGCGCTGTAGGAGTGCGCGCCTGTGCCTGCGAGCTTGCCGCCGGAGACGATGAGGTACTCATCGCGGATCGGGCGGCCGTCGAACCAGCATTCGAGAATTTCGCGCACGCCTGCAGCGTAGCGCGCCTGGGCCGAGAGCGACGTGCCGGAAATGTGCGGGGTCATGCCGTGATGGGGCATGGTGCGCCATGAATGATCCCGAGGCGCCGGCTGCGGAAACCACACATCGCCCGCATAGCCCGCAAGCTGGGCGCTCTTCAGCGCCCGCGCCACCGCGTCGCGATCGGCAATCTTGCCGCGCGCCGTGTTGATCAGATAGGCGCCGCGCTTCATGCGGGCGATCATCTTGTCGTCGAACAAATGCTCGGTCTCGGGGTGCAACGGGCAATTGATGGTGACCACGTCGCAGTGCGGCACCATCTCGGCGGCGCTCGCGTGGAACGTGAGCCCTAATTCTTTCTCCACATCCGCCGGCAGGCGATGGCGATCGGTGTAGTGCAGCTTCACATCGAACGGCTTCATCCGCCGCAACACGGCAAGGCCGATGCGGCCCGCGGCGACGGTGCCGACGCTCATGCCTTCGACATCGTACGAACGCGCAGCGCAATCGGCGATGTTCCAGCCGCCATCGAGCACCACTTGGTGCGACGGGATATAATTGCGGACGAGCGAGAGGATCATCATCACCACATGTTCGGCGACGCTGATCGAATTGCAGAACGTCACTTCCGCAACGGTGAGGCCGCGCTCCATCGCCGCTTGCAGATCGACGTGATCGGAGCCGATGCCGGCCGTGATGGCGAGCTTCAAGCTCTTGGCTTTGGCGATACGCTCGGCGGTGAGATAAGCGGGCCAGAAGGGCTGCGAGATGACGATTTCGGCGTCGCCGATCTCGCGGTCGAGCGCTGCATTGGCCCCGTCCTTGTCACTGGTGACGACGAGTTTGTGTCCACCCGCTTCGAGGAACTTACGCAAACCCAGTTCGCCCGACACCGAACCGAGCAGCGCGCCCGGCGTGAAGTCGATCGCCTTCGGCGTCGGCAGGGTTTGACCGTCGGGATATTTTTCGAGCTTCGGCAGATCGTCGCGGGCATAAGTTTTTGGATACCCATCGATCGGGTCGTCATAGAGAACGCAGACTATTTTAGCCACGGACGCCTCCTGGTGAGGCGGCCACACTGCGCTTAGGCGGGGCTTGCGTCCATGCCCTCGGCGAGACTACGCGCGCTGCGCGCCCACGTATGCACGAAGCACGTCCGCGGCGACTTCGCGCGTGCGGCCCGGCGCGCGGCCGATCAGCTCGGCCAGTGAGCCGCCGAACAATCCCGCGCCCATCGCCAGCGTTACGCTTACCAGCACCAGATCTTCCGCTTGCTGCGGCGTCACATCGCCAAACGCGGCGCGCCGGAGCACGACTTCGCGCACCGCTTCGCGCACATGCGTCATGCGACGCCACTCACCGGTGAGTTCGAGCCATGCCGCAAGCCGCGCCGCGCCGCGCGTTTCGAACACATCGAACAACGCTTGCACGACCGCGTCCTGCTTCACGTCGCGGTCGCCGGCCTGATCCGCGAGCGCGAGCACATCGGCGACGAGTTGCTGCACCATCCGGTCCATCAGCGCCGCGTGAAGCGCGTCGACGCCGCCGAAATGATGCAGCACGGAGGCGTTGGCGACGCCCGCCGCGCTGGCCACTTCCGCCAGCTTCAACGCCAGCGGGCCCTGCTCCACGAGCAATTTCTCCGCTGCGTTCAGGATGTTATCGCGCGCCGCCTCCGGCGCCCGGCGCACCCGCACCTTGTCGTTTTTGTTTATTGACATTTTTGTCAGTAGAGCCAAATTGGGGTTCGAACGCAAGTCTAGCCTAGGTTTCCTCCCCCAAGGTGTTTCATGACCGCCAAAACCACCCCCGCTGACGTCAATATCCCGCCGCGCGACATCCATTTCGACGTCGCCGAGGCGAAGGCCCGCCACTGGATGAGCGGCGATCCGGTCGGCACCGCCGTCTTCAACGCGCTCTCGCTCACCTTCCCGGACGGCGAGCGCATGTTCATGGACGCGGTGCGCCATTATCGGGACAAGGTCGATGGTAAGCTCGCGCAGGACGTGCGCGGCTTTATTGCGCAAGAAGCGATTCACTCGCGCGAACATCACTCGCTCAATCAGCTGATCGACCGCGACCATTATCCAGTCGCTGAAATCGAGGCCGCAGTGAAGGAGCGCGTTACGTTCGCCCGCTCACGAGGGCCGATCCGGATGCTGATTTCCACCATCTCGCTCGAACATTTCACTGCAATGATGGCCGACGCGCACGCGCGCCACCGCGACCTCTTCGATAAAACCGATCCCGGCATCGAGCGCATGTGGCGCTGGCATGCGATGGAAGAAACCGAACACAAAGCTGTCGCTTATGACGTGTTCTTGCGTGTGACGCAGCACTGGGCGCCCTGGCAACGCTACCTCCGCCGCACCTTGGCGATGGCGTTGATCACCTTCTTCTTCACCAAGAACATCACGCACTATGCAGCGCGGCTGCTGGAAGCGGACGGCTATTCTTATGAGGACGCGCTGAAAGCGGTGAAGGATTATGTTTGGCGCAAGCCGGGCCTCTTCAGCCGCAACGCCAAAACCTATTTCGCCTGGTATCGCCCCGGCTTCCACCCCTGGGACGAAGACAACCGCGCCCTCGTGGCGGAATGGAAAGCCGAGTTCGACGCGGATGTGGCGGCGCCAGTTCCGGCCTAAATCTCCAACGCTTCCCGGACGCGCGTCAGCGCGAGCCGGGACCTAGGGTCCCAAAAAGCACAAATCGCGGCCCCTGGGTCCCGGCTCGGCGCACCGCGCGTTCGCGCGATGCGTGTCCGGGAAGCGTAGAGCTAGAACCCCAACAACGTCGCATACCGATCGCGGTGAAAGCTCGCGCCGCCATAGAGCGCCTCCGCCACCCGCGCGCGCTTTAGATAAAGCCCGGCATCGTGTTCATCGGTCATGCCGATGCCGCCGTGCAGCTGCACCATTTCGTTGGTGGCGAGATGCAGCGTCTCCGACGCGCGCGCTTTGGCGAGGCTCGCATATTCGGCGATGCGTTTGTCGCTGCGATCCAGCGCGTCGAGCGCCGCCAGAACGCACGAGCGCGTCAACTCCAGATCGGTGAATAGCTTCGCCGCGCGATGTTGCAGCGCCTGGAAGCCGCCAATGACTTGGCCGAACTGCTTGCGTGTTTTGAGATACTCGCTCGTGATCTCGAACGCCTCGCTCGCCTGCCCTAGCATTTCGGCGGCGAGGCCGATGCGGGCGCGGTCGAGGACTTCGTCGATGATCTCGGCGCCGCCGTTCATCTTCTCAGCGGCGACACCGTCGAGCTTCAGATCAGCCGCGCCGCGGCTATCGGCAGTGATTAGTTCGCGGCGGGTGAAGCCTGCGGCATCCGCCTTCACCAAAAAAAGCGCATCGGCGCCGATGACAATGATGAGATCGGCGATGTGCCCGTCGGCGACATATTTCTTATCGCCGCTGAGTTTGCCGTCTTCAAACTTCAGCTTCGACTTCGTCCGCGGCGCATGATGCGCGCCTTCGTCCACCGCCAGCGTCGCAACCACTTCGCCCGCGGCGATCTTCGGCAGCCATTCCTGCTTCTGCGCATCCGTGCCCGCGAGCAGCAGTGCGCTTGCGCCTGCGAGCGCGGATGAGTGCAGCGGCGAAGCAACCAACGTCCGCCCCCCCTCCTCCAGCACCGCGCCAAGCGCGACGTAGCCGAGGCCCGCGCCGCCGTATTCTTCCGGGATGATCACACCGGCAAAGCCCAAAGCGGCGATCTGCGACCAGAGTTCGGGATCGCGCCCGTTCTGCTTGGCGTCCCGCTGCTTGCGCAGGCGCGCGACCGGCGCTTGCTCGCGGAAGAAATCGCGCGCGGCGTCTTTCAGCATGCGCTGTTCGTCATTCAGGCTGAACGTCATTGCGTGTCCCTCAAACCCAGCACGCGCTTGGCGACGACGTTGAGATTGATCTCAGTGGTGCCGCCTTCGATCGAATTGCCTTTCGAGCGCAGCCAGCCGCGCGTCACTGCAAGCTCATCCGGCGCAAATCCCTCTCCTGACCAGCCGAGCGCGCGATTTCCCGCGGCTTCCACCATCAGCTCGCAGCGATCGATATTGAGCGTCGCGCCCGCGACTTTGAACATCGAGGCCATGTGGCTGACATTGCCGCCGGCCTTGGCCTCTTCCTGCGCCCGCTGCGTCGTCAGCGCATATGCCCGCTCGGTCATCTTGTGCGCAGCAATGCGCGCACGCAGATCGCGGTCTTCGAGCTTGCCGTCCGTGACGCCCACATTCTGCTTGGCAATATCGACCACATCGACCCGCGTGTTCGAGCCGAAACCCGAAATGTTGGTCCGCTCGTATTGCAGCAGCCGCTTGGCGATTTCCCAGCCGCCGTTCAGGCGCCCGACCATCTGATGTTTCGGCACCTTCACGTCAGTAAAGAACGTCTCGCAGAATGGCGACGAGCCCGAGATCAGCTTGATCGGCCGGGTCTCGACGCCCGGAAGCGTCATGTCGATCAGCACGAACGAAATGCCCTCGTGCTTCACGCTGGTATCCGTGCGCACCAGGCAAAAGCACCAATCGGCGTGATTGGCGTACGAGGTCCACACCTTCTGGCCATTGATCAGCCAGTGATCGCCCTTGTCCTCGCATTTGGTTTGCAGGCCGGCGAGATCGCTACCCGCGCCTGGCTCGCTATAGCCCTGGCACCAACGGATTTCGCCGCGCACGATTTTCGGCAGATGCTCGCGCTTTTGCTCTTCGTTGGCATATTCGAGCAGCGCCGGGCCGAGCATCCAGAGGCCGAAGGAGAAGAGTGGCGGACGCGCTCCAATGCGCTTCAACTCGCTTTGCAGCACGCGGTTCTCATCGGCGCTCAGGCCGCCGCCGCCATACTCTTTTGGCCAAGTCGGCGCAGTCCAGCCCGCGGCGCCCATGCGCTCGAGCCAAAGCTTGGCGTCCTCGCTTGGAAATGTGTAGTTGCGCCCGCCCCAAACGGCGTCGTCTTCGCCTGTCATCGGCGTGCGCATCGAGTGCGGGCAATTGGCGTCCAGCCAAGCCCGCGTCTCGGCGCGGAAAGCTTCTAATTGATCAGTCATCACGCGGTCCCTCGCGCGCGAGGCTAAGCATGGAGGACGCAGCGCGCAACTCGCCGCTACGTCATGCTGCGCCGTTTGATCTATTGCGCTGGCGTGATCGGGGCGGCCGAAGGCTCCAGCCCTTCGGGCTGGCCCACAACGACGAACGTGAAGCTCTGGGGATTGAACAGGCGGCGGATTACCCGGTTCACGTCGTCCCGCGTCACAGCGCGGATCAGATCGTTGCGGCGGTTGATGTAGTCGACGTCCCGCCCGGCGGCTTGATAGGAATGCACCACGCTCGCGATCTTGGCGTTGCTGTCGAGATCGAGCGCGAACGAGCCGGTGAGATAGGTGATGGCGTCGTTCACCTCCGCCTGCGTCGCGCCTTCAGTATAGAGTTGCGCCATCTCGGCGCGTGTAAGTTCGATGGCCTCGCGCACGTCGCCGTTCTCGGTCTGCGCCGAGCCGCGGATGACGGCGGAATAGTCACGCACGGACGGGCTGGTGCCGATGCCGTAGACGAGGCCGCGCGCCTCGCGCACCTCGGCCATCAAGCGCGATGAGAAGCCGCCGCCGCCCAAAATGTAATTCGCCACCGCCAGCGGAATCCAATCTGGATCTTCGTCCTGAATGCCGGGCCCCGCGAACAGCACGAGGCTTTGCGGCTGCGGCAGCTCGCGCACGATCAGCGGCGTCGGCGCGGAAAGTTGCGCTTGCGGCGGCTCGGGCGGCGCTGCGCCCTGCGGCAGCGCGCCGAAAATCGTATCGATGGCGCGGCCCGCGGCCGCTTCGTCAATGTCGCCGACGATCGTAATCTGCAGCGTCGTGCGGTTGAACGCCGCGGCGCGGCGCTGCTGCAATGCGGCGCGATTGATCGCCTCAACGCCCTCACGCGACGTGCGGCGCGCATAAGGATGATCGGGATAAAGCGCCCGATCCAGCGCCAGATTGGCGATGTAATTCGGATTGGTGTCGCGCGTGCGAATGCCCACCAGCATTTGACGCTTAATGCGCGCCAGCGGCTCGGCGTCGAACCGCGGCTCGTTAAGCGCCAGCCGCGCCATCTCGACCGCCGCGTCGCGATTTTCGCTCAACGTCGTCAAGCTCATGGCCACGCCGTCCCAGCCCGACGCGAAGCTGACACCCATATTCAGCTCTTGCAGGCGTTCCTTGTACGCATTGGCGTCGAGCGGCCCCGCGCCTTCCGTCATCATGTCGGCCATGACGCCGGTGGCGCCCGTCAGATTCTCCGGCTCGATGGCGGAGCCGCCGCGCCAATACGCGCGCATGATGATGATGGGCACGGTGGCGTCGGAGACCAACCACGCGCTGATCCCGCCGGGCGAGGTGATTTCGCGCACCGGGATAGTATGGCGGGCAGAGGCGCTTTCGGTTTGGCGTTGCGCTTGCGCGGGCGGCGCGCCCAGCGGCGTCACAACGAAGGCGAGCGCCGCCAAGGCGGCAAAAACCGATCTCACTCTTCGTCCTCCGGCAACAGCCAGCCGGTGACCGATGCATCCAGCACCAAAGTCGCGCGCGCCATGGTCAGCGCTTCATCGCGCGTGACGGCTTCAATATCGCGCGGCCAGTTCACCACATCGTCGATGCTCTCGCCCTGGGCCAGCGAGGTGCCGTAAATGTTGGCGAGGCTCTCCTGGCTGTCGCGTGAATAGATCGCCGCGGCGGAGAGCGAAGATTTTGCGCGCGCTAGCTCGGCCTCGGTGGGCCCATCGCGCAAGAAGACGGCGATCACCTCATCGACCGCCGCCTCAAGCCGCTCCAGCGAAACGCCCTCTACCGGCGTTGCATAGACAGACACGCTGCCGCCGCCGAGGCCGCCAGTGCTGGCGCCCGCGCTGGCGCTCACGGCGATGCGCTGCTCTTCGACTAGCGCGCGATAAAGCCGGCTGGTCTCCGAGCCGCCGAGAATGTCGATCGCGACATCGAGCGCGTGGGCTTGGCGCCCTTCGTCGGTGCCGTAGCTGATGGCGCGGTACGTGCGCGACATCGAGGGCTGGCGCACCTTTTCGTCGCGGTGCGTAACGCGCATCGGCCCCACATTCGGCGGATCGCTCACCCACGAGCGCGAGGGCAGCTCCCGCGTCGGCCGCAGGCGCCCGTAATGGCGCTCCACCAGCGGACGCAATTCGGCGGCGTCGACGTCGCCTGCCACAACCAGGATCGCGTTATTGGGCGCATACCAAGTTTCGTAGAAAGCGAGCGCCGTCTCGCGGTCGAGCGTGTTGATCTCGTGCAGGAAGCCGATCACCGGCGTGCCGTAGGGATGATGCGGCCACAACATCGCCCGCATGCGTTCGCCCAGCACCGCGCCCGGATTGTTATCGACGCGCTGGCGGCGTTCTTCGGCGATGACGTCACGCTCGGAGGCGAACGTCTCATCGCTGAAACGCAGATTACGCATGCGATCCGCTTCCATGCCCATGACCAGTTCGAGCCGGTCGCGGGCGATGCGCTCGTAATAGGCAGTGTAGTCCTGCGACGTGAACGCGTTGTCGTCGCCGCCATTGCGGGCGACGGTGCGGGAGAATTCGCCGGGCGCGATGCGGCGCGTGCCTTTGAACATCAAGTGCTCGAAGAAGTGCGCTACCCCGGAAGACCCGCGCGGCTCATCGGCGCCGCCTACCCGGTACCAAAGCATGTGCGTCACAACCGGCGCGCGGCGATCGGTGATCACCACGACCTGCAGGCCATTGCGAAGCGTGAACGTCTCGGGCCGCGGCAACTCGCGCGCGTCAGCGCCCGAGACCAACGCGAATGCAACCGCGCACGCGGCAATCGCAGCGCGCATGCTTGCCCTCAGCAAAGCGCTTAAGTGCCCGGCAGCTTGAAGCCGCCGCGATCGCGCTCGATCACGACTTGACCACCGCCAGTGGCGCGGCGAATGGATTCGTCCTCTTCAAGACGGCGCGATTCATCTTCGGCGTTGAGCGGCGCCGCGCGCGGCGCACCCGAACCGCCAAACGCCAGCAGACGATCGACGAAACCCTCGTTACGGCGCACGACGCCCTGAGCTTCAAAATCGATAGTGTCGCGAATTTCGGCGTCGGCCGTGCCGGCGCCAGCGGCAGCGACGAGCGTACGCTCGCCCTGGCTTGCCGCCTGGCCGACTTCCTGACCGAACAGCGCGGCGCGCGCCTGATCGGTCGGCTGCAGTTCGGACGGACGCGGCTCACCCGGACGCGGCGGGCGCAAATTGTAATCCGGCGGCAGCGTCAGCGGCGCTTGGGTCACGACACGGAATTCATCTGGCGCCGTTTTCGATGCGCCGATGGCGCGCGAAACGCTTGCGCACCCCGTCGCCGCGGTCGCCGCGGCCAGGACCGCCAACACTACGAATGGTTTGGACATCGGACGTCCGCCTCCCTTAAATCTCTCGCGCCGGTTCTAGCTGAGCCCCGCGCCCCAAGCCAAGCCGGACAGCAGCGACGAGGCATCCCGCTTCAGTTTGACCGTTCTGGGGCGAATCCGCCCCCATTTTACATGCCCGGGCCGCGAGAGCCGCTGCGGACCCCGCGCCACCAGGTCTTGATCTGGCTCCAAGTGGTCCCCTTGCCAGGCTCCGCCTCGGCCAGAAAGACCATATCGACCGCCAACAGGATCGCGCCCACGGTGATGGCGGCGTCGGCCACGTTGAACACCCAGGGAAACCATAGCCCGTTGAAATCGAGAAAATCGGCCACCGCGCCGAAGCGGATGCGGTCGATCACGTTGCCCAGCGCCCCGCCAATGACGAGCCCCAGGGCGATCGCCGTCATTTTCCGCTCCGCGCCCTTCAGCCACCAGATAAAGACGCCTGAAATCACAAAGGAAAGCGCCACCAAGCCCCAGCGGGCGATGTCCTGATCCGCCCTCAAGAGGCCAAAGCTCACGCCCCGATTCCAGACCATTTGGAGGTCAAAGAACGGCGTGAGCTCAACAAAGCGGCAGCCATAATTGGCTTCAAGGCAGCCGGGCGGGCTGAACCGGCCCGGCCCAAGCACGATCCATTTGGTGATCTGGTCGGCGACCAGGACGATGGCGGACAGGGACAAGCCTAAGCGCAACATGGTCGCGGGTTATGGCTGGGGCCGGGGACGCGAGCAAGGCGGCAGCTTCGTTTCCCCCTCGCCGTGGTCCAAGCTCGCCGCCATGCGCATCATCGTCGCCTCACTGACAATCCTCTTCACCCTTGCCGCACCGGCAGGGGCGCAGACCGGTCCGCTTCACCAGGCGCTCGACGCCTACGCCCTCTACCAGAGCGATGTGTCCGCGCTGCTCGACGCCGACATCGCCAGTGAGGCTGCCCTGGAGAGCGCGCTTGAATTGGCGGCGCGTCATGATCCGGCCCGAGTCTCGCGCGGATGGGTCGCGTATGGCGCGTTGGCCGCTGCGCAATCGCCAGCGTTCGTGCGCGGCGTCCGCAGCCGCGTGACGGCCGCCGGCCG
>JACMMP010000167.1 GCA_014378995.1 Hyphomonadaceae bacterium
CAGCGGCGCGCACCGCCGTATGCGCTAGCGCCGGCGCGTCGGGCCGCTTCGGGCCGCGCTCCATGTAGAGAAAATTGTAACGCAACGTCGCCACCCCGCGCGCCGCTAAGCCCTCCGCGATCGCCGCCATCGATTTGTGCGCCATCCCAGCGCCCGCGCCGTGCGCGAAGACGTAAGCCGCGCGCGCATCCGGCGGCGCGAGCCACAGGCCGGAGACGGCGGCCTCGCCGTTGGGCTGAATGGTGAGCTCTCTGGGTGTCACGGCGCTATAGCAGCAGGCCGGTAAAACAGCAGAACACCGCCGCCGGTGAGCGGTTCGGCCTTGATGAGATCAAGGCGTTGACGTTCGTTCGACGGTTTAAACATCGCCGCGCCGCCAGTTTTGCCGAGCAGTATCGGTGCGATGCAGATGCGATATTCATCGATCAGTTCGGCGTCGCGAAGCGAGGAGGTCAGGTTGGCGCTGCCGAAGACGAAGATGCTCTCGTCGCCCACGCCGGCCTTAAGCGCCGCAACTTCCTCGATTGAACGCAGCAGGCGCGTATTGGTCCAGTCAGCGGAGTTCAGCGTCGTGGAGACAACGGCCTTTGGCCCATTGTTCATGCCGTCGTTAATCTCGCTGGGCTCGCTCGTCTCCTTCGCCCAATACTCGAACATGCCTTCGTAGGTTTTGCGTCCGAACAGAATGAATGCGGCTTCACTTAGCTGCTCGCTTGACAGCTGCTCTAATTCCGGCCCCCACACCGTCTCGTGCATGGACAGGTCCCACGGCGCCGCGCCTTCGAAGCAACCGTCGAGCGACATGACGTTCCAGATGATGAGCTTGCCCATGGCTCAAGCGCCTCTCGCTAGATGTCCGCCGCGCTCGTCCGTACGAGATGACGTCCGGTTTGTCATCGCGCGAATTCCTTGCCGAGATTGTCAAGCGCGGCGGACCAACCGAACTGGTAGCCCTTCTCCATTTCACTGCCGTCGAACGCGGCGATCTGCAGGGTGAGCGTAAGGCGGGCGCCGGCGTCGGCGGGCATGAGCTCGACGCAGATCAGAGCCGCCGAAACGCGCTTGTCGCCATGCGACACATCTTCCGCGAAGACGATCCGCTGGCTGGGCGTGATATCGAGATAGAACACCTGCGCCACATAATCGGCGTTGCCCAGCTCGATGCAGCGCGAGAGATCGCGGCCGCCTTCGCGGAAATCGGACGCTTCATACTCGATGCGGATATCGTCCGCCGGCGCCGACCAACGCTTGCGAGCGTCCAAGTCCGCCCAGGCAGCGAAGACGCGCGCGGGCGAGGCGTTGTAGGTCCGATCCATGACGATGGTGGCGTGAGTGATCGCGGTCATGGGCTCAAGCTCCCGGATACATGTGAAACAGCGGCTCGGACTCTTTCAGCGCCCGCCCAAACGATGGCCGCGCTTTCAGGCGTTCGAGATACGCCGAGATACGCGGGAAGCCGCCACTCAGTGGCGCGTTGCGGACGCCGTACCAGAGCGCTGGCCCAGCTGCGCAATCGGCCAAGGTGAAGCTATCGCCGGCAACGAACGCGCGATCGCCGAGCTGCGCTTCAACAACAGTGTAAATCCCACGAATGGCGCGCTTAGCCTCCTCCACGCCGTATGGATCGCGTTGGCCCTCCGGGCGGATAGTGTCGACGACGATCTTGCTCATCGTGGTGTTGAGGTGATCGAACACGCGGTCCCAGCGGCGCACTTCGAGCGCAGCGTCCATGTCTGTCGGAATGAAGCGCGTGCGACCGGGATAGTAGGCGTCTAGGTATTCGATAATCACGGACGTCTCCGTGATCATCGTCTTTCGATCGCTATCGAGCAGGATAGGAAACTTGCCCATCGGCCATTTGGCGATGAAATCGGGATAGGTGTCCTGATCCACCGTAATCGATTCAAACGGCGTTGCGTTCTCGTAGAGCGCGATCACCACCTTCCAGGTGTAGGACGAGATCGGGTGTCCATAGAGCGTCAGCATCATTCGTCCTTCGTCTCTTCAAGAAATTGTCCGAGCCGGTCCAAGCGGCGCTCCCAGAGCGCGCGTCGTTCGGCGATCCATTGTTCGGCCTGGCGAAATGCCGTGGGCTCAATCGAGCAGGTGCGGACGCGGCCGATTTTTTGGCTTCTAACCAGCCCGCTCGCCTCTAGCACCGCCAAGTGCTGCATCACGCCGGGCAGCGACAACGCCAGCGGCCTGGCCAACTCGCTCACCGAAGCGGGCCCGATGGCTAGCCGGTCCACCATGGCGCGGCGGCTGGGGTCCGCGAGCGCCTGGAACGCGAGGTCGAGCAGGGCGTCCTGTCTGAACATAAACACTTAAGTAGAGCCTTAAGTAATACTTGGGAAGCGGAAACGCATCTGTTCGTGCAGGCGGCGGCTGCATACTCGGGAAAACGAAAGAGTCGGACCGATGCTGAGAGACGGAATGGAAAACTGGATGGTCGCGCTCTTCATCCTGGGCGCGGTCGCCATCTCGATGCTGGCGGCAGGCTGGTCGCAATGGTTGGAGCACCGCCGCCGCGCGCAGGCGATGGAGATCATCAAGGTCGCCATCGAAGCCGGCAAAGAGCCGCCGCAAATTCTCTACGAGCAGCTCGCGAGGACCAATCAGTCCAAGCCGCCTTGGACCGAGGTCGTTGTCTTCAGTGCGTTGGGTTTTGGCTTTTGGATCGCCTACGCCACGGGCGCGCCCGATCGCCAAGTGCCGTTTCTCGTGATCGCATCGACGATGACGGTGACGGCGCTTGGCTGCCTCGCGCTGGCGATTATGCGTCCCGGTGGCGGTTCAAAAGACGACGATGACGCCGGATGACGAGACGCGTCTCATTGCCGCCGCGCGCCGCGGGGACAGCCGCGCGTACGCCGCTTTGGTCGATGCGCATCAGCAAGCTGTTCGCGGCTTTTTGCGGCGTTTCACCGGCGTTTGGGCCGATGCCGACGATATTGCGCAAGAGGCGTTCGTGACGGCCTGGATCAAGCTCGCGCGCTTTGAGGGCCGGTCGAGTTTCCGCTCCTGGGTGTCGGGCATCGGCTTTCGCATCGCTCGTGACGCGCGCCGCGCGCACGGCCGCGCCAGTGCGCGCGACGCCGCCTTTCAGTCGATGCAGGAGGATGTCGAAGCGGGCGCTCCGCTTGCG
>JACMMP010000168.1 GCA_014378995.1 Hyphomonadaceae bacterium
CCGCGCCAACATCACGCTTGGCCGCGCCGGCGCCACTCACGAAGAGGTCGAGCACGCCGCCCGCGCCGCCGCCGCACACGATTTCATCGCGGCGCTACCGCAGGGTTACGATTCCATTGTCGGCGATCGTGGCGCCAATCTTTCCGGTGGCGAACGTCAGCGCATTGCCCTCGCCCGCGCTTTCTTGCGCGACGCGCCGATCCTGCTGCTCGACGAAGCCACCAGCGCGCTCGACGCGGCAAGCGAGGCCCGCGTGCAGGCCGCGCTGAAACGTTTGGCCAAAGGCCGCACCGTCCTCGTCATCGCCCATCGCCTCGCCACCGTGCGCGAGGCCGATCGCATTCTTGCTTTGGAGAACGGTCGCATCGTCGAAATCGGCCGCCACGACGAACTGGTCGCGAAAGGCGGGCTCTATGCGCGATTGAGCCGGCTGCAGTTCGTTGATGCTGCGAGCTGACCGCTTCAAAAATGAACTGGCCGCAATACGAATCACAAATGTGACGTTTGCAATCGCATACGGCGCGCAATGGCGCACATCCGGCATACGATTTTGTTGGGACCTGCGTCACAGACCTGCAGCCGAGCATGCGTAAGGGTCCGCCCGTCGCCTCTCCCGCGACGCTGCACTGGAGCTTCCCATGATCCGATCTTTCCTGCCGACGATCGTAGCCGCGATTAGCGTCGCGTTCGTCACCGCCGCGCCCGCCGCCGCGCAAAACGCGCCGGACCGCTACGAGACGCGCATCGCCTACGCAGACCTCGATCTCAGCCGCAACGCCGGCGCCGACGCGCTGGTCGATCGCATCGAGAACGCAGCCCGCCAAACTTGCGGCGACACGTCCGGCCGCATGTCGTTCGCGCAGCACCGTCGCGTTCGCGCATGCAACGCCGCTTTCATGCAACGCGCGGTCGCCAATGCGCAAAGCGCCACGGTCGAGCAGCGTTATGCCGCCCGCGGCGGCCGCGTCGCGACCATCACCGTCGCCGCACGCTAAAAAACTTTCGGCGCGCCCGGAGCCGCGAGCTTCGGGCGCGTCACTCGCGGCGCAAAATCTTGTCGACGAGGATATTGGCCCACCACTCGCCCATGAAAGCCGCTTTGACTTTCGCTTTGTCGTAATCCTGCTCGACCCAGTCCATGAAGGCTTTGCCACTCTCTTTCGTCTCTGCGAGATAAGCGGCGAAGAAGTAATCAATCATCCCGGTCTTGCCCTGCTTCACGTGCAGGTATTTGAGCGACAATTGTTCGGCCGCTTCGCTGATCGGCAGTCCCATCTTGAAGTGCTTGTACAGCACCGCCATCACGCCAGCCCGGTCCGCGCCGGACTTGCAGTGCATCAAAGCCGGATACGCGATCGTCTCGAACAAGCGCTTGGCTTGGCGGATCTGCTCAACGCTCGGCGGTTCGCGCGAATGCATGCGCGCATCGATCATGCTGAGGCCATGGCGCTCGCACGCTTCGCGCTCGAGCGCGTAATAGCCAGTGTCGGACGGGCCGCGCAGGTTGAGGATGGTTTTGAACCCCATCTCGGCATAGCGCGCCACCGCCTCCGGCGAAGGCTGGTTCGCCCGCGCCATGACGCCGTCCTCGATCCAGTGAAAATTGGCGAAGCGGGAGCGCAGGAACCCGTGATCGGTCCAGATCAGGTCAGCCTCCGCCCGCCGCCGCCCTTGGGGCGTCGCGAGGTCGAACCGGGATTTCTTGTCCTCAGCGTCAGTCATCTGCCTGTCATCGTCTGCTGGCGCGGGGCCAGTCGGCCCCCCTATAAGGGCGCACGCGCCAACTCGGAAGCGGCGCGACCAGCGAGCTCATGGCCAAGAAACTTCTCGGCAATTCAGTCGTCCAGTACCTGATCGGGCGGGCCATTGGCGGCTACATGCTGTTCGTGGGGATGACGACGCGGTGGACGAGGGTCAATCGCGGGGCCGTCGAGCCCTTCTGGCGTCCGGACGGCGGCAAGCTCATCGGATGCATTTGGCACGGACGGTTCTCGCTCACCCCCCTCATGTGGTCGTTCAAAAACGGGGCGCCAAAGGCGAAAATGCTGATCTCGAAATCGCGTGAAGGCGAAATCGTCGCCCACACAGCGCGGGCGGCCGGGGCCGATGTGATCCGCGGCTCGGCAGCCAAGGGGACGCAACGCAAGGGCGGCGTCGAGGCGATGCGCGCCATGGCGCGCCACATCGAAGGCGGCGGCGTCATCTGCATGACGCCGGACGGGCCGAGCGGCCCCCGCATGAGGGTCAAGCGCGGGCCGATCCAACTCGCCAAAATCGCCGGCGCGCCGCTCCTGGCGGTGACATGGTCAACCTCGAACCGGATCGTTTTCGACCAGAGCTGGGATCAATTTATTTTGCCGCTGCCGTTCGGGCGCGGCGCCTTGGTCTGGGGCGACCCGATCGCGCCGCCGCCAATGGACGCCAGCGACGCCGAGATCGAAGTTGTGCGCTTAAAGCTCGAACATGAAATGAACCGCATCGCCGCGGAAGCCGACCGCATCGCCGGCGTCGCCCCGATCACTCCGGAATTCGCGCCCGTCGAAACCACGTCCGACGCAGAGCCGCTAGCCACGTGAGCTTTTCGCCTGCCCTTACAGCTTATGCGGTCCTGGTGGGCATACTCGCGCCGTTTGCCGGCCTCTGGCTGAACGCGCGTGCGCGCAGCGGCAAGGAAGACAGCGCGCGCCTGCCCGAACGCTTCGGCCGCTACACGAAAGCGCGTCCACCCGGCGTTCTGATCTGGCTGCACGCCGCCAGCGTCGGCGAAAGCGGCGTTGCGCTTTCCCTTATTGAAGCGATGGCGGCGCGGGACGCCTCGCTCGCGTTCCTGATCAGCACCGGCACCCGCACCTCGGCGGAACTGGTCGCGCGCCGCGCGCTCGCGGGCGTCACACACGTCTATGTCCCGCTCGATAGCGCAGGCGCCGTGCGGCGCTTTCTCGATCACTGGCGGCCCGACCTGGGCGTCTTCGTCGAAAGCGAGCTGTGGCCTAACCTTATCCTCGCGGCCGAAGCGCGGCGCATCCCGCTCGCGCTGATCAATGCGCGAATGAGCCCCAAATCGCTCGCGCGCTGGCAGCGTTGGACAGCCGCCGGCGCGCGGTTGTTGAAGGCGTTCGGTTTCGTCGCCGCCGCCGACGCACGCACGGCGCAAGCGCTGAGCGCGGTGCGCGGCGCTGATGTGCCGCTGCTCGGCAATCTGAAACTCGCCGCACCTGCGCCGCCAGTGGATGCGGGCGAGCAGGCGGCGCTGGCCGAACAATTGCGCGGACGCCCGGTTTGGCTCGCAGCTTCAACGCACGCGGGCGAGGACGAAATCGCGCTCGCCGCGCACGCCAAGCTCCGCGCGGCCGAACCGAACGCCTTGCTGATCATCGCGCCGCGCCATCCTGAGCGCGGCGAGGCTATCTCCGCGTTGGCGGATGGCGCGCCGCGGCGCTCGCAGTTCGAGCCGGTCGGACACGCTAGCGTCTACATTGCCGATACGCTGGGCGAGCTTGGGCTCTTTTATGCGCTGGCGCCGGCGGCGCTTGTCGCGGGGAGCCTCCTGCCCCACCTCAAGGGCCACAACCCGATCGAACCGGCTAAACTGGATTGCGCCATCCTCACCGGCCCGCACTATGAGAGCTTTCAAGACGTGTTCGACGCCATCCTCGCTGCAAACGGCGCGCAGATCGTGCGCGATGCGGACAGCTTAGCCCCCGCCGTTTTGTCGCTCTGGCGCGATGAAGGCGCGCGGGCGGCGCAAGCTGAAGCCGCGCGCGGGGCGACGACGCGGGGCGCCGGCGCGCTCGACGAAACCGTTACGCAGCTGCTGTCACTGGCGCCGGGAAAAGCAAAACAGGCGAATGCAGCCCATGCGTCCGCCTGAATTTTGGAAAGCCGACGTAGGCGGACGCGATGCGGCGCTTGCGCTCCGCGCGCTGCTGACGCCGCTCTCATGGGTCTACGCGAGCACCGTCGCGCACCGCTTGCGTACGACGTCGCCGCGCAACGCGCCGGTACCAGTGGTTTGCATTGGCAATTTCACGGTCGGCGGCGCTGGTAAAACGCCGATTTCGCGCGCCATCCGCGCAAAGCTCGGCGCCGGCGCGCACACGCTGTCGCGCGGCTATGGCGGGCGCATCGAAGGCCCGCTGCGCGTCACACCGGATATGGATGCGCGCGAAGTGGGCGATGAACCCTTGCTGCACGCGCGCGACGGCGCCGCCTGGATTTCGCGTGACCGCCACGCGGGCGCAATGGCGGCGGCGCAAGCGGGGGCGCGCGCGATCATCATGGATGACGGGTTTCAAAATCCCGCGCTGAGCAAGGATCTGTCCATCATCGCCGTCGATCCTGGGTTCGGTATCGGCAACGGGCAGGTGTTTCCGTCCGGGCCATTGCGCGAGCGGCTTGCCGACGGTTTGGCCCGCGCCGACGCGATCGTGATGCTACACGCGGCGCCAGCCGACCAGCCGCCGCCGCCAGACTGGCTGGCGCATTTTGCCAAGCCCATCCTGCACGCGCGCCTCGAACCATCCGGCATCGCCCCCGAGCGCAATTTGGTCGCCTTCGCCGGCCTCGCGCGGCCCGAGAAGTTCTTCGATACCTTGGCGGCGATGGGGGCGAAGGTTTCGGAAGCGGTTCCGTTCGGCGATCATCATCTTTATTCCGAAGCAGATCTGGGCGTGTTGGCGCAGATGGCCGAAGAGCGCGACGCCATGCTGATCACAACGGAAAAAGACGCCGCCCGCCTCTCGCCGGAATGGCGCGCGCGTGTGGCGATTTTGCCTGTGACCGCGCGCTTTGACGATGAAGCGGCGCTCGACGCCTTGCTCGCGCCGATCCGATCGCGGATGATTCCGCCGCATGGCTAAATCGAAGCCGGTCAATCTGGGTTTCCGTCTCGAAGCGCTGGCGTGGAACGTCTATGTCGGCGGCCTCGGCGCGTTGGGGCTGGAGCGCGCCTCGCGCTGGGGCGGCGCGATCGTGCCGGCGGTGGCGCCGATGAGCAGCGCGTGGAAGACAGCGATCCGCAATATCAGGATGTGCTTTCCCAGCGAGAGCGACGCATTTCATCAGGAGGTGCGCAAAGACTCCTTCCGCGAACTCGGCCGCATGACGGGCGAGTTTCCCCACATGGGCAAATTCCTGGATCAGTATCGCAGCGGCGAACTGAAGTTCGAAGGCCGCGACATCGTCGAAGCCGCGATCGGCAAAGGCGCCGTCTTCATCGGGGGGCACTTCACCAATTGGGAAGTGACCTCGCTTTGCCTCGCGCAGACCGATCCCACCTGCCATTTCACATATCGGCCCGCCAACAATCCGATTATCGACACCTACATCGTCGATACTCGCGCCGCCTTCGGCCTCGCGCTGCAAGCGGCGAAAGGCAAGGAAGGCGGCATGGGCCTGCTGCGCTCGCTGATGAAGCAACGCAGCATCGCGCTGATGAACGACCAGAAATACAATTCCGGCCTTGCCGTGCCGCTGTTTGGCTATGATTGCATGACAGCCGACGGGCCGACGCGGCTGGCGCTCCGCTTCAAAGTCCCGCTGATCCCGATCACCGGCCGGCGCATCGACGGCGTGAAATTCGTCGCCCGCGCCTACGATCCGATTCCGCTGGATTATGATAAGCCGAACGACGACGCGACCGTGTATGCTGGCGTCAAGCGCGTAAACGAATTCATGGAAGCCCGCATCCGCGAAGCGCCCGGCCAATGGTTCTGGTCGCACCGGCGCTGGCCCAAGGAAGCGTGGATGAAAGCGGGGGTGATGTGATGCGTGTTCTGAAGTGTGTTGTTGTGGGCGCCGCAGCGCTGCTCTCGGCCTGCGTTTCTGTCAACGCCAACGTCACGACGACGCCGGACCCGGCGCTAGCGGCGATCCAAAACGCGCGCGTGCGCGAGTGCCCAGCGGATCGCATGCAGGCCGATGCCCGCAGCGAAGGCTTCGGCCCGCAGCAGGGCGTCGAGGGCGTGGACATCGCGCTGACGCCGCTGGCAAGCGATGCGAACCGCGCGGTGCGCCTGCGGCGGCTCACGGTTCAGCCCGGCGGCGTCATCGCCTGGCACGATCACGCCGCGGTGCAAGGCATGGCGCTGATCGTCTCCGGCGAAATGGTCGAGCTGCGCAACACCTGCCTCGATGCCATAACCTACCGCGCCGGCGAATCGCGCGCGAAGACGCCGGCACGGCGCATTCGTGGCGGAATGAGGAGGATGAGATCGCGGTAGTGCTGGTGGCGCACGTGGTGGCGCGCTGATTGCTCTATTTACCCAGTCATTCCGCACGTGCGAAGCACGATCCGGAACCCAGGGCAAACGATGAGCTGGTTGCCCTGGGTTCCGGGTCTGCGCTGCGCTTCGCCCGGAATGGCTCAGTTGATTTGACGATCCACCAACTCCGCCCGCGCCGTCGCCAGCCCAGCCACAGCGATGCTTGGATCGAGTTGGCGTTCGCGCCAGCGCATGCGCCAGCACAGGTGCGGTCCCGTCGCGCGGCCGCTGGCGCCGACAGCGCCGATAGTTTGTCCCTGGCGCACGACATCGCCGACGCGCACGTCGAGGCGGCTCATGTGCAGATACATCGTGATCAGCCCCTGGCCGTGATCGATGAACACGAGCCCGCCCTCGTAATGCATGTCCGGATTGGCGAGCGTCACCACGCCCGCCGCCGGTGCGCGGATCGGCGTGCCCGTCGGCACGGCGATGTCGTAGCCAAAGTGCGGCGTCGACGGCGTGCCGTTGAGGATACGCTGATTGCCCCACGCACCGGACACGCGGCCGCCTTCAACTGGAAGAATGAAACCGTCGAGAAAGCCTGTCATCGGCGCCATGCTCGCAAAGCCTTGCGCCTTCAGCGCCGCTTCGCTGCGGATTCGCGCGCGCACCGCCGGATCGCTCGGCGTCACCGTTTGCTGCGGCAAGCCATCGACGCGCTGCACGTCGAACTGACGCGGCGCGATCGTGAGATCGGCATGGGCGATCTGGTCGCCGGCGCGCGCTTCAACGCGGATGCTCTCCGGCGCTTCGCGATTGAAACCGATCACCGCCCAGCCTTGCTCGTCGGCGCGGCCGGCGGCTTCACCGGCGATGAGAATCTCGGCGCCCGGCGTCGCGCGGCAAAGCGCAATACCGCCCTGCGTGAGCGCGCCGGCGCAACTGAGCCCTGACGCTTGCACGCCGGACGGCTGCGTCGCCGGCGTTTCCAAGACGGGCGTTATTGTTTCGGGCTGCGCTGGCGCCTCCGCCGCTGCGCACGCCGTCAAGAAGAGGACAGCTCCCGCCAGCCATTTCATTTCGGCTTCCCTTGCATCTCTTTCCAACGCTGCGTCGCCTCGGCCGGGCCGCGATAGGCCTCCTGCAGATCGACATTCCAGTATTTCAGTTCGTCCAACGGAATGCGCTCACCCGTCACCGCGCAGCGCACGTGCGTGCCCTGCTTCAGGATCGTGATCTCGTTGTCGCCGTACTGGAGCGTGGCCTCGGACCCGCCCGGATCGTGCTTGTTCATGCGAGTCTTTTAGCCCGGCGGCGGCTGAACGTCACCCTAACAGGCGTGCCGTTCCCGCTTATGTCGGCGGCGCTTCGAGATTGGCTTGCGGGATCAGGCGGCGCATGCGCTGGGTGAAGGAGATGAGGCAGACCTCGTTCGGCGACAGCGGCCCGCTGGTGTAGCTGGATGAGTCCATCCCCGCCTGCACGCCCTCGATCAAAGTCGTGTCCTCGGCGTTAACCTGGCGGTTGATGCGCCAGTTGAGGTAGCGCGCGGCGCCGAGTTCGCGGCTCCGTTCGGGATGCACGTAAGCGATTTCGCGGATCATCGTCTCTGTCGCCGACACCGGAATGAACTGCATGAAGTCCACTTGGTCGGGATAGATGTCGAACGCGATGTTGGGCCAGAGCTTGTAATACACCCAAGCGCGCCGGCGATCGGCAGGGATGTGGGTGAGCGTCGAAAGCAGGCTCTGATACGCGCGCTCGGACCAATTTTCGGACGCATTCTGCTGCAATTGGCCCGACATTTTATCAACCCACTCGCGCGCCTCGATTGCGTAAGTGGCGCCGAAGAGCCGGCTAAGGCCCGGATGCGCCACCTGGATGTGCATGCCGTCGGAATAGTTATCGCCGACGTTTTTCCAGTTCACGCGCCGGGGCCGCAGCGTAACGCGCCCGTTCGGCACGAGGCGTTCCAGTTCGTAGGGCAGAAGCTCGTCTGCGTAGGGCGCCATCATGTCGGCGACGCTAGGCCCGCCGCTTTCGAGGCGCACGAAGATGAAGCCCTGGAAAATCTCCTGCTCGACTGGCTTCAAGCCATGAGAGGTGAGGTCGAGATTATCAAACCCCTGCCATTTCGGCACGTTCACCAGCTTGCCGTCGAGCCCATAGCTCCACGCGTGATACGGGCAGACGAGGCGATGACCGCATGATCCGCGCGCCTCGGTCGCCAACTTTGCCGCGCGGTGGCGGCAGACATTGTGGAAACTGCGCAGCACGCCATCGCCGCCGCGCAGCGTGACGATGCGTTCGCCGAGAAAATCGAGCGTGACGTAATCGCCGGCGCCGGGCGCGTCATTGACATGGCCCATGATCTGCCAAGCGGCGCGAAAAATCCCCTCGCGCTCCAACTCGAAGAAGCGCGGATCGGTGTAGGTCCACGCCGGAAGACTGCTGATCTGGCTCAAATCCATGCACCTCGCCGCGATTGTGCCCTCGGCGCGCCGCGCCGCCAACCCCAACTAGAACAGCGAGCCCTGATCGACGCCGGGTTTGGGCTTGGCCTTCGGCTTCGTTGGCTCGGCGGCGGCGTGCGCGGGGTCGATCACGGCTTTTTGCTTGTCGTCGGCGAAGCTCAGCTCGACGACATCGCCGGCGGACAGGTCTTTGCCGGCGCGCACAAGGGATCCATCCTCGCGATGCACCATGACGAAGCCGCGCTCCAGCACACGCTTGTGCGAGAGGCTGTCCAGCATTCGACCAGACGCGTCGAGATGTTTGCGCTGCGCTTCGAGCGCGCGGGTGATCGCGGGCCGCAAACGCGCCGAGGTACGCGTCAGCAGATCGCGCCGCCGGGTGATGTCTTGGCTCAGCGCTTCAGGGCGCAGCCGTGCCGCGACGCGGTCAAGCTTCGATTGTGCAGCGCGGGCATTGGCGACGAGCGCGGCGTTCAAGCGCTCGGCGGCGCGGTCGTAACGCTGCTGCGGGATTTGTAAGAGCGTCTCTAGGCGCGGCAGCTTGCCAGCGGCGGCGCGCAATTCGGTGCGGCGGCGTTCAAGCCCGCGCACCAGGCCGTTCTTCAGGCGCCCCTCGGCGCCGGTGACGCGCTCGATCAATTCGGCCCGCACCGGCACGGCCTTTTCCGCCGCGCCCGTCGGCGTCGGCGCGCGCAGATCGGACGCATAGTCGATCAAAGTCGTATCGGTTTCGTGGCCGACGGCGCTGATCAGCGGAATGTCGCTTGCCGCCGCCGCGCGCACCACGATCTCTTCGTTGAACGCCCACAAATCTTCGATCGAGCCGCCGCCGCGCGCGACGATCAATACGTCAGGACGGTCGGCGCCTTGCAGCGCGTTGAAGCCCTTGATCGCGCGCGCCACTTGTCCGGCCGCTTCCGGGCCCTGCACCAGCACCGGCCACAAGATTACGCGGCGCGGAAAGCGCTCGCCGAGACGATGCAGAATGTCGCGGATGACGGCGCCCGTGGGCGATGTAACCACGCCGATGACGCGCGGCAGATACGGGATCGGCTTCTTGCGTTCGCGCGCGAACAGGCCTTCGGCCTGCAGCTTGGCTTTCAGCTTCTCCAACTGCGCCAACAGCGCGCCGACACCGGCCGGCGCCATGCGGTCGCAGATCAGCTGATACTGCGAGCGGCCCGGGAAGGTGGAGAGCCGACCCTCGGCGACGACCTCAAGGCCCTCTTCAGGCTTGAAGCCCAGTTGCTGAACGTTTGCCCGCCACATCACGGTCGAGACGCAGGCGTCGGCGTCCTTCAAATCCACATAAAGGTGGCCAGACTTCGCGATCATGACGCGGCCGAGTTCGCCGCGCACGCGCACGCGGTCGAAGTTCGTCTCCATCGTCCGCTTCACCGCCTGCGCCAGCTCGCTGACGCTGAGTTCGGGCAAATTGGATTGGGCGGTCGCCGCCGCAGCCTCGGTCATGAGGCCATATATAGGACGACTCGCCCTATCCCGCGCCCGAAATGACCCGCTTTCCAGAGCTAAAGCGGAGGTGAGCGGACCCATCGTCGCGCGCTGCGCTTACCGTCTTGCCCGCGGCGTGGGGAGCGGCTTGGGTGCGGCAAAATCAAACGCCTCCGGGGACATTCCATGCTTCGCCGCACTCTTCTCGCTTCCGCACTCGCCATTCCGGCGCTTTCCGCTTGCGTCAGCGCTGGGGGCGCCGCCGATCCGATGGCGCCGCTGCCGCTCGACACCAGCTCGCACGCTCGCCCCGATGAAGCGCGGGTGCGCCACGTCTCGCTCGACCTCACCGCCGACTTCGACCGCAAAGTCTTCCACGGTAAGGCGACACTCGACATCTCGGCGCGCCCCGACGCGCGCGAGATCGTGCTCGATAGCGACGGCCTCGTGATCCGCGCAGTGCGCGCGGGCGGACGTGAAGCGCAATACGAACTCGGCAGCCGCGACGAAAAGCTAGGCTCGGCGCTCGTGATCCAACTCAACGGCGCACGCCAGATCGAGATCGAGTACGAAAGCGCGCCGAACGCGAGCGCGCTGCAATGGCTGGAGCCTGCGCAGACGGCCAGCAACAAACGCTTCTTGTTCAGCCAAGGCCAAGCGATCCACAATCGCACTTGGATCCCGACGCAAGACAGCCCCGGCATCCGCCAAACGTACGATGCACGCATCGTAGTGCCGGCCGATCTGAAAGCCGTGATGAGCGCCGAGATGCTGACGCGCGATGGCGAGCCTGCCGGCGAAGGTCAGCGCGCCTTCCGCTTTCGCATGCCGCAACCGATCCCGCCCTATCTCATCGCCATCGGCATCGGCGATCTCGTGCACCGCGACGTCGGACCGCGCACCGGTGTTTACGCCGAGCCGAGCGTGGTCGAGCGCGGCGCTTATGAATGCGCGGACATGGAACGCATGATGGATGTAGCGGAGGCGCTCTACGGCCCCTATCGCTGGGGCCGCTACGACGTGCTGATCCTGCCGCCGTCCTTCCCATATGGCGGCATGGAAAACCCGCGCCTCACCTTCCTTACGCCGACCTTCCTCGCCGGCGACCGTTCACTCGTTTCGCTGGTCGCGCACGAACTGGCGCATTCGTGGTCGGGCAATCTCGTCACCAACGCGGTGTGGGCCGATGGCTGGCTGAATGAAGGTTTCACCTCCTACATCGAGGGCCGCATCGGCGAGGCGCTGTTCGGCGCCGAGCACGCGCGCATGGCGGAGGCTCTGAGCTGGTCCGACATCCAGACTGCGCTAGGAAGCGTGCCGGCGGACGGACAGCGCCTGCACTGGGTTGGCGAAGTGGACGCGAACGAAAACTCAAGCGCCATCACTTACGACAAGGGCGCCCTGTTCCTGCGCACGGTCGAAGGCATCGTCAGCCGCCAGCGGCTCGATACTTATCTGCGCTCCTACTTCGATCGCTACGCCTTCCAGCCAATGACGACACAAGGCTTCCTCGTTGATTTCCGCGCGCATGTCGTCCTCGGCGATGCCGCGTTGGAAGCGCGCCTGATGCTCGACCAATGGGCGTACGAGCCGGGCATTCCCTCCAACGCCGTGCAACCGCAAGCGTCGGGCTTCGTCGCGGTGGAGCAAGCGGTGGCGGCGTTCAATGCAGGCGGCGCGCCGACCGAAGCATGGGCGAATTGGAACACGATGCAGCGCCAGCGTTTCCTGCAGACGCTCCCGCGGCAATTGCCCGCCGCGCGGCTCGAGGCGCTGGAGCGCGCTTACGGGCTCAACGCTATCGGCAATATGGAAGTACGCTTCGACTGGTTCGCGCTCGCCATTCCCAACGGCTACGAGCCGGCCGGGTCAGCCGTGCAGCGTTTCCTCTCCGAGCAAGGCCGCGGCAAATTCGTGCGCCCGATCTATCGCGCTTTGATGGACCAGGGCGCCTGGGGCCAAGCCTTGGCGCGTCGCACGCATGAAGCCACGCGCGGCGCCTATCACCCAATCGTCCAAACCGCCGTTGATCGCATCGTCACAGGATAGCCGTTTGCCGGCGGGACGCCGGCGGTCCATAAATGCGGCATGAGTTCTGTGAAAATCCTCGGCGTCGCCGGTAGCCTGCGCGCAGGCTCACTCAATCGCGCTTTGCTGCGCGCGGCGGTGAAACTTGCGCCGACCGGCATGACAATCGAGCCGTTCGATCTGATCGACGTGCCGCTTTACAATGGCGACGTCGAAGCGGCGAGCGATCCCCCGGGCGTCGCCGCCTTCAAGGACGCGATCCGCGCCGCCGATGGCGTGCTGTTCGTGACGCCGGAATACAATCACGGCGTCCCTGGCGTGATGAAGAACGCCATCGACTGGGCCTCGCGCCCCGCCCGCGGCGCCCCGCTCGGCGGCAAGCCCGTCGGCATTATCGGCGCCTCGCCGGGTCAAACCGGCTCAGCACGCGGCCAAAGCCAACTGCGCCAAGCCTTCGAGTTCACCAATTCGTTCTGCCTGCCGCAGCCGGAAATCCTCGTCTTCCGCGCCCACGAAAAATTCGAGGCGAGCGGCGAACTCACCGACGCCAAAACGACGGAGTTTCTCGGCAAGTATCTGGAAGCGCTGCAGGCTTGGGTGCTGCGCTTCAAGGCTTAGCTGCCGCGCGCTTGACCAGGGCGGCGTCCGGTCCCAATCCAGCGCTATGAAGATTCTGATCGTTGGCTCGGGCGGGCGTGAGCACGCTTTGGGCTGGAAGCTCGCGCAGAGCCCGCTCGTTTCGGAGCTGATCTCCGCGCCCGGCAATCCGGGCTTGGCGGAACTCGGGCGCACCGTCGCGATCAAAGCCGACGACGCGCGCGAACTGGCCGGTTTCGCCATGCGCGAACAAGTCGGTCTTGTCGTCATCGGCCCCGAAGTCGCGGCGGCGGCGGGGTTGGCGGACAGCCTGGCGCAAGTCGGCGTGCCTTGTTTCGGGCCGAGCCAAGCGGCGGCGGAATTGGAATCCTCGAAAGCCTTCATGAAGGATTTCTGCGGCCGCCACGGCATCCCGACCGCGGGCTACAAAGTGTTCGACGACGCCATCCGCGCCAAGGCCTATCTCGGCGATCGCGAGCCGCCGTTCGTGATCAAGGCCGATGGTCTGGCCGGCGGCAAAGGCGTCGTCATCGCCGAAACCCGCCGCGATGCGGATGCGGCGATCGACGAAATTCTCTTCCTGCGCAAATTCGGCACGGCGGGTCAGCGCATCGTCATCGAAGATTTCCTGCCCGGCGAGGAAGCCAGCTTCTTTGCGCTCTGCGACGGCGACACCGCGATCCCGCTCATCGCCGCGCAAGATCACAAGCGCGCTTACGATGGCGACAAGGGCCCCAACACCGGCGGCATGGGCGCCTACTCGCCCGCGCCGGTGTTCACCGACAAAGTGCGCGACCAAACCATGGAGCGCATCATCCTGCCGACACTCCGCGGCATGAAAGAAGAAGGCCGCCCGTTCATCGGCGTCCTGTTCGCTGGGCTGATGATCACGCCAGACGAACCAAAGCTGATCGAGTTCAACGTCCGCTTCGGCGATCCCGAGTGTCAGACGCTGATGCGAAGGCTCAGAAGCGATCTCGCGCCGGTGCTGTTGGCCGCGGCCAAAGGCGAACTCGCCTTGGCGCCGGCGCTTGAATGGGACGAGCGGCCGGCAGTGACTGTCGTTTACGCCGCGCAAGGCTATCCGGACGATCCGCTCACCGGCTCGGTGATCCGCGGGCTCGGGGAGGCCAATGCCGTGCAGGATGTCGTCGTCTTCCACGCCGGCACGCGCCAGGACGAAGACGGCACGCTCCGCGCCGCGGGCGGGCGCGTCTTGAACGTCACCGCAACCGGCGAAACACTGAAAGACGCCGTCGCCAAAGCCTACGCCGCCGTCAACCAGATCGACTGGCCCGGCGGCTTCTGCCGTCGCGACATAGCCTGGCGCGCGCTGGCGAAGTAGCGCTTGCGCGCCGCCATGGCGTTAGCTCTAGTGCTACATCACGTCAGCTTCCGTTGCGGAACACCACGCTAAGAGACGCTAAGAAAATGCGTCAGGGGGGACGAAAATGGCGAGATTGCTGCAGGCGATGGTTCTGAGTTGGGCGCTGGCGATCGGGGCAGCGCAGGCACAAAATGCAACCCAATATTCGAGCCGAGGACTCTCGATAAATGATCCCGCTGCGTTCACGCAATCAGTTGCCCTGTCGATGTCACGCGATCGCATGGAGCCAATCAGGCGCACCATGCAAGAGATGCTGGGCGTCGGGCAGCTAAGCGCCGACCTTGAAGTGAATATCACGCATATGGAACGCTATCTCGGCGATCAGGCGGGCACTGAGGTCGTCAAGTTGGAAGACGTCTCACTCGCCGGTGCGCTGCGCCGAATATACTACATGAACTCGTATCCCAACAGCTTTCTGTTCACCCGCTGGGACTTCACTCGCGGCGCGGATGGATGGGTGCTGACAGGCATTACTTTTGGAAGTAGCTGGAACAGCGTGAACGCCAATCCTGTCACCCCGGGCTGGACGGTGACACGTGACTGACGATCCCCACGCCCAATTCAAAGGCGTCAAACCCGTCGAAGAGCGCCATCGGCTGGACGAAGCAGCGCTCGATGCGTGGCTCTCGGCCAATGTCGAAGGGTACGCAGGCCCGCTGACGATCAATCAGTTTAAAGGCGGCCAATCGAACCCGACTTATCAGATCGTCACGCCACAGCAGAAATACGTGCTGCGCAAGAAGCCCGGCGGGAAGCTGCTGCCTTCCGCGCATGCCGTGGACCGCGAATTCCGTGTCATGTCGGCGCTTCATCCCACCGGTTTTCCGGTCGCCCGCCAATACGCGCTCTGCACTGACGACAGCGTGCTCGGCGCGATGTTCTACGTGATGGAAAACGTCGAAGGCCGCGTTTTGTGGAACGGCGCGCTGCCTGAACTGGAAAAGCCGGAGCGGCGCACGCTTTACGAAAACAAGATCGCGACGCTCGCGCAACTGCATAACACCGACCACGTCGCCATCGGCCTCGCCGAGTACGGCAAGCCCGGCAACTATTTCGCCCGTCAGATCGATCGCTGGTCGAAGCAATACAAATTGAGCGAAACCGAAAACATCGACGAAATGAACCGCCTGCTGGAATGGCTGCCGCAAACCATCCCGGCTGGCGAACGCACCAGCATCGTCCACGGCGATTATCGGCTCGACAATCTCATCCTGCACGAAAGCGAGCCGCGCGTGATCGCCGTGCTCGATTGGGAGCTTTCGACGCTCGGCGATCCGCTCGGCGATTTCACGTATTATTTGATGAATTGGGTTATGCCGCACGATGGCCGCGCGGGGCTCGGCGGGCTCGATCTCGACGCCATCGGCGTCCCCACGCTCGAAGAAGCCGTGCAGCTTTATTGCGCGCAAACCGGCCGCGACAGCATCGTTTCGCTCGACTGGTATTTCTCCTACAACGCCTTCCGCCTCGCTTGCATCTTGCAGGGCATCGCCGGGCGCGTGCGCGACGGCACCGCGGCCAGCGCGCACGCAACGCAAATGATCGCCCGCATCCGTCCGCTCGCGAGCGCGGCGTTCATGTACGCGCAGAAGGCCGGCCTCCATTGAACGAGCGCCAGCAGGCCATGTTCTTGTGGGACTGGTCGCGCAAACGCCGCCATGGGCGCGCTGGAATTGCATTGCTGGGCGCCGGCATTGGCGCGATCGGGGGCTTGGCGTTCGCCGCCATCATGCTCTACGCGCTGACGCTCGACGGGGCGACATTCAGCGTCAACGAAGACGAGATGGGCGGCTTTTTCGTTCTCATTGCCCGCGCCCTCGGGCCAACCGGATTTCTGTTCGCCCTCTCGATCCCCGCGTTCGCGGCTTTGGCCGCGTTCGTGGCGGATCGCATCTGGGGCGTGCAGGAAGGCGTCTACCATGCTCTGCTCTCGCAAGGCGCGCGCGTTCCTGCAGCAAAGCCGCCAACGACCTGGAAGGACCATGCGCCGCGTCTGACGCTGCTCTGCGGTTTCGGCCTGCTGGTGATCTGGGTGCTCTACATGGCTTGGTGGGAGATCAATCGCGGCTCGCTGTGACGCCGCGGCGGGTAAGAGGTTGACGCACGCGCTAGGCGGCAGGATTAATCCTTCTATCCAGGGGGAAATTTCATGCTGCAACGCGCAAAAATCGTCGCGGCCGCGCTCGGTGCGCTGGCCATGCTCACCGGCTCCAGCTTCGCGCAGGACGCAAGCTCGCAGGTAGCGACGATCATTCACGCCGGCAGGTTGCTCGCCGACGCTTCCAACGGCCGCGTGCTGAATGAACAATCCATTCTCATCGGCGCAGACGGGCGCATCATCGGCATCGAAGCAGGCTACGTCACCCGCGACGGCGCGGACGTCATCGATCAGCGCAACCGTTTCGTGCTCCCGGGCCTCATCGACAGCCACGTCCACCTCACCAGCGAACTGGGGCCAGACCAGCTGCTGGAAGAGGTGCAACTCTCCCCCAGCGATCAGGCGATGCGCGGCGTAGCAAATGCGCACACAACGCTGCGCGCCGGCTTCACCACTGTCGCCGATCTCGGCGCCAATAACGACGCCATCTTCGCTCTTCGCCGCGCCGTCAATGAGGGCCGCGTGATGGGGCCGCGCATCGTCGCGTCCGGCGCGGCCATCACCCCGCACGGCGGCCACGCCGACGCCAACGGCTTTGCGCCCGACATTGTCGATGCGCTGCGCAACCCTAACGCCTGCTCCGGCGCCGACGATTGCCGCCGCGCCACCCGCCGCCAAATCCAAGCCGGCGCCGACGTGATCAAGATCACCGCCACCGGCGGCGTGCTCTCCAACACTGCGGCCGGGGTCGAGCAACAATTCACCGACGCAGAACTCGCCGCCATCGTGGAGTCGGCGCATGCGATGGGCCGGCGCGTGACGGCGCACGCACACGGCGCAGGCGGCATCAACGCGGCGCTGCGGGCCGGGGTCGATTCGATCGAGCACGGCTCATACACCGATGCGGATTCGCTGCGTCTCTTGCGCCGCACGGACGCTTATCTTGTGCCAACCATCCTCGCGGGCGTAACGGTCGAAGAATTGGCCGCCGCTGGCGGCGTTCTAACCCCGGCGCAAGCGGTGAAGGCGCGCGAAGTCGGCTCGCGCATGCGCCAGTCGATCCAGAACGCGCGCCGCGCCGGCGTACGGGTGGCGTTCGGCACCGATAGCGGCGTCTCGCGGCACGGCCTGAACGCGCGCGAATTCCAACTCCTTGTCGAAGGCGGCTACACGCCGACCCAGGCGATCCGCATGGCGACTATCGACGCCGCCGATCACCTCCAGCTTGGGAACGTCACCGGCCGCATCGCCGCTGGTTACGCCGCCGATATCATTGCCGTTGACGGCGATCCGACGCAGGACGTGGGCGTGCTGATGAACGTGCCGTTCGTGATGGCGCGCGGCGCGACATTTCAGAACGAGTAGTTTCCAGGGCGCCCAAACAGCTTTAGGCAGCGGCCATGTTGCGTGTGATCTCCCGTGGCGGCGCTGAATCGGCGTGTGAGGATCCGGCCGCGCTTTGGTACGATCTCGAAACGCCCACTGACGAGGAAGAGGCCGAGGTCGAGCAATCGCTCGGCATCGATGTGCCGACGCCGGCTGAGCGTTCGGCCTTCGAGGACTCTGCCCGCTTTTACGAGGAGAACGACTCGCTCCACCTGACGGCGACGCTGCTGGGCCGGCGTGACGAAGGGCCGCTCGTCTCTGGGCCTGTCACCTTCATCCTCGCCAAAGGCAAGCTTGTCACCGTGCGCCAAGTGCGCCCGCGTGCGTTCGAGATCGGCCAGGACCGCGCCTCGGCGCGTGTCGCATCCGCGCAGAGCGGCGCCGATGTGTTGCTGGCGCTGGTCGAGGGCGCCGCCGAGCGCCTTGCCGATGTGCTGGCCGACGCCACGCGCGAGGCCAACGCGCTATCGCTGCGCGTGTTCGACAAAGCCATCGAGCTGGATTTGCGCACCGAGCTGCGTGATCTCGGCCGCATCGGCGCGCTGGCGGCGATCGTGCACGACTCGCTGTCCAGCATGCAGCGCCTGCTGGTTTATGCGCGCGCATCGAAGGGCAAGTATGGGCTCGACGCAGCGCGCGTTGCTGCTTTGGGCCGCGATGTCGGTGAGCTCGAGCGCATAGCCGAGCAGATGCAGCCACGGCTCTCCTATCTGCAGGACGCCATCCTCGGGCTGATCAACGCACAGCAAACCAACGTGCTGAAGGCGCTCTCGCTCGCGACGATCGCCTTCGTGCCGCCGACTCTGATCGCCTCCATCTTCGGCATGAATTTCGATGGGATGACGTGGTTTCGCGAACCCTGGGGGCCGTGGGTGGGCGTCGCCATGATGTTCGCGGCGCCGGCGGCGCTCTTCGCCATCGCCAAATGGCGGCGCTGGTTTTGAGGAACAGCGCCCAACGCGCCGCGTTTGCCCCGCACTCAATTGGAGACCTGACGATGAAGAAAATTCTCCTCGCCGCGTCCGCTGCGATGTTTCTTTCCGCCTGCGGCACGCAGCTGGGCGACCGCATGGCGACGGGCGCAGCCATTGGCGGCGGCGTTGGCCTTGCGGCGGGCGGCGTCGGCGCGATCCCTGGCGCAATCATCGGCGCCGACGCCGGCGCGTTTACGCCGTCAGAACAGGTTAACCTGGGCGAACCAGTCTGGGACGATGAGACCGGCGATCGCTACGACGAAAACGGTAACCCGAAATAGCCATAATCGACCGGCGTGATTGGCGCTTATGACGCGCGGGTCTCACACCGATTAGAGCGGATCGAGCGTCGCCCTCCCCGGCGGCGCTCGAATTTTTAAGGAGTAGGTCATGAAGACGACGATCGTTCTGGCCGCTGCTGCGGCGACGATGGCTTTGGCGGGCTGCGGCACGCAAATGGGCGACCGGATCGCCTCCGGCGCGGCC
>JACMMP010000169.1 GCA_014378995.1 Hyphomonadaceae bacterium
CGCCGCAGCCGCCGCGGGCGCGCACCCGCTACGCCGGGCTGCCTGCCGCAATCGATCACGATGAAGGCGACGATTGGGGCCTCGGCCCGCCGCGCACGAGCGATCCAACGCGCCTCGCCCAGCGGCTTGAATCGATCGAGCGCCGCACCCAGCTCGCCGTCACCGGCCTCGACCGCGCCGTCTCCACCATTGACCGCTCCGTGCTCGGCCTTGCTGCGCGCGTTGAAGACGCCGAAGCCGTTTCCAACGAAGCCGCCGAACGTGTCAGCGAAGCGCTCGAACAATTCCGCATCGCGGGTGAAACGCTCAGCGGCAAGCTCGAACGCGCCGAATACGAAACCCTCGAAGCCAAGCAAGCCTTCGACTCCGCAAGCGGCGACATCCAAACCGTCAAGCAGCGGCTCGAACATCAGGTCACCGTCGCCGAAGAAGTCGCCCGCCGCGCCGAAGCGGCCGCGACTTTCCTCACCACGGAAATGGAACACCGCGACGCCGCCGTCGCGCAAACCCTGGCCGAAGCCCGCACTGTTGCGGAAGAAGCCGCGCGCCAAGCCGCGCAAGCCTCCGCCGACGCGGTCAGCGAACTGCGCCGTCTGCAGCAAGACCTCACCGAACGCGTCGCCGAAAGCGAAAGCTCCACCCGCCGCGCCATCGAAACCGCAGTCGCCGAAGTTAGCAGCGAAAGCCGCGGCACGCGCGAAGCGCTGCTGGAAGAAGTGGTCCGCCTCGAAGGCGAGATCGCCCGGCGCGTCGGCACGGTGGAAGACTTGAAGACCGAGCACGCCGCGCTCATCACCCGCATCGAACGCGCCGAGAGCGGCGCGCGCGAAACCACGGCGGGCCTCCGGCAAGCCGCCGGCGCCGCCATCGCAGATTTGCGCAATTCGCAGCTCACCCTCGCCGCGCGCGTCAAGCAAGTGGAAGACATCGCCGGCAATAGCGGCGCGGTCGATCTCACCGATCTGCGCCACGCCCAGGCCGATATTGCCGAGCGCTTGGCCAATCTCGAAATCAAAACCGACACCAGCCCGCTTACCGATGCGCTCGCCGCCTTCGAACGCCGCCTCGCCGGTGTCGAGAGCACGGCGCAACCGCAAAAGCTCGAAGAAGTCGATGGCGCCGTCAAAACTTTGGATCAGGCGCTTGAGCGCCTGACACAGCGCATCGCCGAGACCGAAAACACCGCTCACACCGCGATCCGCACGCTGGAAGAAACCGTCTCCTCGCTCGGCGCCCGCGTCGAACAAGGCGGCGCGGCGCAGGAAACCGAAGCCGCCCGCGCGATGCTGGAGCAGCGCCTCGACACCATGGCGCAGTCCGTTCACCAGATGGTCGGCGAAGCGCGCACCGAGCTTGCGGGGCAACTGCAAGCCGCGCTCGAAGGCGTCGCCGGCGAAGGCCTCGAAGGCGCGCTCGCGGATGTGAACCGCCGCCTCGCCGCCGCCGAACGCCGCCAAGCGCAAACGATCGAAGCGATTTCGCTTGAGATCAAGCGCATGTCGGAAACCGTGGACAAGCGCCTGCGCACCGTCGAATCCCGCAACGACGACGCCGCCGGCGCCGCTGTGCGCGAAGAGCTTTCGCGCATGACCTCGACGCTTGAGCAACGCTTCGACGACATCGAACGCCGCGAAGCCGCCGCGTTCGACCGCATGGGCCTAGAAGTCGGCCGCCTCTCCGAGCGTTTGGAAGAGCGCGTCGGCGCCGTGGAAACCCGCAGCGCCCAGGCCATCGAGCATGTCGGCGAACAGGTCGCGCGCATGGCCGAGCGCTTCAACCAGCGCAACGAATTGCTCTCGCGCGAACTGGGCGAGCGCATGATCGATAGCGAAGAGCGCTCCGGCGCCCGCGTCGCTGAGGCCATCGGCTCGATCATGCAGCGCCTGCGGGAAGTGGAAGAGCATTCCGCCGAAGCGATTGCGCCGGTGCAGAAAGCTGTCTCCTCGGTCGCTTCCAAGCTGCAGCAATACGAGAGCGCCAAGGACGACAATACACCGTTCGCTTCGATCCCGACGCCGGCGCGCCGCACCGACGATTTCCCGTCCTTCGGCGGCGACCTCAGCGATCCATCCCCGGAGCCGTATGTCTCGCCAATGGACGCGGCGCAGCCGCTGCGCGCCGCCCCACTGGCGCCCGCAGTCACCGCGACGCCGCACAAGGCGCCGGTGCTGCGCCAGCCGGATGCCGAGAGCGACATCTATTTCGCCGAAAACGACATCGACGATCTTCTCACCGACGACCTCGGCGAAGATCCGTTCACGCCGGATTTCCAAATCGAAGCCAAGCCGATCGTCTCGCTTGACGATGATCTCCTGATCGACGAGCCCGAACTGGAAACTCTCGCCAGCCCGCCGCCGGCGGACGACGATCCATTCTGGTCGCCGAAGGATCTCGATCTCTCGACGCCGCCGGACACGCCCACCGTCACTCAGCCTGCTCTGGATGAAGAATCCTTCGAGCCGCTGCTCAGCGAGCACGCGCCGCGCGATCCGCTGCTGGATCAACCCTACAGGCCGGACGCCCTCGCGCTCGATTTCTCCGAAGTGCCTACGCCTGCCGCGCCTGCCAGCAAGAACGATTATCTCGCCAACGCGCGCAAAGCCGCCCAGGCGCAATCGCTGCCGAAGACGCGCGAGCAAGCCGCAACGCCAAAGCTTTCGTTGCGCGGTTCGAGCCGTGTCGTGCTTTGGGGCGCCACAGGAATCGTCGCCGCCCTGCTCGTAGGCGGCGCGCTTTACATCCGCGGCAGCGACACCGGCGCCGACACGCAGGGCGAACCGGAGGCGCCGCCCGCGCCGGCAACGCAAGCCATGCCGCCCGTCGAAGCGGTCGATCCCAACGCTCCGTTCGCGGCGCCGCCGGAAGATCCGTTCGCGCAAGCGCCGGTCGATGGCGAAGCGCCCAGCGGAACTGGCGCCAACGACACGCCGATCGCCAGCGCGTCGACAACCACGCAGCAAGTCGTCGCCGGCCCGCTCGCGCCGCGCAACGTCTCCCTCGAGCAAGCCGCGCAAGGCGGCGATCTCACCGCGCAATACGAACTGGCGCTACAGCGCATCGCCGCCGGCCGCACGCAGGACGGCGTCACCATGCTGCGACGCGCCGCCGACCGCGGCTTCCCGATGGCGCAATACCGCCTGGCCAAGCTCTATGAGCGCGGCGAAGGCGTGCAGACCGATCTCGCCGTTGCGCGGCAATGGACCGAACGCGCAGCCGCCGCCGGCAATCGCCGCGCCATGCACGATCTCGGCGTCTACTTCGCCCGCGGCGAAGGCGCCCCGCTCGATGAAGCCGCCGCCTTCCGCTGGTTTCGTCAAGCCGCCGAACTCGGCGTCGCCGACAGCCAGTACAATCTCGGCGTTCTCTACCAGCAGGGCCGCGGCGTGAACGCCAGCGCATCGGAAGCCTTGTTCTGGTTCTTGGTCGCCGCCCGCCAAGGCGATCAGGACGCCGGCGCACGCGCCACGGCGCTCGAATCGCAATTGCCGCAAATCCAAGTGCAGCAATCGCGCGCCCGCGCCACCGCCTTCCGCCCCCGCGCCGCCAGCGCCACCGCCAACGGCGAATTCGGCCAACGCGCCTGGTCCACGCGCGCGGGGACGTAAGCTTTCAGCAAGTAGCACAAACAACACTGAGTCATTCCGGGCGGAGCGAAGCGAAGACCCGGAACCCAGGGCCGCCAGTTCATCGGTTGCCCTGGGTTCCGGATCGCGCTCCGCGCGTCCGGAATGACTGGTGTGTTGGAAAGGTGGGCGCTCTATCCAACACTTACGCGCGCAAAACCTCTGACTGATCAAGGCCACGCCACAAATCAATCCGACCCGCTTCCAGCAGCCGCATAATGCGGCGCATGAAACAGAACCGATCCGCCCCAACCAACGCGCACAAGCTCGCCAGGCTCATTGCCTGGGCGCAGCTGATGCTGGCGTGGATCGGCATGATGCTGTTCAGCGAGACCGCGCCGCAGTTCAGCCGCCGCCACATGCTGCAGCGCTATCGCCATCTGACGCTGCAACCGCTCGCGCGCCTGGTTGGCCACCTCATCCTCATTCGCGCCGCTCACTTCGCCGGCGACGGCACGCGCGCGCAAAGGCAATTGCGCAATTACGCGCCGGCCGGGTTCGCCCGCCGCATGCGCCCGCGCCAGCTCGTCCGCTCCAGCATCGGTTCCGTGCTGCGCAAAGCGCTGCGCCATCGCGACCTCGGCCAACATTTCGCGATCCTCGTCCACGCGCTCGCGCACCTCGACACGCACGCCCGCGCGCTCGCCCGTCGCCTTCGTCGCGGCCGCTCGCGTCTTTGCCCAATCGTGCTCACACGCCCG
>JACMMP010000019.1 GCA_014378995.1 Hyphomonadaceae bacterium
CGCATCTGGCCGCCGGACATCGCGATCGGCGCGCGCTCCGGGTCGAGCCCAAATGATGCGAGTGCGGCTTCGGCCATGTGCGGCGGCGTCGGCGCTGCGCTGCCGCGCAGGGCGACGGAGGGCGCGCACGCGTAGTCGAGCAGAGTGGCGAAGCCCTCGAAGCTTGCATCTTGCGGCGCCATGGCGACCTTCGCGCCCGATGCGAACACGATCTCGCCCGCGTCCGGTTCGGCCAGGCGCGCCATCATGCGCATCAATGTCGATTTGCCGGCGCCGTTTGCGCCGACGAACGCGGCGCGCTCGCCCTTGTGAAGGACGAATTCCGCACCGTCGAACAACGGCGCGCCGCCAAAGGTGAGACGCAATTGCTTGACGTGCGCCAGCGCTGGTCCCGCCATTAGCGCAAGCCTATTGGAAAATTTCGTTGAGGTTCTCGATGGCGGACTCACCGAACGCCTCGGCGAGGCCGTCGAAGAAGGTCGCCATCTCCACCTGCTCCGGTGACTTCACCGGTTGCTCGTAGCCGGGCAGCGGGTGGTTCTCCACGCCTTCGTGAGCGACGCGCATCGTATCGGCCCAGATTTGCGCCGGTAGCGTGCCGCCGGTGGTGCGGCCCATGGAGGTGAAGTCATCGTGGCCGACCCAGACGCCGGCGGTATAATCGGCGCTGTAGCCAATGAACCAGGCGTCGCGCCAATCCGAGCTTGTGCCGGTCTTGCCGGCGACATGGCGATCGCCGATGCGGGCGCCCGTGCCGGTGCCGCGCAGCACGACCGCGCCCATCATCGAGTTCATCTGCGCCACGACCTCCTGGTTGAGGACTCGCTGGCCCTGATGGGCCGGGCGGACATAAAGCTCCTGGCCGGCCGAGTTGGTCACGCGCGCGACGATGTAAGGATCGAGGCGATAGCCGTTGTTCATGAACGACGCGAACGCGGACGTCATGTCCCAGAGCGACGTCTCGATCGAGCCGAGCGCGATCGACGGCGGCACGAACTGCCCGCGTTCGGGCATGGTCCGCACGCCGAGGCGGCGCGCCACATCGGCCACGCGCCCTGGGCCGATTTCGTTGCCAACGTCGGCCGCGACCGTGTTGATCGAAAGCGCGAAGGCGGTGCGCAGAGTTACGGCGCCGCGATGGCCGTCGTCGTAATTGCGCGGACGCCAGCCATCGATCACGATCGGCTCGTCATAGCGCACATCCTCTGTGTCTAGGCCGGACTCCAGCGCCGCGGTGTAGACGAAGGTCTTGAACGTCGACCCAGGCTGGCGCTGGGCTTGGGTGACGCGGTTGAATTTGGAAGTCGCGTAATCGGTGCCGCCAACGAGACCGACAATGCGTCCTTGCCGATCGACGGCAAGGTACGACGCCTGGAGCGGGCGCCGGCCGAAGGCGCGGTTGCCAAGCCGGCGGCGAATGGAGTCGGAAGCTGCGCGCTGCACATCGCGGTCGATGGTGAGCTGGATCACGAGATCGGGCGCGTCGCCGCCGACCTGCGCGCGCGCCTGTTCGACAGCGAGGTCGAAGGCGTAACCGAGCGAGCGTTCCGCGGAGGGGCGATCGACGATCTCGATGTCCTCGGCGCGCGCTTCGTCGCGCTGTGCGGGTGTGATGAAACCCGCGGCGACCATGGCTTCGAGCACGATGCGCTGGCGTTCGGTCGCGGCTTCGAAGTGCGAAGAGGGCGAAAGGTCGGACGGCGCCTTAGGCAAGCCGGCCAGCATCGCTGACTCCGCCAGCGTAAGCTCCGAGGCGGGCTTGCCGAAATAGCGACGCGCGGCGGCGTCGATGCCGTACGCTTGGTCGCCGAGATAAACCCGGTTCAAATAGAGTTCGAGGATTTCATCCTTGCTGAGCCGGCGTTCGATGCGTGAGGCGAGCACCATCTCGCGAAGCTTGCGGTTGATGGTTTGACGGCGCGTGAGGAAGAGGTTGCGCGCAAGCTGTTGAGAGATCGTGGAGCCGCCTTGCACTGTTTCGCCAGCGCGTAGGTTGGCGAAGATGGCGCGCAGCACCGCCATGCGGTCAACGCCGGCATGCTCGTAAAAGCGGCGGTCTTCGATCGCCAGGAACGCTTGCGGCACGTAGTCCGGCAAATCTGGCAGCGTAGCGCGGCGGCCGTAATAGGCCCCGCGATTGCCTAGGATTTCGCCCTCGCTATCGACGAACATCACCGATTCTTGCCGGTTGAGCGCCCAGAGCGCATCGGCGTCCGGCACCCGCGGCAGGCCCCAATAGATCCAGACCCACACCCCCAGCACCATCATGAAGGCGCCGGCGGCGGCAATGCTGGCGGCCGTGCGCCAGTTCCAGCGCGAACGATCCTGCAACAGCTGGTCGAACTGGCGCTGCGCTGCTTCTGCGCGCAAGCGCGCCCAGTCCATATGGCGCTGAAAGTCGGGCCCTTTGTTTGGCAACGTCGTCTCCGAGCGGGTGTGTGGAACAGCGGTATGGCCGAATTCTGGCCAGGGAAACGCGGATGGCGCCCCTGCGTATCCATGCTCCGGAACCGAAAGATGCCCGGATTCGCAGGAGTTCGGAAAAATCAATCCGACCGCCCTGGCGCGGCGGTATAGTTCAGGCACGGTCGAGAGCTGAGATTAAGAGGAAGGGGAGCGGGATGAACGCCGCTGAGAGCCTGCGCGCGCTGCTGAGCGAGGCGCACAAAACATTGGTCACGGGCGAGGCCGGCGAGGCCGAGCGGCAGGCCAAGGCGGTAATCGCCATCGTCCGCGCCGAGCGCGATGTGGCCGAGTATTTGGCCGCCCTTGAGGCGCAGAACACTGAAGAGAATGAAGACGCTTTGCGGGCCGAGATCATGGGCCGAATCCACCGCCTCGCTGCCGCCCAGTGCGCGGGAGCGCCTTTGGCGGAGCTCGAACGGCTCGCAGCTGGCGAGCCTGAAGCATGATTGGGGCTTCTGGGGCCGGCGCGAGCAGCTGGCCCCAAACGGCGACTGGCGCACTTGGCTCTTCATGGGCGGGCGCGGCGCAGGGAAGACGCGGGCCGGGGCGGAGTGGGTGTCGGCATTGGCGCGCAGGCGCAAGGCGGGGCGCATCGCCCTGGTCGGGCCGACATTTCATGACGTCCGCGAGGTGATGGTTGAGGGGAATTCTGGCCTGCGGTCGCTTGGGCGGATGCGCCCGGCTTACGAAGCGAGCCGTAAGCGCCTGGTGTGGGCCAACGGAGCGCAAGCGTTTTGCTTTTCGGCGGAAGATCCCGAGAGCCTGCGCGGGCCGCAATTCGACGCCGCCTGGTGTGACGAGCTCTGCTTCTGGGCGCACCCGGACGAAACACTCGCGACGCTCGAACACGGCATGCGGCTGGGAGAGCGTCCGCGCATGATGGTGACGACGACGCCGCGGCCGATCGCGGCGCTGAAGCGGCTGATGGCGGCGCGGGACACCGTGGTGACGCGCTCATCGACCTGGGAGAACAAGGGCAACGTCGCCGCGGACTTTATCGCAGCTTTGAATGAGCGTTGGGCGGGCACGGCGCGTCATCGCCAGGAACTCATGGGCGAGTTGATCGAAGACTTCGAAGGCGCACTTTGGCTGCGACGAGATATTGAAGCGCTGCGTCAGCGGCTGGATGAGCCTTTCGACAGGGTCGTTGTCGCTGTCGATCCGCCGGTGTCGGCGGGGGCGAACGCCGATACGTGCGGCATCATCGCCGCGGCCGCAGTGGGCGAAGGGCGCGCCCGGCGCGCCGTTGTGTTGGCCGACGCCAGCGTGCAGGGCGCGCTCCCGCATGTTTGGGCGGCGAAGGTTGCGGCGCTGGCGGGTACTGTCGGCGCAACTTCGATCGTGGCGGAAGGCAATAATGGCGGCGAGCTGGTGCGCGGCGTCTTGCAGGCGGCGGCGCCGGACTGCGTTGTGCGCATCGTACACGCGCGCTTCGGCAAGCGCGCGCGGGCAGAGCCGATCGCGGCGCTCTATGCGCAAGGGCGGGTGAAGCACGCGGCTGCGTTTCCGGCGCTCGAAGATGAGATGTGCGCGTTCGGGGCAGACGGGTTCGCCGGCAGCCCTGACCGCGTCGATGCGCTGGTGTGGGCGCTGACGGATTTGCTGCTCGGCGGCGAGGGGCCGCGCATACGCGCGCTTTAGCGGAAAGATCAGATGTTCGACTGGATAAGAAAACTCCGCAGCTCCGGCGCGGAGCGAAAGCTGCTGGCGTGGCACGCTCTTGGGCGCCCGGCCTGGCCGATGCGCGACCCAAGCGCGTTTGCGCGTGAAGGATATGGCCGCAACGCCATCGCGTATCGCTGCGTGCGCATGATCGCTGAGGCGGCGGCAAGCGCGCCGTTCAAGGTCGGGCCGCACGATCACCCGCTGGCGCGATTGCTGGCGCGGCCGAACCCGGAGCAAACCGGCGTCGAGCTCATGGAAGCTTTCTACGGTCACCTGCAGGTGAGCGGGAATGCCTATCTGGAGGCGGCCAGCATCGAGGATGCGGCGCCGTCCGAGCTTTACGTGCTGCGCCCGGACCGGATGCAGGTGGTGCCCGGCGCGGATGGTTGGCCAATAGGCTGGGAGCATCGAGCCGGCGCGCAGGTGCGCCGCTTTGAACGCGACCCCGTGACGAACGATGCGCCGATCTTGCACCTGAAGCTCTTCAATCCAAGCGACGACTGGTACGGGCTCTCGCCGATGGAGGCGGCGGGCTACGCCATCGACATCCACAACGCCGGAGGCGCCTGGAATAAGGCGCTGATCGATAATGCGGCGCGCCCCTCCGGCGCGCTGGTGTTCACCGGCGCCGGCGGCGCCGATCGCTTGAGCGACGATCAGTTCAAGCGGCTCAAGGTGGAATTGGAAGAGATGCATGTCGGCGCCGCCAATGCGGGACGGCCGATGTTGCTGGAAGGCGGGCTTGAGTGGCGCCCGATGTCGCTCTCGCCCTCGGACATGGATTTTATCGAGGCGCGGTTCGCGGCGGCGCGAGAGATCGCGCTGGCGTTCGGCGTGCCGCCAATGCTGCTCGGCATCCCTGGCGACAACACTTATTCGAACTATCGCGAAGCAAACCTCGCTTTCTGGCGTCAGACCGCGCTGCCGCTGGCGATGAAAGCCGCGCGCGGCATTGAAGCCTGGGTCGGCGATCGCTGGCCGCAGCCGGCGGCGGTGAGCGTCGATCTCGATCACGTGCCGGCGCTCGCGATGGAGCGCGAGGCGCTGTGGGCGCGCGTCGGCGCGGCGGACTTTCTGGATACCAATGAAAAGCGCCGCATGGCCGGCGTCGAGGAGCCCGAACGCACATGCGGTTGAACATCGATCCGCGCATCACGTTCGCACTTATTCTGGCGCTCTTCCTGCAAACGGCCGGCGGCCTGATTTGGGCCGGCCGCGCGGCGGCGCGACTTGAGGACGTCGAGCGTGCGGTGGCGACGCAGCCGGAAGTGGCCGAGCGGCTCGCGCGACTGGAAGAACAATTGGCCGAAGCGCAGCGCTCGCTGGTGCGGATCGAGCGGCGGCTGGACGATCAGTGATTATCGAAGGTTACGCCGCTTTGTTCGGCGTCGAGGACCAGATGCGCGATATCGTGCGCGCGGGCGCGTTTGGCGAGAGCCTGGCGCGGCGCGCCGAGCCGTTGCCGATGTTGCTTGAGCACGAACCGCGGCTGCTGGCGGGCTATTGGACCGATACGCGCGAAGACGGTCGCGGGCTGTGGCTGCGCGGCGAGATGCGTGAGGATCTGCCTGGCGCTACGCGGACCCGTCGCGCACTGGCGCGCGGCGTCGATGGATTGTCGATTGGATTCATCCCGATCGTTTCGCACCGCGCCGGCAGGGTGCGCGTGCTGACCGAGATCGAACTTCTGGAGGTGTCCATCGTGACACACCCGATGCAGCCGCAAGCGCGGCTTACTCTTGCGCGAGAGCTGGTCCGCGCTGCTTGAAGGAGAAAATCGTGAGAAAAGAAACCAAAGCCGCGCCGATTGGCGGCGCGGACGCGCTTTTGCGCGCGTTCGAAGAATTCAAGGCCGCGAACGATGCGCGGATCGACGCGCTAGAGCGCAAACGCGGCGATGTGTTGCTGGACGAGAAGGTTGATCGCATCGACCGCGCGCTCAGCGAGCAGAAATCTCTGATCGAACGCGCGGCGTTGGCGGGGCGCAGGCCCGGCCTTGCCGCCGATCCGGCGGTGAGTGAGCACAAGTCGGCGTGGAATGCGTATCTACGCCGCGGCGATCTGTCGGCGCTGACGCAGTTCGAGGCGAAGGCGCTGAGCGTGGGCTCCGATCCGGACGGCGGCTATGTCGCCCCGCCCGAGCTAGATCGGATGATCGAAGCGCGCCTGAAGCAAGTCTCGCCAATGCGCTCGATTGCAACGGTGCGCACAACCGGCGCGAACGTGTTCAAGAAGCCGATCAGCTTGACGGCGGCCGGCACCGGGTGGGTGAGCGAGACCGGCGCTCGCGCACAGACCAGCACGCCGACGCTGACGATGCTCGAATTCCCGACGGCCGAACTCTACGCCAATCTGGCGGCGACGCAGACCCTGCTCGACGATAGCTTCGTCAACCTCGAAGACTGGATCGCAACCGAAGTCGAAGAGGCGTTCGCCGGCCAGGAGCGGGCGGCGTTCGTCAATGGCGACGGCGACGACAAACCGAAGGGCTTCCTCGATTACGACCTGGTCGCCGAAGGCAGCCACGTCTGGGGCAAGATCGGCTACATCGCCACCGGCGTCGACGGCGCGTTCGCTGCGTCCGATCCCGTCGATGACCTGATCGATCTCATCTACACGCCGAAGCCGCAATTCCGGCAGAACGCGCGCTTTGCCATGAACCGCAAGACCGTGTCGTCCGTGCGCAAGCTGAAGGACGGCGACGGGCGCTATGTGTGGGAGCCCAACGATGCGGGCGGGGCGACGCTGCTGGGTTATCCAATCGCCGAGATCGAGGACATGCCGGATCTGGCCGCGGACTCATTCTCGATCGCGTTCGGCGATTTCGCGCGCGGTTATCTGATCGTCGATCGCGCCGGCGTCCGCGTGCTGCGCGATCCCTACTCCGCCAAGCCCTACGTGCTCTTCTACGTGACCAAGCGCGTCGGCGGCGGCGTGCAGAACTTCGATGCGATCAAAGCGCTGAAGTTCGGCGAAAGCTGATCCTGCGGCAGTCGGCAGTCGGCAATCGAGTCCGATTGCCGGCCGCTGCTGACTGCACACTTCCCTTTGCCGACTGCCGACCGCCGACTGCCGAGGAACCATGACCATCACAATCATCACGCCGCCGGCGAGTGAGCCTGTCTCGCTCGCGGAGGCGAAGCTTTATTTGCGTGTCGATCACGCGCATGAGGACGACCTCATCGAAACCTTGATCGGCGCCGCGCGCGAAGCGGTGGAAGCTGCGATCGGGCGTGCGCTGATCGCGCGGCGCGTGCGCGAGAGCCTCGATATCTGGGTGCGCGAGGCGGCCCAGGGCGCCGTGCTCGGGCTTGGCCCGGTGACGAATGTCGTCGCCGTGCGCTTGCTGGCCGATAACGGCTCGCAACGCGTGCTCGATGCCGATCGCTATCGGCTCGACGGAAATCGCGACCGTCCGGCGCTGGTGTTCGCGTCGGGCGTGCCGGCGACGTTGCGGGATGCCGGCGGAATCGAGATCGAATACGATTGTGGCTTCGCCGATGAAGCCGCCGCGTTGCCGGTCGCGTTGCGTTTGGCCACGCTGCAGATCGTGGCGTCGCTCTACGAACTGCGCCAGGGCGAGGACGGCTTGCCGGAGACGGCGCGGGCGCTGATGCGTCCATACGCGCCGGCGCGGCTATGAGCGAAGCGATTGGCGTACTGCGCGCGCGCGTGACGTTGCAGAGCCCGCAGCGTGTGGCCGATGAGATCGGCGGCGCGGCGATCCTGTGGACCGATGAGGGTGAAGCGTGGGCCGCGGTCGAGGCTGCGGGCGTGAGCGAGAGCGCCGCGTACAACAGTGCTGCGGCGAACGCGGCGCTGCGGCTTACGATCAATCGGCGTGACGATGTGCGCGCTGGCTGGCGTGTGTTTTGGGGCGCGCGCGTGTTGCGGATCGAGGGCGTGGCCGACGATGGCGCGCCGCGAGTCGTGCTGCAGTGTGTGGAGGAGCGGCTGTGAGCGCCGATCGCGCGCTGGCGGCCGCCTTGCGCGCGGCGCTGCTGGAAGATGACGCCGTGGCGGCGCTGCTCGGTGCGCGCGTCTATGACGACCCGCCAGCGGATGTGGTGTTTCCGTATCTGACGCTAGGTCGGCTTGAGAGCCGGCCGGCTGAGGCGAGCGAAGCCGATGCGGTGGAGCACGCGGTCACACTGCATGTTTGGTCGCGCTATGGCGGGCGGGCCGAGGCGCTCGATCTCGTCGCTGCCGCGCGCGCGGCCGTGCACAACGCCGCGCTCGACGTGGACGGGCTGCGGCTCGTGCTGCTGCGGGTGCAATTCACCGATGTTTTCCGGTCCGGCGATGGGCGCACGACGCATGGCGTGCTGCGTCTGCGGGCGGTGACTGAAACGGAATAGGAGCACAAATGGCAGGCCAGAAAGGACGCGACGTCCTAATCAAGATCGGCGACGGCGAGACGCCGGAGGTGTTCGCGACTGTCGCGGGCATTCGCGCGAAGACGATTTCGCTGAACGCGCGCACAGTGGATGGCACATCCGGCGAAAGTCCGGAGGCGTGGCGCGAACTGATTGCGGGCGCAGGCGTCAAATCGGCGAGCGTCAGCGGCGCAGGCGTTTTCAAGGACGCAGGTTCGGATGCGCTGATCCAGCAGGCATTCTTCGCGCAGGCGGCTAAGAGTTTCCAACTCGTCATCCCCGATTTCGGCGTGCTGCAGGGGCCGTTTCTGGTCGAGGCGCTCGACTATTCGGGCGATCACGACGGCGAGGCGGCGTTTGCGATCACGCTCGCTTCGGCGGGTGCGCTCAGCTTTACGAGCCTGTGATGCGCGATGTCTGCAACACGGCTCGCGGCGAGGTGCTGCTGGCGATCGACGGGCGCGAAATGCGGCTTTGCGTGACGCTTGGAGCGTTGGCCGAACTGGAAGGCGCGTTCGATGCCGGGTCGCTGTCGGAGCTGGGCGAACGCCTGGCGCATCTGACCGCAAACGATCTGATCACGGTGTTGGCGGCGCTTGTTGCGGGCGGCGGCGATGCGATGAGCGCCCGGGCACTGGCTGCGGCGCGGATCGATCCAAAAGCGGCGGCTGAGGCGATCGCCCAAGCGTTCAGCGCCGCGTTCGATGGTTGAGCGTACGCCTTGGCCGGCGCTGCTGGCTGCGGCGATGCGGGCGGGCGTGGCGCCGCGCGATTTTTGGCGCCTCAGCCTCAAAGAATGGCGCGCGCTCGTTGCGCCGACGGAGGCGGGTCTCTCTCGCGCGGCGTTCGAGGCGATGGCGCAAGTTTTTCCGGACAAAACGAAATGAATGAGACTGAGACGGGCTTCGATCTCGCCGACTTTCAAACCGAGCTGAACGCGGCGTCGGCGACGTTGCAAGACTTCGCACAAGGCCCGGCGCGGCGTGCGGCGGACGATGTTGGCACCTCGTTCGAGCGAGCCGGCGATCGGATCGCGCGTGCGCTGGGTTCTGCGGCGACAGGCGGCGAAGCCTCGTTCAAGCGTATGGCCAAGGTGATCTTGGAAGAACTCGCGAAAATCGCGCTGCAACGCATCTTCACCAGCGGCGGCGGCAAGCTCGACTTTTTCGGCGGCCGCGCCGCAGGCGGGCCGGTAAACGTCGGCGGCGCGTATCTTGTGGGCGAGCGCGGGCCTGAAGTGTTCGTGCCGCGCCAGGCTGGCGAGATTGTCGCGCCCGGGGCCGGCGCGCTGAACGTGCACTTTCATCTTGGCGCCGGGGCGGACGCTAACGCGATTGCGCGCCATCAGGGCCAGATCGCCGCTTCTATCGCGCGCGCGGTCGCATATGGGAGACGCAATCTGTGAGCGGGTTCGATGAAGTATCCATGCCGCTCCCGTTTGCGCTCGGCGCGAGCGGCGGGCCGGAGCGGCGCGTCGATATCGTCACGTTGGGCTCAGGGCGCGAGGCGCGCAACACGCCGTGGGCGCATGGGCGGCGGCGCTACGATATTGGCGGCGCCGTGCGCACGCTTGATGAACTGCACGAGCTGATCGCCTTCTTCGAAGCGCGGCGTGGCATGCTCATCGGCTTTCGCTTCCGCGATCCGTTCGACTGGAAGAGTTGCCCGCCGTCTGCAACGCCAAGTCCTGGCGATCAGGCGATTGGCGCAGGCGACGGCGAGACATTGGTTTTCGGCCTGACGAAAGCATATGGCGGCTACGCGCGCGCGATCCCCAAGCCGGTGGCGGCGAGCGTGCGCGTGGCGGTGGACGGTGTGGAGCTTGAGCCAGGCGCCTTCGCGGTCAACGTCGCCGCCGGGCTGGTCACGCTTTTGGCCGCGCCCGCGGAGGGCGCTGCCGTCACGGCTGGTTTTCTGTTCGATACGCCGGTGCGGTTCGATATCGACCGGCTTGATCTTTCCCTCGACGGCTTCGGCGCGGGCCGCGCGTTGGCCGTGCCGCTGGTTGAAATCCTAATCTGATGCGAAACATTCCTGAAGTCCTCGCCGCCCGGCTCGCATCGGGCGTGACGACGCTTGCTTATGTCTGGCGCATTGTTCGTCGTGATGGCGAAGCGTTCGCTTTCACCGATCACGATAGGGCGCTGCCATTCGAGGCGCTGACGTGCGAGCCGATGGCGGGGCTTGTCGCCGGCGCGATCGAGAAAAGCTTGGGGCTTGGCGTCGATACGGCGAGTGTCAGCGGCGCGCTCTCTTCGGTTGCGATCACCGAGGAGGATCTCGCGCGCGGGCTGTGGGACGGCGCGCAAGTGGATCTGTTTCGGGTCGATTGGAGCGATCCGTCGTTGCGCGTGCATCTGTTCGCGGGGCGCATCGGCGAAGTGCGCAGGGGCGTCAGCGCTTTCGAGGCGGAGCTGCGCGGGCTGCAAGCGGCGCTCAACACGCCGGTGGGGCGAGTGTTCTCACGCTTCTGCGACGCCGATCTTGGTGATGCGCGCTGCGGCAAGGATGTGAGCACAAGTGCGTTCCGCAGCGAAGGCGTCGTGAGCGAGGTGATTTCGAACGCCGCGTTCCGGGCCGTTGGCCTTGAGGGCTTTGCTGGCGATTGGTTCACGCGCGGGCGCCTCAGCTGGGATGCGGGCGGCGAAGCTGAAGTATCGGAACATCGCATCGAGGCGGACGCCGTCGTCATCGAGTTGCTTGATGCCCCGGGCGCCGTGCTCGCGTCGGGCGCGGCGTTTGCGATCTTTGCCGGCTGCGACAAAAGATTTGAAACCTGCCGCGCCAAGTTCGGCAACACGCCGAACTTTCGCGGCTTTCCGCACATGCCGGGAAACGATGCGCTGCAAAGCGGGCCGGTTGCGGGCGAACGTCTCGATGGCAGTTCGCGGCGCGTATGATCTCCCGCCAAGCGATCCTCGTGGAAGCCCGCGAATGGATCGGCACGCCCTATCAACATCAAGCCTCGGCTAAGGGCGCCGGCTGCGACTGCTTAGGGCTGGTGCGCGGCGTCTGGCGCGCGCTCTACGGCGCCGAGCCAGAGCCCGCGCCCGCCTACACGCCGGATTGGGCCGAGCGCCAAGGCGCCGAGACATTGCTGTTCGCGGCGCGGCGCCATTTGCATGAATGCCCGCTCGAACACGCGGCGCCCGGCGATGTTCTGGTGTTTCGCATGGATGCGCGCTCGCCGGTGAAGCACGCGGCGATCCTCGATGCCGACGATCACCTCATACACGCCTATTGGGGCCGCGCCGTCGTCCGCTCACGCTTTGCGCCTTGGTGGCGGTCGCGCTGCGCCGCGGCGTTCTCATTTCCGGATGTAGCTGCATGGCCGAACTAGTTCTCTCCACAGTCGGCCAAGCGCTCGGGCGGCGGCTGCCCGGCGCCTTGAGCTCTATCGGTTCAACGCTCGGACAGGTGGCGGGCTCTTATCTCGGCCGCTCGATCGATCAGCAGATCTTTGGCGCCGGCCGCGGGTACGAAGGCGCGCGGCTGACGGACCTGCACATACAAGCCTCCACCGAAGGCGCATCACTTCCGACCGTGTTCGGACGCGTGCGCATTGCCGGGCAAGTGATCTGGGCGGCGCGCTTCAAAGAGCACGTGGAAACACGCGATGTCGGCGGCGGCGGCAAGGGCGGCGGCCCGCGCGCGACCAGCACGCAATATCGCTACACGTTGTCGTTTGCCGTCGGCCTCTGCGAAGGCGAGATCGCGCGGATCGCGCGCGTGTGGGCCAATGGCGAGCCGTTCGATATGTCGGGCGCGTCGATGCGCGTGCACAAGGGCGGCGAGAGCCAGCCGCCGGACGCGCTGATCGAGGCGATAGAGGGCGAAGCCAATGCGCCCGCCTATCGCGGCCTCGCTTACGTCGTGTTTGAAGACATGGCCCTTGAGCGCTTCGGCAATATCATGCCGCAGCTCTCATTCGAGATCGTGCGGCCGGCGCCCAGCGGGGCGGGGCAAGTGCGGTTCGAAGAACTGGTGACGAGCGTGTGTCTCATCCCCGGCGCGGGCGAATTCGTGTATGCGGCCGAGCCGGTGCTGCGCACGATCGGCCCCGGTCAGCAGAGCGCGGAGAATGTTCACGCTGAACGTGACCGTGCGAACTTGCTGGTTTCGTTGGATCAACTCGAGGCCGATTTTCCCACTTGCGATACGGTGTTGCTGGTGGTCGCCTGGTTCGGGAACGATCTCCGCTGCGGCGCGTGCGACATCAGGCCCGGCGTCGAAATCTCAGCCAAGCAAACGACGCCGCTAACTTGGCGCGCGGGCGGCGTCACCCGCGGCGGCGCGCATCTTGTCAGCCAGTTCGAAGGCGCGCCTGCATTCGGCGGCACGCCGAGCGATGACAGCGTGCTGCAGGCGATCGCCGAGCTGAAGGCGCGTGGCTACAAGGTGGGGGTGTATCCGTTTCTGCTGATGGATGTGCCCGGCGATAATGCGTTTCCGGACCCCTACGGCGGCGCGGCGCAAGCAGCCTATCCCTGGCGCGGGCGCATAACGCTTCATCCTGCGGCGGGCGAAGCGGGGTCTCCGGACAAAACAGCGGCGGCCGCCGCGCAAGTAGCCGGTTTCTTCGGAGCAGCTTCGCCGGATGACTTTAGCGCCAGCGGCGGCGCGCCCACTTATGCCGGCCCCGACGAGTGGTCCTATCGCCGCTTCATCCTGCACAACGCAAAACTTGCGGCGTTGGCTGGCGGCGTCGATGCATTCATCATCGGCTCCGAATTGCGCGGGCTGACGACAGCGCGGGATGGCGCGGCGAGCTATCCCGCTGTCGCCGCGCTGCAGGCGCTCGCGGACGATGTGCGCACGTTGGTAGGGGCCGCGACAACGCTGACCTATGCGGCCGACTGGAGCGAGTATTTCGGCCATCAGCCGCAGGATGGCTCGAACGATGTGTTCTTCCATCTCGATCCGTTATGGGCCGGCGCCAACATCGATGTGGTTGGCGTCGACTGGTATCCCCCGCTCGCCGACTGGCGCGCCGGCGCAACCCATCTCGATGCGCAGGAGGCCCCCGGTGTTCACGACCTCTCCTATTTGCAATCGCGCATCGAAGGCGGCGAGAATTTCGATTGGCACTATGCGAGCGGCGCCGACCGCGACGCGCAGATCCGCACCGACATCACCGATGGCGCATACGGCGAGCCTTGGGTCTATCGCGGAAAAGATCTCCGCAATTTCTGGGCGCGGGCGCACCATGACCGTCCCGGCGGCGTGCGCAATGGCGCGCCGACATCGTGGATCGCAGAGTCAAAGCCGATCTGGCTGGTCGAGCTGGGGTGCCCGGCCGTCGATAAAGGCGCCAACGCGCCGAACCTCTTCAGCGACGTCAAAAGCGATGAAAGCGCTCTGCCGCCATTCTCCACCGGCGCGCGCGATGATCTCATTCAGCAGCGCACGTTGGAGGCTTACTTGCGCTACTGGGCGCCTGAGGGGGACAACAACCCGCTCTCCGCCCTCACAGATAAGCCGATGATCGAGCAGATGTCGCTCTGGTGCTGGGACGCGCGTCCGCATCCGGCTTTTCCTGCGCGCATGGACGTGTGGGCCGACGGCGCCGCATGGCGCGGCGGGCATTGGCTGAATGGCCGCGCCGGATTGTCGGGTCTCGGCGAAGTGGTGCTGGAGCTGTGCCGGCGCGCGGGCGTGGAGAACGTCGATGTCTCCGCTCTGGTGGGCGCCGTTAGCGGCTTTGTGGTTGAAGCACCCGCCAGCGCGCGTGCGGCGCTGGCGCCGCTGATGGCCGCCTATGACTTCACGTGCGCCGAGCGCGACGGCGCCATCGCGTTCTTCCATCGCGCCGCGGATGCGCTGATGCTCAGCGCCGACGATTTTGTCGACGAAAGCGCCGCCGATGCGTTCGCGCAGCGCGGCGATGCGGCGGAGGCGCCGGTTGAAGCGCGCGTTCGTTTTCTTGACGCGGCGCGCGATTATCTGATCGCCGGCGTCAATGCGAGGCGCCTGGACAATGCCGAAGGCGGCGTCACCACCATCGAAGCGCCCCTCGTGCTTGAGGCTGGCGCGGCCGAGCGGATCGCGCAGCGGGCGCTTGCTGACGCGCGCGCCGCGGCGGAGACATGGCGCATCGCGTTGGGGCCCGCGCATTTGGCTCTCGAGCCCGGCGATAGATTGACGCTCGACGGCGTCAACCCGTTCGAGATCGCGCGTATCCAGGATGCGGAAACGCGCCGTCTTGAGCTGCGGCGCGTGCGGGTAGAGGGCGAAAGTCAGCTGGACCTCGCCGATCCGGGCGCGCAGCCGCAACCCGCGATCGCGCCGACGCCTGCGCTTTCGATCCTCGATTTGCCGCTGCTGCCCGGCGCCGAGAGCGATGAACGTCCGCTCGCGGCCGTGTTCGCATCGCCATGGCTCGGCGCCCACGACATCTACGCCGGCGCATCACAGACGCGGCGCGGCGGCGTGCAGCAGCCCGCGGCCATGGGCGAACTCGTGTGGGCGCTTTGGCCTGGGCCGGTCGATCGCTGGGACGATGGCAATGTCGTTCGCGCAAAACTCTATGGCGGCGCGCTCACCAGCGCGGCGACCGACGCCGTGCTCAATGGCGCTAACGCCTTCGCCATCGAAGCGGGCGGGGAATGGGAAATCGTGCAGGCGCGCTCGTGTGTGCTGGTCGGCGCCCAGGAGTACGAATTGTCCGGGTTTCTGCGTGGCCGGTTGGGCTCGGCGCACGCCATGGGCGCGCCACATCCGGTCGGCGCCCGCATTGTGGCGCTGGATCATCGGCTAGCGCGCTTGGATGTCGGCGCGCACGAGTGGAACGAGTCGCTTGCGTTTTCGGCGCCGCCGTCCGGCGCTGTCGCAAGCGATGCGCGGGCGTTGGCGATTTCCGCCACGCTGCCGCACGCCGCCCTGCGGGCATGGGCCCCGGCGCATCTGAACGCGCGCCGCGTCGCCGGCGACGATGTTCAAATCACGTGGGTGAGGTGCGCCAGGATTGGCGGCGACGCCTGGGGCGTAGCCGAGCCGCCGCTGGGCGCCGGGGCCGAATCCTATCGGCTCGACATTTTCGATGGCGACGATCTGCTCCGAAGCGCTACCATCGCCGCGCCGGCCTATGTCTACTCGGCTGGTGACCAGATCGCAGATTTTGGGCTTTTGCCGCCCTTGTTGCGCTTCCAGGTCGCGCAAATGGGGGATGGCGGCGCCACAGGCTTGAACAGCGAGTTAACCATAACATTATAGTCGGGCGGGCCAGAATGGCCGGGCTGATCTGATTCCCCAGGCCGGGGGCCGATCGGCGTGCGCCAGTTTCCGCAAAAGGCCGGAGCCAGTCTGACACCGTGAGTTGGGACCCATACGCCACCCTCGGCGTCAGCCGAACGGCCACCGCCGACGACATACGCCGCGCGTATCGTGCGCTCGCCAAGGAGCTGCACCCTGATGTGCGCCCGGACGACAAGGCGGCCGAGGAGCGCTTCAAAAAGGCGACAGCGGCGTTCAACCTGCTCTCCGATCCCACGACCAAGGCGCGGTTCGACCGCGGCGAACGCCGAGGAGCGCTTCAAAAAGGCGACAGCGGCGTTCAACCTGCTCTCCGATCCCACGACCAAGGCGCGGTTC
>JACMMP010000170.1 GCA_014378995.1 Hyphomonadaceae bacterium
CACGCGCGCGCGGCGCAAGCGGCGCGCGCCGCCGGATTGAACGCCACGCTCGATCTGCCCTCGCTTGAGCGCCTGGCGTCGCCAGATGCGCCTGGCGCGGCGCTGCTCGCGAAGGCGGCGGAATCGCTGCAACTCTCCGCGCGCGCCTATCACCGCACGCTGAAAGTTGCGCGCACGATCGCCGATCTCGACGGCGCGGACGCTGTGCGCCGCATCCATGTCGCCGAGGCGTTGAGCCTGAAACGGCAGTGGGCGGGGGCCGATCAAGCATCGTTCGCTAAGGTTTCTTAACCGGCCGGCGCGCTTATCAAAGCTATGGCTCAACCAGCCGCCGCCTACGCCTTTGACGCTTTCGACATGCTGCCCGATCCAGTCGCTTTGCTTGCGGCGGACGGGGCGCTGCTGCGCGCCAACCCGGTATTTCGAGACACGTTTCGCCAAGGCATCGGCCCGCAACGTCCGCCGTGGGGCAGGGCGCAGCCGCCAGAATTTCGCCAAGGGGAGCGCCGCTTCGAGGCGCCTGCGCCCGATGGGCGCCGCTTCGAATGGGCCGAGCGCATTCTGCCTGACGGCGCGCGGCTGGTGATCGCGCGAGACATCACCCGCCACGTACAAGCCGCCGAAGATGCGCTGCGCGCCAAAACCACTCTGTTTGCTACGCTGACGCACGAATTGCGCACGCCGCTCAATGGCATCCTTGGCATGGCCAACCTCCTGGACCTCGGCGAATTGGCGCCCAACGCCAAGACGTATGTCGGCGCCATCAAGCAATCGGGCGAGCTGCTGCTCGACATCATCACCGAGATTCTCGACTATTCGCGGCTCGAAGCCGGCCGCGTGGTGTTGGAATCGGCGCCGTTCGATCCTGAATCGACGATGCAGGACGTGGCCGAATTGCTGTCGCCGAAGGCGCATGACAAAGGGCTCGAAATCGCCGTCACCATCCGCGGCGAGGCGCCGGCGCAGGTGATGGGCGATGATGGCCGGCTGCGCCAGATCCTGTTCAATCTCGCCGGCAACGCCGTGAAGTTCACCGAACAAGGCGGGGTCACCATCGAACTTGCGCAGCGGCCGAGCGGGCGGCTGCGGTTCAATGTGCGCGACACTGGCCCCGGTGTGCCGCCGGAAAAGCAATCGCTCATTTTCGAGGAATTTGCCCAAGCCGACGCTGGCGTCGCCCGCCGGCACGGCGGAACGGGTCTCGGCCTCGCCATTGTAAAAAAACTTGCGCACGCGATGGGCGGGGAGGTCGGCCTGGTCTCGCGGCCGGGATTCGGCGCGAGCTTCTGGGTCGAACTGCCATTGGCGCCGGTCGAGGGCACCCAACGCGCGATGCTGTCGCTGAAGGACGTTCGCGTTTGCGTGCTGAGCCACTCGGCCGTGCTGCCGCAGGCGTTGCGCGCAGCCGTGGTCTCGCTGGGCGCCTCGCTGGTTGAGCGCGAAGATAGGCCGGACGTGATCCTGTTCGATTGGCGTGACGACGCCGACGGCGAAGAGCTCGACGCGCTGAAGCGCAGCGCCCGCGTTGTGATCGCGCTTATCGCGCAGGAGAAGCGCGAGGCGATCGAGCGTTGCCGCACCGCCGGGATTGAGCACTACACATTGAAGCCAGTCCGCCGCCGGTCCCTGGCCGAGCGCATCAAGGTCGCGCTGGGAGACGCCGACCGCACTTTGGTCGAGCACGTGCAACAGGCCGACGCCGCGCCGCGCGGCCTTAAGGGCCTGCGCGTGCTGCTGGCCGAGGACAATCCAATCAATGCGCTGCTCGCCCGCACATTGCTCGCGCGCGCCGGCTGTCTCGTAACCGAGGTGCGCGACGGTGAGCAGGCGGTGGCCGCCGCCGCCGCCGCAGCTTTTGACCTCATCCTGCTCGACATCCGCATGCCGCGGCTCGATGGCCTGAGCGCCGCCGAGCGCATTCGCGCCGGGGCGGGGCCCTCGGCGGCGACGCCCATCGTCGCACTCACCGCCGACACCGGCGAAGAGGAGCGCGCCCGCGCCCGCAAGGCCGGTATGGACGACTTCGTCACCAAGCCGATCGACGCCGGGCGGCTGCTCGCGGTCGCGACCCGCTTTACCGACCGCCCGAACCCCGCCACGTTCGCGCGCAAATAAAGCGGGCGGAGGAACCCAGCATGTCTGACGCAGCCGCAGAGCCGAAGCGCTCCACTTGGGACGCGATCGTCGCCTTCGTGGATCGGCGCACGCTGGTGATGCTGACGCTAGGGTTCGCTGCGGGACTGCCGAACTTGCTTCTCTATGACACGATCTCCGCATGGATGCGGCAGGCGAAACTCCCGCTCGACGTGATCACGCTCTTCAGCTTGGTCACCATCACGTACGCGATTAAATTTCTCTGGGCGCCGATCGTCGATCGCGTGCGCATCCCCGTGCTTTACCAGCTGTTCGGTAAGCGCCGCTCCTGGATGCTGCTGGCGCAGATCGGCATCGTGTTCGGGATATGGGCTATCGCCGTCAACATGCCGGCGGTTTCCGCGGCGGTGGCTGGTGGTGTGGAGGGCGCTGTCCAGCCCGATCCGGACATCAACCTCATTGGCGTCGTCGCGGTCTTAGCGGTGATCACCGCGCTCTTTGGCGCAACCCAGGACATCGCCATCGACGCGTGGCGTATCGAGGTGGCCGCGGTTGAACGCCAGGGCGTGATGGCGGCTGCCTATCAATGGGGCTATCGCCTCGCGGTCGTTGTCTCGGGCGCCGCGCCGCTCTTCCTTGCTTCGCGCATCGGCTGGACTGCATCGTATTCGGCGATGGCGGTCGTCATGGGTATTGGCATGCTCGGGGTACTTTTCGCGCCGCGGGAAAAGAGTGTTGAACCCAAGCCGTTCCCGCCCGCAACGACGCCCGTGTGGATGGAAGCGATCGAATGGATCGCGCGCATTTCGCTCATGGTGTTCGGGGCGTGCTTTATCGGCGCCGGTCTTTCCGGCAAGCCTGAGCCGATCAGCTTCATGTTCCCGTGGGTTGGCCTGGCCGACGCAGCGCCAGCGTTTGCCGAGCTGTGGACAAGCAAGCCTTGGGGCGCCATGTGGCAGGTGCTTGGCGTCGGCGTAGGTCTGGCCATCGTCGCGTTCGCGACTTACCCGATGCTCAAGTCACGTCCGAGCGCCTATTTCGCGGGCACGTTGAAAGAGCCGCTTGAAGATTTTTTCAAGCGCTACCGCAGCACCGGCGCCCTTATTCTTGCGATGATCTGCGTTTATCGCGTTGCCGACTTCGTGCTCAATCTGATGACGGCGTTTTATGTCGATGTCGGCTTCTCGCTCGATGAGATCGCTGGCGCGCGCAAGCTGTTCGGCGTCATCATGTCAATGGCCGGCATAGGCCTCGGCGGATACATGGTGGCGCGGTTTGGCTTGATGCGCACGCTCATCGTCGGTGCGATCGTGCAGCCGCTTTCAAACATCGCGTTCGGTGCGCTGGTGTTCACCGGCCCCTGGCTGCCTGGCCTCTATGCCTGCATCGCGATCGACAACATCTCAGCCGGCATCGCCGGCACGGCACTCATCGCTTACATGTCGAGCCTCACGAGCCTCGGCTTCACAGCGACGCAATACGCGCTTTTCTCGTCGCTCTATGCACTGCCCGGTAAAATTCTCGCCGCCATCTCCGGCCGCATTGTCGAGGGCGCGACAGCGGCGGCGGCGGCAGGGGAGAGCGAGTGGCTGCGCGGCTGGTTCACAACCATGTCGCCGGGCGCGTTCGCGAATCTCGTTGAGGAGCGCGGTATCCCCGCCGAGGCGTTCGCAGCCGGCTACATGACGTTTTTTATCTATTCCGGCGTTATCGGCATTGCCGCCTTCATCTTCGCGGTCGCCGTGATGCGACGCTCACCTCCTGGGAGCGATCCCGTGAACGAAGAGGCGCCGGCCCCGGCTTAGTCCGGCTGCTGCTCTGCCGCCTGGAACGCGGCCAACGTCGCGTAAGTGACGATGTCCGACACCGCGCCGCCGAGCGGGGCGATCTGGATTGGCTTGGAGAGCCCGGTCAGCACTGGCCCGATCACGGTGGCGCCGCCGGCTGTCGCAAGCAGGCTGGTCGCAATCGAGGACGAGTGCAGCGCCGGCATCACCAGCACGTTGGCGGGTTCGGAGAGGCGCGAGAACGGGTACAGCTCGCGCATGTTCGAATGCAGCGCGACATCGACGTTCATCTCACCTTCGTACTCGAAATCGATCTCCTCGCGCCGGTCAAGGATGGACACCGCCTCCCGGATTTTCTCCGACCGCTCCATCTTCGGATTGCCGAAGTTGGAGTGCGAGAGCAGGGCGACGCGCGGCGCTGCGCCGAACTGGCGCGCCATCGCCGCAGATTGCAGCGTGATTTGCGCCAGCTCCTCCGGGCCGGGAAACTCCGTCACAGCCGTGTCGCTGACGAACAGCGTGCGCCCCTTCATCAGCACGATCGACATGCCCATGACGCGCTCGCCCCGCGCCGGATCGATCGCTTTCAGCACATCGTCCAGCACCGTCGCGTAATTGCGCGTGACGCCGCTGACCATGCCGTCCGCGTGGCCAAGCGCGACCATGCACGCGGCGAACACGTTGCGGTCTTGGTTCACCAGGCGCTGGGCGTCGCGATAGAGGAAGCCGAAGCGCTGCAGTCTTTCATAGAGATAGTCGGTGTATTCGGTGTTGTGCTCGGAGAGCCGTGCGTTCTCGATGCGCAAATTCGCCTGCGCGGGGACGCCGAGCTGCGCCATGTTCGCGCGCACCAGCTCCTCACGGCCGACGAGCACTGCATCGCCGAGCCCCAGCTCCTTGAATGCGAAGGCCGCGCGAATGACCGCCGCTTCTTCGCCCTCCGCGAAGACGATGCATTTTGGCTTGCGCCGCACGACAGTCTGCACACGCTGCATCAGCGCCGCGGTCGGATCGAGCCGCTGCGCGAGCGCTTGCTTGTAAGCTTGCATGTCGGTGATCGGCTTGCGGGCGACGCCGCTATCCATCGCCGCTTGCGCTACGAACGGGGGAATTTCCGAGATCAGCCGCGGATCGAAAGGGGCGGGAATGATGTAGTCCGGCCCGAACTTCGGCCGCCGGCCGTGATAAGCGGCGGCGACTTCGTCCGGCACGTCTTGCTTTGCCAGCTCCGCCAATGCCCGCGCTGCCGCGACTTTCATCGCTTCGTTGATGGTGCGCGCGCGGACGTCGAGTGCGCCGCGGAAAATGTAGGGAAAGCCAAGCACGTTGTTGACTTGGTTCGGGTAGTCCGACCGGCCGGTAGCGACGATTGCGTCCTTGCGCACCTCGTGCACCTCTTCCGGGGTGATCTCCGGATCGGGATTGGCCATGGCGAAGATGATCGGCTTCTTCGCCATCGACCTCACCATGTCCTTCGTCATCGCGCCGGCCGCGGAAAGCCCCATGAACACGTCGGCGCCCTTGACCGCCTCAGCCAATGTGCGCGCCTTGGTGTCGACGGCGTGCACAGACTTGAACTGGTCCATGCCTTTCTCACGCCCGCGATAGACGACGCCCTCGCGGTCGCAGATGATGACGTTATCGTGCGGCACGCCGAGCTGCTTGATCAGCGCGGTGCAGGAAAGCCCTGCGGCGCCGGCGCCGCTGACGACAACTTTGATGTCCTTCAAATTCCGACCGGTCAGTTCGCAGGCGTTGAGTAAGCCGGCCGCGGCGATGATCGCGGTGCCGTGCTGATCGTCGTGGAACACAGGGATGTCGAGTTCATCCCGCAGGCGGCTTTCGATGATGAAGCATTCCGGGGACTTGATGTCCTCCAGATTGATGCCGCCGAAGGTCGGGCCGATGTTGCGGACTGTGGTGATGAACTCTTCGATGTCCTGTGTGGTCACCTCGATGTCGATCGAGTCGACGTCCGCGAAGCGCTTGAACAGCACGCACTTGCCTTCCATCACTGGCTTTGACGCCATGGCGCCCAAATTCCCGAGCCCGAGGATGGCGGTGCCGTTGGAGATGACGGCGACCAAATTGCCCTTTGAGGTATAATCGTAGGCCTTATCCGGATCCTCGGCGATGGCGCGCACGGGCGCCGCGACGCCGGGCGAATACGCTAGCGACAGGTCGCGCTGCGTCGCCATCGGCTTGGTCGGCGTGATGGAAATCTTGCCCGGCGTCGGTATGCGGTGGAAATCCAGCGCTTCTTCGTCGGTAAAGCTCTTCTTGGAGTCGGGCATGGGAAAGGAACGCTCGGTGAAACGGTCTGCAACACTAACTGGGCGCGCCGCACCAGCAAGCGCGGTTTAGCCCTCGCTCTCAAAAAGCGGCTGTAGGTCGCGCGCACCATGCACGACGCGTTCGATGCGGACAGTATCTACGTCTTTGATCCGGAACCAAATTGAGTATGGATAGACTAGCGCGCGCCGAAAGCCTGGAGCGATGTCGCTTTGTTCTGCATAGAGCAAAGGCTGTTGGGCGATAGCTGCGAACTTCGCTTCAATTTTAGCCACAACGCCCTCTGCGGCGAGAGGGCTGTCGAGCGCGATATGATCGCCGATCTCCTCGATATCTTGCTCCGCGCGCTCCGCAATCTCGAGTCGCACTAGGCTTTGCGCTCTTGCGCCACGCGCCGGTACTTTTCCCGGAGCCGGGCAAAGACGGGTCCCGCGTCCTTCGAAGGGCTTGCCAGCCCTTCCGCCCACATTTGTCGAACCCGATCCAAGCCGATCCGTTCTATCAATCGATCTGCTTCCAGAGCTTCTATTCCAATGCGAACGGCCTCGTCCCTTGAGGTGTACTCGCCCGTTTTCACGGCCTCATCGAGACTCTCGATGAGATCGTTGGGTAGCGTCACTGTGATCGTTCTTCCGTCGTCCACCCGAAAGACATAGCACGAAGCAGGCCTCGCCGCCACCGACCCGAGCCGCTAAGGCTTCACAGTGGCAGATTCTTCACATCCAGCGCCGGTGCGCGCGAGCCCGTTCATGGCGCAATATCTCGCCGCCAAGGCCGAGCATCCCGATGCGCTGGTGTTCTTCCGCATGGGCGACTTCTACGAGCTCTTCTTCGAAGACGCCGAGAAGGCGGCTGGCGCCCTCGGCATCACGCTCACCAAACGCGGTCAGCACGGCGGCGAGCCGATTCCGATGGCGGGCGTGCCTTGGCATCAGGCCGAAAATTACCTCGCCAAGTTGATCCGCGCCGGCTTCAAGGTGGCGATCTGCGAACAGCTCGAAGATCCTGCTGAGGCGAGGAAGCGCGGCGCGAAGTCGATCGTGCATCGCGGCGTCGTGCGCGTCGTCACGCCGGGCACGTTGACGGAGGAGGGGCTGCTCGACGCACGCGCGGCCAACCGTTTGGCTGCGGTGGCGTTTGATGGCGAGGCGGCCGCAATCGCCTGGGCGGACATTTCCACGGGCGCCTTCGAGACCCGCCTGGTGAAGCTCGCGGAGATGGAGGGCGAGATCGCAGCGCTTGCGCCAGCAGAGCTGCTGGTGATCGATAGCCAAAGCGCGCAGGTGAACGAAGCTGCGCGCATCACCGGCGCGGCGCTGACACTTCGTCCCGAGGTGAAGGGTGATGCGAAAGCGGCTGTGCGGCGGATTAAAGCAGCGTTCGAAGTTGCGGCGCTGGACGCGTTTGGTGACTTCACCGCGGCGGAGCTATCGGCGATGGGGCTGCTGCTCGATTATATCGAGCTTACGCAGGCGGGCGCAGCGCCGCGTCTCAGCCCGCCGCGCCGCAACGCCGAGCGCGCTTTCATGGCGATTGACGCCGCGACGCGCGCGGCGCTCGAAATCGATCGCTCGGTGCGCGGCGGTCGTGACGGCTCGCTGCTCGCTTGCGTCGATCGCACGGTCACAGCTGCTGGCGGGCGTTTATTGGCCGAACGCCTCTCGCGTCCGCTGACGGAGGTTGCTGCGATCAATGCGCGGCTTGACGCGGTGCAATTCTTTCGCGGCGAGCGAGAGCGCCGGCGCGGGGTTCGCGAGGAATTGCGCGCCGCCGGCGATCTAGCGCGCGCGCTGACGCGCCTGGCTTTGGGCCGCGGAGGGCCGCGCGATCTCGCGAGTTTACGCGACGGGCTTTTCGCTGGAGACCGCGCCGCAGCGCGCTGCATGGGCTTGGCCCAAGACGCCCCCAACGCGGTCGCGTCGGCCTGCGCGACGCTGACGCTTGCCTCACAGTCAGAAAGCGCGAGCTTGGCGCAGACCTTGGAGCGCGCTTTAGCGGCTGATCTGCCGCTGCTCGCGCGCGATGGCGGCTTCATCGCGGCTGCTTACGACGCGGTGCTCGACGATGCGCGTTCGCTACGGGACGACAGCCGAAAGGTCATTGCCGCCTTGCAGGCAAGCTACGCCGAGGAAGCCGGCATCGCTGGCCTAAAGCTCAAGCACAATAACGTGCTCGGCTATCACATCGACGCGACTCCAAAGCAGGCCGAAGCGTTGATGGCGCCGCCGCTGAATGCGCGCTTCATCCATCGACAGACCAACGCCGGCTCAATCCGCTTCACCACGACCGAGCTTGCCGAACTGGACGCCAAGATTTCGCGCGCCGGGGAAGCGACGCTCGCGCGCGAACTGGCGCTGTTCAAAGAATTCGCCGCGCGCGCCGCCGCCAACGAATCCGCCATTCGCGCCGCAGCCGAAGCGCTCGCGTCGCTCGATGTTGCTGCGGCATTGGCGGAATGGGCGGAGGAGGCGGAAGCCACGCGCCCGGAAATCGACGACACCACCGCGCTGCTGGCCGAAGCCGCGCGCCACCCTGTTGTCGACCATGGCGTGCGCCGCGAAGGGCAGGGCTTTACGCCAAATGACGCGCGCCTCGACGCCGAAGGCAAGTCAGGCCCGCGGCTGCTGATGGTCACCGGGCCCAACATGGCAGGCAAGAGCACGTATCTTCGCCAGATCGCGCTCTTGGCCGTGCTGGCCCAAGCCGGCTCCTACGTGCCGGCGCGAAGACTGCGTCTCGGCATCGTCGACCGTGTGTTCGCGCGCGTCGGCGCCTCGGACGATCTCTCTCGCGGTCGCTCCACCTTCATGACCGAGATGGTCGAAACCGCCGCCATCCTCAATCAGGCCGGATCGCGCGCGCTGGTGGTGCTCGACGAGATCGGCCGCGGCACCGCCACCTTCGATGGCCTCGCCATCGCCTGGGCGGTGGCCGAGCACCTGCACGAGGTAAATTGCTGCCGGGCCGTCTTCGCCACCCATTATCACGAACTCACACGGCTGGCCGAAAAGCTCGAGGGCGGCGCGAATGCGCATCTGCGCGCAAAGGAATGGAAGGGCGATCTCGTCTTTCTGCACGAGGTCGCGTCCGGGCCGGCAGACCGCTCTTACGGTATTCAGGTGGCAAAGCTTGCCGGTCTGCCGCGCGGCGCGGTGGAGCGCGCGCGCACCGTGCTGGCGCGTTTGGAGGCAACCGGCGGCGCGGCGCGGGTGGAAATCGTAGATGACCTGCCGCTTTTTGCGCAGGTGATCGCCGATACGGCGCCGTCCGCGCTTGAAGCGGCGCTAGCTGAGATCCAGCCAGACAACCTCTCTCCGAAGCAGGCGCTGGAGGCGCTCTATCGGCTCAAAGCTCTGAAATCGGACGATTAATTACGGCTGCGGCTCTGGCGGCGTTTGGTCGGCCGGGTCGTTGAGCATGGGCCGGCGGCCATCGACGCTTTGGCGCGCCGCATCGGCTGCCGCGCCGGCAATGAAGTTTTCACGCCAAATGTCGGCTGAACCGTTCTGCACAACGAGGGTCACATAGACGCCCAGGATGGCGCCAAGGACGAGGCCGGACACGCCCCAAAGCGAGGCTGCGAACCAATATGCCGACGCCCGCTCGCTCTTGATGCGCTGGAAGAACAGCTTCTGGTCCATGAGCGCTTCGAGGTTGGCGCGAGCAGGGTGGTCGTGCACCTGATGCTCCTGATCGACTGGGTTCAGCCGGATCGTCTTGCCGCCGCTTTTGCGCATCTACTAGGTCTCCCGGGAAGTGCCCAAACCGTAGCTTTGGCTGTGCCCGCGAATTGAGGCAAGTTTGCGTGTGCTGTTTTACGAAGAAGTCACCTCAGGCGCGTGTTTGTGTGGCGCCTTCTCCCCAGAATGACGAAATAACAGTGACATGGCCGCCCCGCTGAAGCCCGCCCGCATTGAGCACGTCGTCGATGGCGTCCATCTGCGCACGCAACTGAGCGCCGCTTTCGCTGCGGAAGGCGAGGGGGCGCGGAGCACGGTGCAAAAGCTCCTGCACGGGGCGTTGTTTCGGGGCCGGATGATCGCCAAGGAGCGGCTAGAGGCTGGCGAGAACGGTTTGGCCGTGGCGCGGCTTCTCAGCGCGGTGGCGGACGAGGTCGTCAGCGCGCTCTTCGATTACACCACGACGCACGTTTTCCGCGCCCGTAACCCAACGCAGGGCGAACGCTTCGCCATCGTCGCCGTCGGCGGCTACGGCCGCGGCGAGCTTGCGCCGTCCTCCGATCTCGATCTCCTGTTCCTACGCGCTTACAAACCGACGCCCTTCACCGAGAGCGTGACCGAGTACATGCTCTACATGCTCTGGGACATGGGCCTGAAGGTCGGCCATTCCTCGCGCAATATCGACGAGTGCTTGAAGCTCGCGCGCGAGGATCACACGATCCAGACGGCGCTTTTGGAAGCGCGCCGCGTCGCCGGCGATGCGTCGCTGGCCGAAGAGCTGCAGACGCGCTTTCGCAAAGAGGTCGCCGCGCGCGATCATGCCGGCTTCATCGCCGCCAAGCTGAAGGAGCGCGACGAGCGCCACGCCCGCATCGGCGCATCGCGTTACATGGTTGAGCCTCACATCAAGGAAGGCAAGGGCGGCCTTCGCGACCTCCACACGCTGTTTTGGATGGCGCGCCATCGCTACGGTTTTTTGCGGCCGCGCGATTACGTCGAGGCAGGCGTGTTTAGCGAGGAGGAGCGGTTCGCGTTCCGCCGCGCGCTCGAGTTTCTGTGGACCGTGCGCTGCCATTTGCACTTCATCACCGGACGCGCCGAAGAGCGGCTGACGTTCGATCTGCAGCCAGAGCTCGCCAAGCGGCTGGGCTATGGCGCGCGCGCCAACAACAGCGAAGTCGAGCGCTTCATGAAGCGCTATTTCCTGATCGCCAAGGAAGTCGGCGCGTTGACGCGCATCCTGTGCGCGCGGCTGGAGGCCGACAACGCCAAGAATGCGCCGCGCGGATTGCAACGCTTGTTGCCCACCGGCCGCAAGCGCGCGGCCGAGGTTGAGAAGGGCTTCCACGTCGAAGGCGGGCGCCTCAACATCGAAGCGCCCGAAGTGCTGGACCATCCGGCCAATGTCATCCGTCTCTTCACCATCGCCGACCAGCGCGATCTTGATGTGCACCCCGAAGCGCTGGGTGAAGCCGCGCGGCGCGCGCGACGTATGCCCCCTTCGTGGCGCACGGATGCCGAAGCGCGCGCCGCCTTTCTTGAGGCCGCGACGTCCCGTCGTCATCCCGGCGCCGTGCTGCGGCTGATGAATGAAGCCGGCGTGCTCGGCAAGTTCGTGCCGGAATTCGGCCGCATCGTCGCGCAGATGCAGTTTAATATGTACCACCACTACACGGTGGATGAGCATACGCTGCAAGCGATCGACGCCATGTCCGAGATCGAGCATGGCCGCCACAAGAACCAGCACCCGCTCGCGACCGAGATTTTCTCCAAGATCATCAATCGCCGTGCGCTTTATCTCGCCATGCTGCTGCACGACACCGGAAAGGGAGAGGGCGATCAGCAGATCGAAGGCGAGAAATCGGCGCGCGCCGCATGCGAACGCCTTGGCCTGCCGCAAGAGGAGATCGATCTCGTCGGCTGGCTGGTGCGCCATCATTTGGTGATGAGCGACGTAGCGCAAAAACGCGACATATCCGATCCGCGCACCATCTCACATTTCGCGGACGTCGTCGGCAACGTTGAGCGCTTGCG
>JACMMP010000171.1 GCA_014378995.1 Hyphomonadaceae bacterium
CAAGGGTGGCGCCGGTCATGCCGGCGACGGCGGCGCGTACTTCCGCCAACGCATCGCGCGCGGCGGCGGCGACTTCGCGCATCTCCGTTTCCGCACGCGCGGGGTCACGCGGCGAGAGCTTCACGGCAAGGTCGGCCTTGATGGCGATGAGCGTCAACGTGCGGCCCAATAGATCGTGCAGATCGCGGCCGATGCGTTCGCGCTCGGCCGTCGCCGCCATTTGCTTGACCTCCTCCTGCGCGTTAGCGAGCGCGCGGTTCTTATCTTCAAGCGCGGCGCGGGAGATGTTCGCGGCGCCTACCATCACCATAAAGAACACGCCGAACGCCCAATAGAACGGGCTTTGCTGAAGAGCGAGACCGGCCGCGAGGGTAGTTATGGCGAAGGCGCCAAGAAGGATGCTCGCGCGCCGCATTGGGCGCAGCTGTGCGATCAAGGCCGCGGCGTAAATGGCGATGACCGTCCAATTGCCGTGCGTAAACGCGAGCGCGAATGACAAAACTAAGATTGCCGCCGCGTAGCCGATAAGCCGCGCGCCGGCGGTTGGGACGGCCGCGAAGTAGAGCCCTAGGAACACAGTTAGGCCAACGAGCCCGCCGACGATTTGCGGCGTCGTCGGCGTGCTGAAGAACCAAGGAATGAAGAAGAACGGAAGGTACGCCAGCCAGATGTAGGGGCCGTCGATGCTGAACCACTTCGGCCAGGCCCGTTCTTGCCGCTCTTGCTTCGTCATGTCGGCAGACTCCACGCAAACCTCGATCGCGGTCAAGCGGCGTGACGGCCTTGGCCTGTCCAAGCGAAGATCGCCGCGGCCAATGTGATCAACGCCAGCGGACCGGCGTGGAGCCAAAAATTGGCCGCATCGCTTTGCCCGGCCGCCATCAGTGCGAGTTCGCCCAGATGATAGGAGGGCAGCGCCCACGCAATGGTCTGGATCACTTCCGGCAGCACGGCGACCGGCATCCACAAACCGCCCATCACCGCCATGGCGAGAAAGACGATGTTGGCGATCGCGATGGCGCCCTTCTGGCCGAGGCGATAACCGAAGCCCAGGCCGATCAGCGCGAAGGGAAACACCGCGATTACGTGCACGCTTGTCAGGATCGCCCATTGCGATGGGCTTAAGTCAACGCCAGCGAAGATGGCGAGGCCATAGATGATGGCGAAGGCGATAACGCTGAACACGATCGTCGCCACGAGCTTGGCCACGATGTGGGCGCCGGCCGGCATTGGCGAAAGCCGCTTTAGTTCAAGCTGGCCGTTCTCACGCTCACCGGCGACATTGGCGCCGAAGCCGAAGAGGGCGGGACCCATCACCGCGAAGACACCGAAGGTCGCAAGCGTGTGCGTGGCCATCTCGACGTCGCCATTGCCCATGCCGAGCGCAAACAGCGCGTAGAAGGCAGGCGGCAATATGATGGTCGGGATAATGAATTGCGGCATGCGCGCGGACTTGATGACTTCCGCGCCGGCTTCGCGGCCGTACACGCCAGGCGCGGCGGAAACGAGAGCGGACATTATGCGGCCTCCTTCACGGTGTTGGCGATGATGTCAGCCAGCGCATCCTCCAGCGAGGCGCTGGCCACTTCGAAATCGGTGAGCGCGGGATCGGCGCTGAACAGCGCTTCGAGCGTGGCGCGTGCGTTGGTGGTGAGGATCGCCGTGTCGGCGCCGCGCTGATCGACTTTCGCCGCGCCGGGCAGCATCTGCAAATGCGCAGGTGAAAGCGCGGTGCGAATGCGAATGGTCGAGCCGGCAACTTTCGCTTTGATCGCCGCGGGCGGGCCATCGGCGATGATCTCGCCGTCGGCGATGACGACGATCCGATCCGCCAGCGCATCGGCTTCATCCATGTGATGCGTGGCGAGCAGGACGGCGACGCCGGCGTCGGCCTTCTCTCGCACGAGGCGCCACATGGCGCGGCGCGCTTCGGGATCGAAGCCAGTGGTTGGCTCGTCGAGCACAAGAAAGTCCGGGCAGCCGGCGATGGCGAGGGCAAAGTGCACGCGCCGTTGCTCGCCGCCGGAGAGCTTGTCGCAGCGGCGTTTTGCGAGCGCGGTGAGGCCCGCTTGCTCAAGCACATCCTTGGTCTTCAAGCGGCGTTTGAAGTAGCCCGCGTGCAGGGCGACCGCTTCGGCGACGGTCAACGCCTCTGGCAACCCCGCCGCCTGCAGCATCACGCCCATGCGCGCACGCGCATCGGCGTCGCGCGGGTCGCGATCGAACAATGTCACGGCTCCAGCGTCGGCCGCGAGGCGGCCAGTAATCAAACCCGCGACGGTGGATTTGCCTGCTCCGTTGGGGCCGAGCAGCGCAGTTACTGATCCCGCCTCAAGCGCGAAGTCGAAGCCTTTCAGAACGGATCGTCCGGAATAGGATTTCGCAACCCCCTTCAAGCGGGCGACGATCGGTGAAGTGGCTGGCGGCACGGGCGTTCTCCTCGGCGATGCAACGCCAAGAGAGCAGGTCTCGGGCGCGCTGGTGAGTGCGCGGCGTCAGTGCAGGGGCATGACAGGTGTCATCTCCCGCAAGATCGCAATTGTTATGGTCGCACCTTGGACGCTGCTGCGCGCCCCGCTCGGCGCGGGCTTTTGTTGGTCGGAGCGGAGAGATTCGAACTCTCGACCCCCAGTCCCCCAGACTGGTGCGCTAACCGGGCTGCGCTACGCTCCGAACCGGCCCCACACCAAAGTCTGGCGCGCGGGAGGGCCCTCTTAGCCGTCCCGGCGCGACGCCGCAATGCGGGGGGGCTTGGGCTTGCGGCCTTTATCGCGGGCGGCTTCCAGAGTGCCGACGAAGCTGTCCCGCCACGCCACCACGTCGTCGCGCTCGACCCCTTCCATCAACGCCCGCCAGCGCTTGCGGCGCTCGTCCGCCGGCATCGCCAGCGCGCGGCGGATCGCGTCGGCGACATCTTCTTGGCTGAACGGATTGACGATCAGCGCCTCGTGCATTTGCTGCGCCGCGCCGGCGAAACGCGAAAGCACCAGCACGCCTGGGTCGTCCTCGTCTTGCGCGGCGACGAATTCCTTGGCGACGAGATTCATGCCGTCGCGGAGCGGCGTCACCAGCGCCACGTCGGCGGCGCGATAGATGCCGGCCAGTTCCTCGCGCGAATGCATGCGATGGACATTGCGGACTGGAATCCAATCCATCTCGGCGTGGGCGCCATTGATGCGGCCACAGAGGGCGTCGAGGCGCGCGAACATGTCCTGATAGGCGTCCACCTCGGTTCGGGTTGCGGTGGAAATCTGCAGCATGAAAATCTCACGCTTCAGCTCAGGGCTTTCGTTGAGCAGCCGCTCGTAAGCGAGCAGGCGTTCGTCAATGCCTTTGGAATAATCGAGCCTGTCGACGCCGAGCAGCATCTTGCGCCCGGCCTTGCTCTCGATCATGCGGGCGTAGCTTTCCGCGCCCACTTCGGACTGCTTCAACGCGGCAAAGCCCTTGGCGTCAATGCCGATCGGAAACGCTCGTGGCATTGTCGTGCGCCCGAAGCAATGGACGCTGCCGTCCGAGAGCTGCATGCCGCCGGCCTCGTGCAGCACGTAGCTGACGAACGCGTTCTTCCATTCCTCGGTATGGAAGCCGACGACATCGTAGTGAAACAGCGCCTCCACCAGCTGCCGGTGGCGTGGCAGCGTCGCCAGCAATTCGCGTGCGGGCCACGGTATGTGCAGGAAAAAGCCGATTGCGTTCTTGGCGCCGCGTTCGCGCAGATCGCGCCCCAGCGGGATCAGGTGATAATCCTGCACCCAGATCAGGTCTTCGCCCGCGATCAGCGGCATCAGCATGTCGGCAAAGCGCGCGTTCACTCGCGCATAGCCCGCGCCGTAGGAGCGCTCGTACTGCGTCAGATCGATGCGATAGTGGAAGAGCGGCCAGAGCGTGCGGTTGGCGTAGCCGTTATAATATTCCTGAATGTCCTGTTCTTCCAGGTCCATCGTGGCGACGGTGACGCCGCCCGCGCTCTGCGTAGAAATTTGACCGGTGAATTCCGGCGTCGACTGGCCGCTCCACCCAAACCAGACGCCGCTATATTCGCGCAGCGCGGCGCTGATGGCCATGGCGAGGCCGCCTTGGCTGCCAGCGCCTTCCGCTTGCGGCGGCGTTACGCGGTTGGACACGACGATGAGGCGGCTCATCGCACCGTGCTCCAGCCATCGCTCAGCAGCACGGCGCAATTGATCATGCCCGCCAGCGAGTAGGTTTGCGGATAATTGCCCCACGCTTCGCCGGTGGTCAGATCGCAATCCTCCGAAAGCAATCCGGCGCGGGTGCGGCGCTCAAGCATATGCTCGAACAGCGTGCGCGCCTCGTCGCGCCGGCCGACCAGGTGCAGGGCCTCGATCAGCCAGAAGGTGCAGAAGTTGAACGCCGTTTCCGGCCTGCCGAAATCGTCTTCGTCGGCATAGCGCAGCACGTAGTCGCCGCGGCGAAGATCGCGCTCCAGATGTTCGAGCGTTGCCAGAAAGCGCGGATCGTCGGGCGCTAGAAAGCGCGTGTCGAGCGCCTGTAGCAGGCTTGCATCCATTTCCGCGCCGCCGAGTGTTGCGGCAAAGCGGCCGAGATCGGAATTCCAGGCTTCCTTCTCGATGCGGCGGCGCATCGCGTCGGCGCGTTTGCGCCAGTGCTGTGAGCGATCTTCAGCGCCGAGTTGGCGAGCGGCGTTCGCGAGCCGGTCGCACGCAGCCCAGCACATGATGGCCGAATAGGTGTGGGGCGCCTCGCGGGTGCGAAATTCCCATAGGCCCGCATCAGGCTTGTCGTAGACGTCGTAGGCGCGCTCGCCGACGCTTTCGAGCGACAGGAAATCATCCATGCCGGCCGGGCGGAAGAGACGCGTGTCGTAGAACGCCTGGACGGTAGACAGCACGATCTGGCCGTAGACATCGTGTTGATGATGCTCGTGCGCTTGATTGCCGATCCGCACCGGCCCCATGCCGCGATAGCCTGCGAGGGTCGTGACTTCCGCTTCCTGAAGGATCGGCTCCATGCCGATGCCGTAAACCGGTTGAATGCGCCCACTCGGCGCCGCATCGATGATGTTGCGCAAATAGGAGAGATAGCCTTCCAGGATGTCGGCCGCGCCGAGCCGGTTGAGCGCTTGAACGGTGTAATAGGCGTCGCGCAACCAGCAGAAGCGATAGTCCCAGTTGCGTCCGCTATTGGGGGCTTCCGGAATGGATGTCGTCATCGCCGCGACGATGGCGCCGGTTTCTTCGTAGACGCACAGCTTCAGCGTGATCGCGGAGCGGATGACGACGGCTTGCCATTCGAGCGGCGTCGCCAGCATGCGCACCCAGCTGCGCCAGTAAAAGCTCGTGTTCTCGCGCATCATCCGCGAGGTGGCGCGCAGGTCCTCACCAAATTCTTCGTCCGGGCCCAGGAAGAAGACCGTCTCCGATTCAATTCGGAAAACACGTTCTTCGAGGATGTTAGAGATCGGCGCATTGGTGGTGAGGCGCAGCGTGCCAGGCACCAGATAGCGGATATGGTTTGAACCGGACGTGCGCTCAGCCTGCCGGGCGCCGTAATCGACGGCAGGGTTCAGCCGCACGCGGATGCGCGGTGCGCCTTTGATCGGGCGGACGATGCGCACGAACGCGAGCGGCCGGTAGGTCCGGTTGCGGCGGCGATAGCGGGGGCAGAAATCAACGATCTCCAACACGTTGCCGCGCGTGTCTTCAAGCGTCGTGATGAGAATCGGCGTGTTGCGTTCGTAGCTCTGCTCGGATTTGACCTGATCGATAAGGTCGATCGCCCAGATGCCGGTCTGCGGCTCGTCAGCGGCTTTGCCCGAAAGCAGCGCGCAGAACATCGGGTCGCCGTCGATGCGCGGCACGCAGGCCCAAACGAAACGCCCTTGGCGGTCCACCAAAGCGCTCGCAGCGCAATTGCCTATCGGGGCGAGGTCGAGATCGCCGTTCATCCCGCGCGCAGCCCCATTTGAAGCCACGCCGCCACGGCCGATGGGTCGGCAAGGACATAGCGGGCGTGCGTTTCGCGCGGTTCGCCCACCAATACGCCGAAGCCGCCCATCCGCGTGGCGGCCGAGAACGCGTCCTCGTCGGTGCGGTCATCGCCGATCGCGACTGGCGTGCGCCCGCTGAACGGCGGCGCCGCCATCAGCACGGTGACGGCGTAGCCCTTAGTGCGCGCGGTGGCGATGAGTTCAACCACCATCTTGCCTTGCAGCACTCGTAGGCCGCGCTTCGCGGCGATCTCGCGGGCGATGCTTTGAACCAGTTCTTCCGCTTCTGGAATTTGCCTATAATGGAGCGCGAGGCTCGCGTGCTTGTCTTCAACCAGAGCCGGCAGTTCGTGTTGCTGCAACAATCGGCGCAGATCCGCCCGCGCCTCGGCGAGTTGGGTGAGTTCGATCTGATCGCGGGTAATGCGCGCGCCGCGCTGAATTTCAAAGCCGTGCACGCCGGCGGCATGATCGACAGCGCCTTCAAGGATGTCGTCAAGATCGCCGAGGGAGCGCCCAGTGACGACTGCAAGTGCCCCGGACATCAGATCGCTTAGGCGCCGCAGGAGCTCGCGCAGCGCCGGGCTCGCAAAAACGGCGTGCGGACGATCCTGAATCTCGATCAGTGTGCCGTCGAGATCGAGAAAAAGCGCATGGTCCCGAACATGAATTGGAGGCGGCGCGGCGCGGGGCGTGGATAAACCAGCGGTATTCTGCCTCGCGTGCATGTCGATCCTTTTCATCGCAAAGCTGCGCGAGCGTACTCCCAACATAGATCGCCGCACGCAGCAGGCCGTGAACGCAGCGGCGTGCGTAAGGTTTCATCTGCGGGAACAGAAAAATGTTGTGTCAGGCCATGTCCGAAATTCGCTTCGCGCGCTCCGCGCGCACGGCGACACAACTCCGCAGAACACAAACAGCGGCGACGCGTGATCTCAATACGGCCAGCGTAGCGACGCGCAACATAAACGTCGCGACTATCGCCCTGCCTACCAGCAATGGCGCCTCGGGACCGTCTGCCGAGCTATGCGCGTTTCGCAAAGTCGATTGGCGCCGCGACGGTCAGCCGCCTTCTCGATAACTAAGTTCGAGCTTTGCCGACAAGTCTTATGCGCCGCGATTGATCCAGGCGAACAACGGTTTCAGCGGGAAAATCCAGATGATCCCGGCGACAGCGTAGAAGATCAGTTCGGCCCAGAATGGGAGGATCGGTAGAAGGTAGGCGCCGAGCGTCGCGGCGGCGATGGCGTAGAGCGCGATGTAGGCCAAAAGCCCTGCGCAGCCGATCGCTTTGCGTGCACGCACGTCCATGATCGCTCCTGCGCGGCGGCGCGCCGCGTTTCCGTCAAGCTTGGCGGGTTCTATGGGTGTGGGAAAGGGAACCCGCAAGGCATGAGCAGCGACGATATTTGGCCCCCGCGCGACGTGTGGGTAGGCAGATGGCTGTTGGTCATCTGCGCGCTCGTGTTGGCTATGATCCTCGTCGGCGGCGCGACGCGGCTGACCGATAGCGGGCTCTCGATCACAGAATGGGATTTGACCAAGGGTCTGACGCCGCCTTTGACGGAGACGCGCTGGACCGAGGAGTTTGCGCTCTACCAGCGCACGGTCGAATTCCAAGAGCAGAACAGCGAAATGACGCTGGCCGAGTTCCGGCACATTTATTGGTGGGAGTGGGGGCATCGCTTCCTCGGCAAAGTGCTGGGCGTCGTCTTCCTGCTGCCGGCTTTGTTCTTCTTTTTCACCGGGCGTCTGCGCGGGCGTTTTCGTGTGATGCTCGCGCTGTTTGCGCTGGGCGCGCTGCAGGGCGCTATCGGCTGGTGGATGGTGACGAGCGGGCTCTTTTCGCGGCTCGATGTCAGCCCGGTTCGGCTCGCGATCCATCTCACCATGGCGCTGATCATCCTGGCGCTTGGGCTTTGGGTTGCGCTCGGCGCATTTGCTTGGCCGCGTGAGAAGGTCAGGCTCGGCGTGGCGCGCTGGGCGCCTTTCGCGCTGATGGCGCTGATTTTTGTGCAGGTTCTCCTCGGCGCGCTGCTCGCCGGCAGCGATGGCGGCAAGGCCTATGCGGACTGGCCGTGGATTGGCGGGGAATGGATCCCTGCGAGCGCCTTCATGCTTGAGCCCTTCTGGGCGAACTTCACTGAAGACCACGCGACGCAGCATCTCCTTCATCGGACCACCGGCTATGCGGTGGCGCTGGCTGCGCTCTGCTTTGGCCTCGCGGGGCTGATCCGAGGGCAGGGCGCCGCGCGTTGGGCTGCCGGCGCGGTTGCGGGATTGGCGTTGCTGCAGGCGGGATTGGGGATACTGACCGTCGTGGCGGCCTCGCCGCTATCGCTCAGTCTCCTGCACCAGCTGGGCGCCGCCGTGCTCTGGGTGGCGGCGCTCGTGTGGGCGCGCATGGGATGGCGGTAAGTTTGCGGTGGTATTACAATACCGTTATCTCAAACTGCTGATTAGTATCGAGAAAACATCTCCTCTTGACGCAGTTTCCGCGAGGCAATAAACGCGCGCCTTCGTTTCTTTAGGACCAATACCCAATGCGCACTCTCTCGACGCGCTCGGCCAAGGCCTCGGAAGTCACCCACGGCTGGATCGTGGTGGACGCCGAGGGCGTTGTGGTCGGCCGCCTCGCTTCCTTCATCGCGCTGCGCCTTCGCGGCAAGCATCGCGCCGACTTCACTCCCCATTGCGACACCGGCGATCATGTCGTGGTGATCAATGCCGAGAAGGTCGCGCTCACCGGCAAGAAGCTGACCGACAAAATCTATTATCGCCACACTGGTTATCCGGGTGGGATCAAGGAGCGGGTCGCGGGCAAGGTGCTCGCGGGCAAGCATCCCGAGCGCGTGCTGGAAAAGGCCATAGAGCGGATGATGCCGAAGGAAAGCCCGCTTGCGCGCAAGCAATTGGGCAAGCTCCGCGTCTATGCCGGCGCCGAGCATCCGCACGCCGCGCAAAACCCGGTGTCGATCGACTTCAAATCCAAGAACCGCAAGAACTCGAGGACTGGCTGATCATGAGCGACGTTGCACAAGGCCAGGGCCTGGAATCTCTCGGTGAGATCACCGGCCGCCCGCCGGGGACCGGCACCGAACACATCGCCATTACGCGGGAGCGGAAGGTCGATCAATTCGGCCGTGCTTACGCGACCGGCAAGCGCAAGAACGCCATCGCCCGCGTCTGGATCAAGCCGGGCAAGGGCGCCATCACCATTAACGGCAAGACCAGCGACGCGTATTTCGCGCGCCCGGTTTTGCGGATGATGATCAACCAGCCGTTCAAGGTCACGGGCCGCGAAGGCGAGTTCGATGTGATCTGCACGGTGGTCGGCTCGGGCCTTTCGGGCCAAGCTGGCGCGGTGCGTCACGGCATCTCCAAGGCGCTGGCCGATTACGAGCCGGGCTTGCGTCCGGCTCTGAAGCACGCCGGCTTCATGACGCGCGACCCGCGTGTGGTTGAGCGCAAGAAGTACGGCCGCGCCAAGGCGCGCCGGAGCTTCCAGTTCTCGAAGCGCTAAAGTCGGCGTTTCACTTCTGGTTTCGACGGGCGCTTCTCTCACGGGAAGCGCCCGTTTTGTTGTGTGGGAGTTGGGCATGCTCTGGCGGCGTATTCGACTCTTCGCAATAATCGTCATGTGCGGAGCTGGGGTCACACTGATCGCAGCTGCTGCCCGGGACCCGTCGTTCTGCCTAACAGGATGCCCGATACCAATGGATCTTTTCAACTCAGTTCTCTGGTCGCCATGGGATTAGCAGCGGCGGCCCTTATGGCTTCGGAGGTATTGAAAGCATTCGCCACAGGACTCGTGGAGGGTCAGCGTGCGCTGAATGGCGAAGCGGTTACGAAGCGAGCGACTCCCGCTCATTTCTGGGCTTTTGTGTCGATGTTCGGAGTTGGTTTTGTGGCCTTTGTCTGGTTTGCGATCCACTTCGCGGGTTACATGTTTGGGCTTTGGAATTGGCCGGTTTGATCATGAGAGTCTTTATCGATGGCGAAGCCGGCACCACCGGGCTGCAGATTCGCGAGCGTCTTGAAGGTCGGCGCGACATCGAACTCGTGTCGATCGATCCGGCGAAGCGGAAGGATGCGGATGAGCGCAAGCGGCTGTTGAACGGCGCCGATGCGGTGATCCTGTGTTTGCCGGATGAGGCGGCGCGAGAAGCCGTGGCGTTGATCGAGAACGATGCTGTGAAGGTGATCGATGCGTCGACGGCGTATCGTGTTGCGCCGGGCTGGACTTACGGCTTTCCGGAAATGGCCAAGGATCAGCGCGCGAAAATCGCGGCGTCGAAACGGATTTCCAATCCAGGGTGCTATCCGACGGGGTTCATCGCTTTGGTGAAGCCGCTGATTGAAAGCGAACCATTGCTGCTGGCGTGGGATCACGCAGTCTGCGTCAACGCGGTCTCGGGGTATTCCGGCGGCGGCAAGGCGATGATCGCGGAATTCGAGGACGAGACTTTGCCTTCGTTTACGCGCGCGCCGTATCGGATTTACGGGCTGACGCAGCAACACAAGCACGTTGTCGAGATGCAGATTCACGCCGGGCTCTGCTTTCCGCCGTTCTTTGCTCCCTCGGTTGGGCGATATCGCCAGGGCATGATTGTTGAAGTGCCGCTGCATCTGTGGGAGCTGCCGGGTCATCCAAAGCTTGCGCATATTCACGCGGCGCTGAGCGAGCGTTATGCGAATGAACGTTTTATCGAGGTCGCGCCACTGGCCGAGAGCGCGGCGATGAAGGCGCTCGACCCGGAAGGTCTCAACGGCACAAATCAGATGCGCCTTTATGTGTTCGGTACAGATGAGCAGGCGCGGTTGGTGGCGTTGCTCGACAATCTCGGCAAAGGCGCGAGCGGGGCTGCGGTGCAGAATTTGAACCTTGCGTTGGGATTGGAAGAGAGCGCGGGGCTTTAATCTTGGACCGCCGGCGTCCTCGCCGGCCAGGTGTTTCAACCTGCTTTGACGCCGCCCAGTTGAACGGGCCTCGCCGGCGGGGACGCCGGCGGTCCAACAAGAGAACGCGCAGCGCTTTTGACTGCGCTTGGCGGGTCGCCGAGGCAGTTGGGAAGAGCGAAGTGCTTTTGCTGTACTCACGAGCTATCGGCGGCGGTGATTTCGCGCGGGGTTATCGCGCGCAGCGCCTCGGCGACGGGCGCTGCGATGATAAAGCGCGCGCGGGCGAAGCCGCGGCGGAGCGCACGCACCAAACGTGCGACGCAACGCTCCGGCGCGG
>JACMMP010000172.1 GCA_014378995.1 Hyphomonadaceae bacterium
CCGAAGCCGCACTCGCATCATTTGGGCTCGACCCGGAGCGCGCGCCGATCGCGATGTCCGGCGGCCAGATGCGCCGCGCGACCCTCGCGCGCGCCTTCGCCGCTGACGCCGACATCATCCTGCTCGACGAGCCGACCAACCACCTCGACATCAACGCCATCGAAGATCTGGAGCGCCGCGTTAACAGTTTCCGCGGCGCCGCTCTCGTCATCAGCCACGACCGGCGCTTCCTCGAGCGCGTCTCCACCGCCACGCTTTGGCTGCGCCAGCGGCGCCTCATCAAGCTCGATCGCGGCTTTGCGCATTTCGACGAATGGGCTGAAGCCGTCGATGTCGAAGAAACTCGCGCGTTTGCGCGACTGGAGACGCGGCTTAAAGCCGAAGAGCATTGGCTGCAGCGCGGCGTCACCGCGCGCCGAGCCCGCAACGAAGGCCGCCGCCGCAAGCTTCAAGCCATGCGCGCCGAGCGCAGCGAACGCAAAGCTATGTCAACCCAGCAAACGGCTGCGCTTCAAGCCGAGCGCGGCGCGGAATCCGCGCGCCTCGTCATCGAAGCGAAAAACATTTCCAAGAGCTATGGCGAACAACCAATCATCGCAAACCTTTCGCTCCGCATCATGCGCGGCGATCGTGTTGGCGTGGTCGGCGCCAACGGCTCGGGCAAAACCACCCTGCTTGAACTTCTCCTGCAACGGCGCGAACCGGACCAAGGCGCCTTGCGCCTGGGCGAAGGGCTTGAGATCGCTTACGTCGATCAAACCCGCGCCATCCTCGATGATAGCTTGACGCTCTGGCAGACGCTTGCGCCGCAAGGCGGCGATCAGGTCATCGTGCGCGGCAAGCCAAGGCACGTCGCCGCCTACGCCAAGGATTTCCTGTTCGGTCCCGAGCAGCTGCGCCAGCCGGTTTCCGCGCTCTCTGGCGGTGAACGCAATCGGCTCGCGCTTGCTGTCGCGCTGGCCAAGCCCGCCAACCTCCTCGTGCTCGACGAGCCCACCAACGATCTCGACATGGATACGCTCGACGCACTCGAAGACATGCTCTCCAGCTATGACGGCACGGTGCTGCTCGTCAGCCACGACCGCGCGTTCCTCGACGGCGTCGCAACCCAGATCGTCGGCCCTATAGGCGCCGGCCGCTGGACCGAAACGCCGGGCGGCTGGGCCGACTTTGAACGCGAGTATGGCGGCGTCTCCGCCTTCAAACGCCAAGCGCCGGCAAAGCCGCAATCGGCCCCAACCGCGTCCGCGCCGAAGAAGCCAACCAAGCTCAGCTACAAGGAAGAACGCCGCAGCGCTGAACTGGACATGCTGATGCCCAAGCTCACGCGCGAGATCGACGCCCTAGAAAAACAGCTCGCCGACCCCGCCGCCTTCGTCCGCGACGCTGGCGGCTTTGAAAAAATCGCCCGCCGCCTGGAAGCCGCCCGCGCCGAACACGCAGCCGCCGAAAGCGGATGGCTGGAGATCGAACTCAAACGCGAGGCGCTTTCGGCGGAGGAGTGAATTCTCTGTTAACCTGATTGCTACAGGTTCGGGCCATGCGCACCTTCCTCGCAACGCTGGCTTTGCTGGCCGCTACGACCGCCTCAGCCCACGCCGCCGGCGCCTATTCCTCGTTAGCGGCGCGCGACGCCGCAGCCTGCGCCCGCCTGTGCGTCGACGATGGCCTCTGCGTCGCCTGGGCTTTCTCCGCGCAAGGCCAGTGCGACCTTCGCGCAACGACGCCGCGCGACATCCCTTTGGGGGCATGGGGCTTCAGCGCACGCGCGCCGGGCTCGCTGCGTCAAACTTTCGTTAACCCCGCGCCCGCCGGCGCGCCGACACAGACCGTGACGACCGCGCCGGCCGCCCACCCATCAGACCCGCCGCCTCCGCGCGATGACTACGCCGACTCCGAATTGCTCGGCGGACCGGAGCGCGAGGACGCACTGCAACCAGAGTTGCGCTTGGGCTTACGAAATTGAGACGCCGGTAAACTTTGTTTACGCGGGCGCACTAACTTCTGGGCAAAAGGAGCCGGATTGGCATGTCACAAGGCCGCTTCACGAAACTGGTTGAACTCGCGCGCCTCGCCGACAGCGATCGCCGTCGCGACCTGCTGCGCGACGTCACCGACCTCTTCTTTGAAACCTCAGGCAGCAGGACCGCCAAAGAATCCGCCCTGTTTGACGACGTGCTGCAACTCGTCGCCGCGGAGATGCAGGACGAAGTGCTGGCCGAACTCGCCGAGACCTTCGCCGACGCCGCAGACGCGCCTGTCGGCCTGATGCGCGATCTCGCCAGCCACTCATTTGAGGTCGCAGGCCCCGTGCTAGCGCGTAGCAAGGTGCTCGATGAGCAGACGCTGATGCACGTCGTCAATTACCAGAGCCAGCAGCACATCAAAGCGGTCGCGCAACGCGACAAAGTGAGCGAGACGCTCTCAGATGCTATCGTCCGCTTCGGCGACGACAACGCCCTCGATGCGCTGATCCGCAATGACGGCGCCAAACTCTCCCGCACCGGCCTCGAAACCGCGGTCGACCGCGCCCGGCGCAACACGCTTTTGCATGAAGGCGTGGTCAGGCGCGCCGACCTGCCGCTCGATCTGCTGAACGAGATGTATTTTGTGGTCGAAACACGTCTGCGCGATCAGATCATGCAGCGCAACGCCGCGGTTGACCCCGCAACGCTCGACGCGGCGCTGGCCAAGGCGCGCGAGCGCATGCGCCGGTCTAACGACGAAATAAGCACCGAAGCGCGCAACGCCATGAATTTCATCACGTCGAAGAAGAATAACGGCGAACTCAGCGCCCGCCTCCTCGTCTCGCTCTATCGCGAATCCAAGCAAACGCACTTCCTTTATGGCCTCTCTGAACTCACCGGCGTCGATCATCAGACCGTCGCGGGCCTGCTCGAACGACGCGACATCGAGGGCCTCGCCATGATCTGCCGCGCCGCGAATATCGAGCGTCCGCTGTTTGTCACCTTGGCCGTTCTGGTAGGCGGCGGCGATGAAGCGATGGCGCGCGCCGAAGAGTTCGGAAAGATGTACAACGCCGTGCCGGTCGAAGCCGCGCAGCGCGCCGTCCGCTTCTTCAAAGTCCGCAAAAGCGCCGAAGCAGCGCGCGCTGCTTAGGGCGACAAAACCCTATTTCAGTTCGGTGGGAATGATGTCTGGGTGCCTTGCATAAAGGGGCTGAAGCACATCCGTTACGATCGCTCCCATGATGCGGCCGACGCTCGACTTTAGCCCCACGAATTCGTCTTCAGGACAACTCGCCCGGGCAACAAGCAGCACATCATTGAGTTGCCCTAGGGCGTGACGCGCTAAGCGGTCAATTTGGTGCGCAGTCTCGGTGTCCATAATTGCCTCTGCCTAAGCCGCCCGATCTTTCAGCGCACTGAACCTTACCTTTGGATTTTTTTCCTGCACGTAGCCGATCTCCCAGGCGCTTTTGCCTAGGTACACTGGCGCGTTGTCGACATCCTCGGCCATCTGCGCGGCTGATTTTTCGACGAACGCTTCAAGATCGGCGCGGCTCTCGGCGCTCACCCAACGCGCAGCCTGATAGGGCGACGTCTCAAAAATCACGTCGAGCCCGTACTCGGCCTTCATCCGCTCATCGAGCACGTCGAATTGCAGCGCGCCCACCGCGCCGACGACGAGATCGCCGCCATGCACCGGCTTGAACACCTGCGTCACGCCCTCTTCGCCAAGCGCCTCCAGCGCCTTGCGCAAGTGCTTTTGCTTCAGCGGATCCTTCACGCGCACGCGTTTCAAAATTTCAGGCGCAAAGTTCGGGATGCCCTGAAACACGACGTCGCCGCTTTGCGACAGTGAATCCCCGACACGCAGGCCGCCATGGCTCGGAATGCCGATCACGTCGCCCGGAAAGGCCTCGTCCGCGATCTCGCGCTCTTGCGCCATGAACATCAGCGGATTGTGGACGTTGAACCCTTTTCCCGCCGCGGTCTTCAACGTCATGCCGCGCTGAAACTTGCCCGAGCAGATGCGGAAGAAGCCCACCCGGTCGCGGTGCTTGGGGTCCATGTTCGCTTGGATTTTGAAGATGAAACCCGAGACGTCTGAGCGCCCGGGCGTGACCTCAGTCTCGATAGCTTTCACTGTAGCGTTCTGCGGCCGCGGCGGCGGCGCGTGTGCGGCAAGACCAGCCAGAAGCTCCAGCACGCCGAAACGCCGCAGCGCCGAGCCGAAGTAAACCGGCGTCAGATGCCCTTCGCGAAACGCCTGCAGATCGAACTTGGGCAAGCCGTCGCGCGCGAGTTCCGCCGTCTCTTGCAGCTCGGCGCGCACGTCTTCAGTGACGCCCAGCAAAAAATCATTAGCGCCTCGCTTCTGACGCGCCTCGTTTGCGAAGCCCTGCTCGCCCGCCTCAAGCCTTCGGAACGGCACGAACTCATCCGTCGTCAAGTCGAGCATCCCGCCAAAGCGCTGCCCGGACGCGGCCGGCCAATACATCGGCGCCGTATCCATGGCGAGCTTCGAGTGAATCTCATCCAGCAGCGCAAACGGATCCTGCGCCTCGCGGTCCATCTTGTTGATGAACGTCGTGATCGGGATGTCGCGCAGGCGGCAGACTTCGAACAGCTTCAAAGTTTGCGGTTCGATGCCCTTGGCGGCGTCGAGAACCATGATGGCGGAGTCGGCCGCGGTCAGCGTGCGGTAGGTGTCTTCCGAAAAGTCTTCGTGGCCCGGCGTGTCGAGCAGATTGAACACGAGCCCGTCGTGCTCGAACATCATCACCGACGACGACACCGAGATGCCGCGCTCGCGCTCGATCTTCATCCAGTCCGATTTGGTGCGCCGCGCCTGGCCGCGCGCAGCGACAGCGCCGGCCAAGTGAATGGCCCCGCCGGCCAAGAGGAGGCTTTCGGTGAGCGTCGTTTTGCCGGCGTCGGGGTGCGAGATGATCGCGAACGTTCTTCGGCGGGCGGCCTCGGTAGCGGGGTCGGCGGACATAGCTCAACTTTCGTGAAGCGGCGCGTTTACGCCGTGGAGGCGCCACCCGCAACTCTTCGTCATTCCGGGCTCAGCGAAGCTGAGAGCCCGGAACCCAGGGGCAAACGGCACATTGTTGGCCACCGGGTTCCGGGTTCATCGCTACGTGATGCCCCGGAATGACGAGGAGCTACGGGCCCTGGCTATCCACCGGCTCATCCAGAAAATGGCGGCCCCATTTGTCTTCCACCTCGATCACCCAGAGATCGGGATCCTTCTCCATCCGCTTGCGGACCGCCGCGTCCACTTCCGCCTCATCGTCCCCCAGCGTCCCGGCCGAGAGGTCGAGCCATATCCGCGCGCCCTCGCCATTGCGCGCCGGAGCGTAAAGCCGCGCCTTGCGGTTCATCGTGGCCACCTTCACCAGCACCGCCCCAGCGTCCACATCGCCCTTGCGCACCACGCCGGCGAACGCTCCGCCGATCTGGGCGCGGCGGATGAGCGCGCTGGCCCAGAAATCCGTCTTTAGTTCCTCCAAGAACGGCCTCCATTCACCGGAACGCAACCTAGCTCTCTTAACCTCTTGCGCTCGCATGCGCTCTTATCTTCTCACCGCCGCTCTGATGGCCGCGCTCGCCGCGCCCGCGGTCGCCCAAACCGGGCCGAACGCGCGCGAGGCCTATGTCGAGCGCCGGGGCCTTATTGAAGCCGACGCCCAGTGCCGCCTGCTGCAGCCCTCCATCCGTGACGCGCTACTTATCAGCACCGCGCAGTCGCGCGGGTCGCTCCTGCGCGCCGGCTGGTCCAACGCGCAAATGCGCAACCTGGAGAACGCGGTCGTCAGCGCCGCGCGCCAGCGCGCCTGCAACGATCCCCGCACCGCCGCCTCCGTCGCCTCCGTTAGCCGCATCGTCGCGCAATGGGTCAACGCCGGCACGATGGAGTTCGCCGGCTGGGAGCGCATCTGGACGGCGCGCCGCGTCAGCGAAGGCTGGCGCCTCAGCCAAAGCATCGACGCGCCGCTCGCCGCCACGTTCGGCGTCCGCCAAAGCGGCGATACGCAGCGGCTTACACTCGTTGTGCCGATCGCGCGCGGCGGCGTTGGCCCGGCGTCCGCCCGCCTCGTCATGCGCAATCCGGCTCGCGCCCGCAGCGAGGTGAGTTTAAACCAGCGCATCGCTAGCGGCCTCAGCGCCGGCGCGCCGCCGCCTGGCGCATCGCTCATGACGCCATCGACGCGCAGCATCGAACGGCTAGACGGCGGCCGCAGCCAAGCGGTGTTCACGTTCCCCGACACCGCCTTTCGCGATTTACTAGCGCTCGATCCGCGTGAAACCGTGGAGCTTCATGTCGAGACCGGCCGCGCCTCGCAAACCCTGCTGGTGGAAGTCGGCGACATCGGCGCGGCGCGCGCCTTTCTCACGGTACGCCGTTAGCCCGAGGTAAAATCACGGGAAGCGAAATGCGCACGAGGGCGCCGCCGCGAGGCGCGTCGAGCAAGCTCATCGCGCCTCCATGCAGATCGCACAGCGCGCGCACGAGAGCCAAGCCAAGCCCGGTCCCCTCCGCGCGCATACCGCCTGTTCCACGCTCATAGGGCCGCCCGAGCTTCTCACGATCGGCCTCCGGGAAGCCTGGACCATTGTCGATCGTGTCGAGTCGCAGCGCGCCATCGACTACGGACGCATGAACCATGACCTTGCCGCCCTCGGGGGTAAACTTGATGGCGTTGCCGACCGTATTGATCAGCATCCGTTTTACTGCACGTTCGTCCGCGCGAACCAAAAGCGGCGCCTCCGGTGTCACCATGCCGAGCGCAATTTGCTTCTTCTCCGCGCTGTCGAGCGAGACGCGAACGACATCCTCGACGACGGCGCGCACGTCAAAATCCTCGAGCACGAGATCAAACCGCCCGGCTTCGATCTTCGATAAATCCAGCAAATCGTTCACCAGCCCAAGCAGGTGCGTGCCGCTTCGCCGGATCAGCCCCGCATAGTCCACGTAACGCTCAGCGATCTCCCCAAAAATCTGCCGCTCGATCATTTCCGAGAAACCCAGAATGTGCGTCAGCGGCGTGCGCAACTCATGCGATACTTCAGCAATCCGTTGGCCGATCGCGTCCTCGCGCGCCGCCCCCCGCTCAGGCTGGCCCAGCGCCATCAGTCCCGCCGCAAACGCCAGCGACAGCGCCGCAACCGCTTCTGCGAAAGCGCCGACCTCCGCCGCATCGGCAAACGGCGCGAGCGCTGCCGCCACCGCAAACCCCAAAGCGGCAGCTGCCCCCGCCTCCGGCGCCCAGCGGCGCCCAAGCGCCAGCGTTAACGCCGGCGCAATCACTAGCATTACCGCCAGCGGCGAGGCGGCGCCGCCCGATCCGGCAACCAGCCCCACGCCCGAGATTAACCAGACCGCAACAAACACCGCGTCAACGGGTTTCTTCCCAAGTTGGGGCAGCAGGATGAAGCCAGCTAAAGCCGGCGCCAAACCGAGCGCTACGGCGGGGCCGAGCAGCCTGATTTCGGCGCCCATGAGCCATGAAAACAACGCTGCGAGAGCAATGCCCCCCAGCCAAAGCCACAGCGCCAGCGCCAAACGCACGCGTGGCGCTGCTTTTGCAGGCTTCGTTACTGCTGATTTCGTTGACACCGGATCGCGGCCCGCGAGTAAAAGAGTTCTTAACGCGCTTGGGGACACGATGCCCGCTTCGAGTCGCGCTCGAAAGCGGACTCACCATTCTAGTTCAGAGGGAGTAGAGCCGATGCGGAGCCTAACGGCCTGGACCACCACCGCGGCAGTCGCCCTTCTTGGCGGCGCAGCCAGCGCGCAGACGACATCCGAGAATGTCGATCTGCAGACAGCCATCACGGCGTATGCCGCTTACCACAGCGACGTTTCCGAACTTCGCGCCACCTCGCCCAACAATGCCAACGCGCTGGAAACGGCGCTCGACCGCGTTGGCCGCCACAACCGTGACGCGCTGACGAGGGGCTGGATCGCCTACGGCGCTCAGACCGCCGCGCAATCGCCCGCCTTCGTGCAGGGCGTGCGCGAGGCCGCCGCCTATTACGGCCGCGACGCCGTCATCTGGGCCGTCAGCGTCGATCCCTCTTACGCCCGCGGTCTGCGCGGCGGCCAGGAAGCGACGCGCATGCTTCTGGAGTCTGCACAAGCCGACTCCCAGCGCATTATCAGCGTCGCAGACCGCTACCAGGAACTGGCCTATTCGATCCAGCGCCAGCGCTGGGCCAACACCGTTGCGCCGGGCCAGCCCGCGCGCGTTCAGCGCATCCGCGGCCTGGGCCG
>JACMMP010000173.1 GCA_014378995.1 Hyphomonadaceae bacterium
CCTGACTGATATTGAGGGCCGCGACCGGGCCGGCGCGCGGCCCGGCGCGCTGAATGCGTTCAGCGCCATTGCGGTGGCGATGGAACTGCCTGGAGCGAAACGCAGGCGCCGCCGCCGCGGCGTGTCGCCAACCCAGGTCGCCGCCGTATCAGGCGCATTCATGCTGATGCCACGCAGCGACTTTCTCGAACTCAAGGGGTTCGACGAAGCCTTCGTCACCGACGCCGCCGATCTCGATCTGTGCCGCCGCGCCGTCGATGCGGGCGGCAGCGTGTTCTTTCAGCCCGCGGCGGCCGGTGTTCAGTTCGAGCGCAGCACGCGCGGGCGCGCGCAAGCGCAAGGATTGGCGTTGTTTGCAAGCAAGAGCGCCAAAACCGGCGTGGAGCGTGCGTTCGCCATGATCGCCCGCCCCGCGCTCGTTGTGCTGCTCGCGCTCAAGGATTTCGTTATTGGGAGTCCGCCGCTTCGTTAGGAGCGGGCGCTTCGATCACTTCGCCGACGAACAACCGCACATGCTCGCCGCGCCCCGCCGCAAGCCCCAGCACAGGCGGTTCTGATGGCCGGAACGTGAGCTGACGCACAGCCAATTCCGCCGCCACGGTCTCCAGCACGCGCCCTTCCACCATCATCGCGTCGCCAATCTGCGCCTGCGCGCCGGCCTCCATCGGCGTCGCCAGCCGGATCGAGGTGCGGGTGAGAAAGACGAGGCTCGCTTCGTTATAGCCGATCACCCAAAGCGGACGTGTGTCGCGCGGCGTCAGGCGCGCGCGCGTCAGCGCCGCCACCGCTTCGCTGCTGACGAACAGCGTTCGCGCCTCCGGCAGCAAGCGCTCGCGCAAGCTGAACGAGAGCGCGAGCGCGCAGATCACCATGGCCGCCACCCGCGCCGCTGGGCGGCGCAGCATGATCAGCGCGGTGAAGCCGGCCGCCACGATGCCGACGCCAATAAGCCCGGTGGAAACAGCGCGCCGCAAATCGGCGGAGAAATCGCCTGGCATGAACGTCGCGCTCATCGCCATCAAAGTCACCAGCACGACGCCCGTCACGGCAAACAGCACTACGCCGGCAGGATGGGCCGTGCGCCAGCGCAGGCCGCGCATCGCCGCGATGCCGCAACCGCACAGCAGCGCGATCGCCGGATAAGCCGGCAGCACGTAATGCGGGAGTTTGGTCGGCGCGAGCTCGAAAAAGAGAATGGTTGGCACAGCCCACGCCAGCAGGAAGCGGATGGAGGCGTGCTCTTCGTCCCGGCGCGGCGCCCGCACCGCCTCTAGCGCCACGCGTCCGGCTGCGGGCAGGGCGTACGTCGCGGGGAAAATGAGGAACGGCAGTAGGAATGTGTGGAAGCCTGGCAGCGCGAACTGGCCTTCCTGGCCGCCCAGCAGCTTCGGCAAGATGTCGCCCGCGAACATCTCACCAAAGAAGCGGCCTTCGGTTTCCAGCGAGATCGCGATGGACCAGGGCGCCACGATCAACAGCGCCAGAAGCGGCCCTGGCCAAAACAGCAGCGGCTTCAACCATCTGGCGCGCCGTTCCCAAAGCGCGAGCGCCAAAAGCGTGAGGCCCACCACTAGCGGCGTCACCGGCCCTTTCACCAGCACGCCGCAGGCGAAGGCCGCCCAGAACAGCATCGCGAGTTCTTTCGAGCCCATGATGCGCCGCTCGTCCGGCAGCGTGCGCAGGCGCGCGAGCGCGGCCATGGCCAGCGTCGTGAAGCCCAGCAGCACCGCGTCGGTTTTCGCGGTCATGCCCTCGAGGCCAACCAGCACGCCCGCCGCCAGCATCGCCGCGCCGAACAGCGCCGCCCGGTGGCCGACCAGCACAGCGCCGCCCCAGAGTGTCGCGATCGCCGCAAGCGCGATCCCGAACGCGGATGGAAGGCGGTAGGGCCAAATGGCGTTCATGCTCCCGGCGAGCGGCTCGAATACGTTTACGGACGCCGCCTGCAGCCAGTGAATGCCGATCGGCTTTACGTTCCGCTCCTGCTCCTGCAGGCGGATGCGGACGAAGTCGTTGGTTTCCAGCATCTGCCGGGTGGCCTGGGCGAACCGCGCCTCGTCGGTGTCCATCACCGGAACCTGTCCCGCCCCGAACAGGCTCGACATGAGCGCGATCAGCGCCACCAGCGCATAGCCGCGCCAGCCGCGGGCGAACTGGTCGAACAGCGAGGGCCGATCAGGCGGAGCCATGAAGCGGGTGATACTGGGTTTTGCGGGCCAGGGGGCAATCGCGATGCAGGACTTGCGCCCTCGCATCGGCGCGGGCGAACCGCTAAGAGAGCCCGCCCAGGCGGAAAGAGGCGTAAAGTTTGCCGGAAACGATCGAATTCAGCGTTGTCGCGCCTATGCGCAACGAGGCCGGCAACGCCGCCGCCTTGGCCCGCGAGATCGCGAACGTGCTCGACGGCCGGTCCTACGAAATTATTTTCGTCGATGACGCCAGCCGCGACGATACGCGGGCGGAACTCGCCGCGCTGAAGGGCGAGTTGCCAACCTTGCGCATCATTGGCCACCGCAATAACGCTGGCCAGAGCCGCGCCGTCCGCACCGGTGTCCTCGCGGCGCGCGCCCCCGTTGTTGGCACGCTGGACGGCGATGGGCAGAACGATCCGGCCGATCTGCCCCGCCTTTTGGCCCGACTCACCCGCCCCGATGCGCCCGCCGAACTCGCCATGGTGGCCGGGAAGCGCACGAAGCGGCAGGACAATTGGAGCAAACGCACTGCTTCGCGCATCGCCAACAACATCCGCAAAGCGGCCCTCAATGACGGCGCCGACGACAGCGGTTCAGGCATCAAGGTGTTCAAACGGGAGGCTTTTTTGCGCCTGCCGTATTTCGATCACATGCACCGCTTCATGGCCGCGCTTATGTTGCGCGAAGGCTATGCAGTGGAGTTTTTGGAAGTTAATCATCGACAGCGGGGCGCGGGACGCTCGAAGTACACCAATCTCGGCAGACTGGCCGCGAACATGACCGACCTTTGGGGAGTCATGTGGCTCAGAAGCCGGGCCAGGCTTCCTGGGGGAACGGACGAGCTATGACCAGAAATTCGACCGGCGCTGCAGGTTTGGCCGCTGCGGGCAGAAATCGCGGGCCGCGAAATGAGGGGAATTCCATGGGGGCGATTTTCAACGTCTTTCCGCTGATCCTGATCCCGGTGCTCACTTACAATATCTGGGCGTTCAGCGCGTCGATGGGCAACGCAGATTCCGCTGTTGTCGGCGCACAAATCTTGGCTGCGCTGGAAAACCACGAGAGCCCCATTTGGGATATCACCATGGCGTCTGGCGCCCATTGGATTTTGACCACGGGCGACTCCTTCATCCTGATGTCGATCATCCTGCTCTTCATCGAGCTGCTGAAGTCGACCTCAACGGGCAGCGCCGCGATCTTCAATCACGCGCTTTCGATGCTCGTCTTCATCATCTGCCTGGTGGAATTTCTGCTGCACCCGGCGTTCGCGACGAGCGTCTTTTTCATCATCATGATCATGGCGCTGCTGGACGTGCTCGCCGGCGTCGTCGTCACCATCATCTCCGCCCGCCGCGACGTCGAGTTCGCTGGGCAAGGCTGACGTTTCGGCAATCGGAATCCGGCAGTCGGCAGTCGTGAGAGCGGCGCCGACTGCCTATTGCCGACTGCCGTCTGCCATCAAAGGCACCACATCCCCACAGCCAAAGCGATTGAGAAGTCGAGCCAGCGCCCGAATCGGGGAAGGATGGTTGCGTCCATGGTCCAAGCGCCTTCTGCACGAACGGCGCCGATCGCAGTGCGGGTGACCGAATGTCCCTGTTTTTCGACGCTGAGTGGTTTGACGCCAAGCTGGCCGCGCGCCGGCTAGACCGCACTGCGCTTGCCATCGCCCTGGGGCTCGAACCCGGCGACCTCCATCGTGTGTTCACCAACGAGCGTGCGCCCTCCGCCGAGGAGCTAAACATCTGCGCCAGCGTGCTGGGCGCAGATATTATCGAGGTCACGCTAAAGAGCGGCGTCGCCGCGCGCGAACCGGCAGCTCAGAGCGAAGACCCCACCGATCGCCTCGCCGGCATCGAGGCGCGGCTGGACGCTATCGATAGCTGGCTGGCTGAGTTCGAAACCGGCAAGAAGAGCGCTTAAGCCCTGAGGTTCACCACAACGCCGGCGCGCAGCGGCGGCGCGGCGCCGTAGCCGCCCACACGCCTCACATCACCTTGCGTCACATGGTTCACCAAAGTCGCCGCGAACAGGGTGTCGAGGCGCAGACGTGGCGCGCGCCGATCGGTTCGGCGTTGTTCACCGATGTCGGCGAACTCGGCGTCGAGGACCGGGGTGAGGCGGGCTGCGCTCATACTTTCGGCACTGCATTGCGCGTGCCAAACGAAAATTAACCGCTATCGTCGGCGCTGGAGACGACGATGCAAAACTATGCGGACTATGACGGCCTGGGGCTCGCCGAGCTTGTAAAGAAGCGCGAGGTGACGCCGACCGAACTGCTAAACGCCGCCATCGACCGCATCGAACGCCACAATGGCGCGCTGAACGCCGTCGTTCACAAAGCTTATGACGAAGCGCGCGCCGCAGCGGCGGGCGATCTCCCCGACGGCCCGTTCAAAGGTGTGCCGTTTCTGATCAAGGATCTGGGCGTCAGAGTTAAAGGCTGGCCGCGCAGCTCAGCCAGCCGCTTCGCGCGCATCGATGCCGATGCGGAGGATTCCATTCTCACCCAGCGCTATCGCGACGCCGGTGTCGTGCTCACCGGCAAAACCAACACGCCGGAATTCGGCATTCCGGGCGTGACAACATCGGCGCTGCTGGGCCCGTGCCGCAATCCCTGGAACACCGATCACATTTCCGGCGGCTCTTCCGGCGGCGCGGCGAGCGCGGTTGCGAGCGGCATGGTCCCGCTGGCGCACGCCAGCGACGGTCTCGGCTCGATCCGAATCCCCGCCGCGTGCTGCGGCCTCGTCGGTATGAAGACGACACGCGACCGCAACCCGAACGGCGAACACGACGCGGACCGCGCCATTGGTTTTTCCGTCGACCACGTCGTCACCCGCACCGTCCGTGACAGCGCCGCCATGCTCGACGCTACCGGAGCGCCGCAGCCCGGCAGTCCCTACGCAATCCCCCATCGGGAGCGCCAGTATCTGGAAGAAGTGAGCCGCAACCCCGGCAAGCTGCGCATCGCCTTTTCCAGCGAAACGCCGACCGGCAATCCAGTCGATCCTGAAGTCCGCGCCGCGCTCGAAGGCGTTGCTGAAACGCTCCGCGCTCTTGGTCATGACGTGCGCGAGGAGGGGCTCGGCATCGACTATCGCGAGCTTTATCGCGCGCAGAGTTACGTCTCCGCTGCGAATTTTTCCGCCAACATGAAACGTTGGATCACGGCTAAAGGCCGCGAACCGGGCGACGATATCGAGGGCCTCGCGCGCCGCGCTTATGAGGCCGGCAAAAAGATAAGCGGACAGGACGCGATGTGGGCCTGGCAACAGCTGCGCCTGATCAATCGCCAGATTCTGGCGCGGTTTGAAACGTGGGATGTCTGGCTGACGCCCGTCATGTGCACGCCTCCGCCGCGCGTCGATTATCTCGACACGCTCACCGACGATCTGCGCGAATTCGACAAGCGCCAATCGGCCACGTTTGGCTTCACCCCGCCCTTCAACATCACCGGCCAGCCCTCGCTCTCGCTGCCGCTGGCGCAAAGCGCAGGCGGGCTGCCGATCGGGATGATGCTCACTGGGCGATATGCCGATGAGGCGACGCTCTTTAAGCTGGCAGGGCAGCTGGAAAAAGAAATGCCGTGGAAGGACAGGACGCCGCCGGTTTGGAATTAAAATGGCGCGCGTCCTGGAAACGGTTGAATTGGACGATAGAGGCGTCGCTTACATCCGCACGCGTTTGTCTGAGCTTCATGCCTATGGCCCCACGCTGGCCGGGTTCTGCGGAGCACTCAAAGACCGAATGCGAACTATAAATGGACGCGCCTTCACAACTGCGCCGGCCGGTACCCGACACGAGCAGCTTTACGCGTTCGACTCCGGGGGATTGCTGCCAGAGAATCCCGATCTCTCGCACGTTATCTATCTTGATGACGGAAGCACGCTGGCGCCGATCGAGAACCTGTTTGAGGAAGAGTTCCTTCGGCTGAGTGATCAACTCTCCCACACGCCGCACCTCGTAAGCGTCGCTGTTGATCCTCTGCCTCGGAAGGGTGATCCTTGTCTGGAGGGCTATGGCGAGACGATTTTCTACGTCGGCGATGATGTGTTTCATTTGATCACGACGACGACCTCGAAGGCCGCCGCCGAGCTCGCGCTGGTCGGCAGCCCGCCTTGGTCCAATCTCGTGGTGCTCTCGACAGTTTCGCCGAAGCTTGACGCGAGCCGTTGCGCAGATTTGACCGAACTCTACAGGTGCGCTGAAGCGGCCGTTGAGGTCTCGTGCGGCGCCTATGACGGCGAAGGCGGCGTTTCTTGGCGCTGCCAAATGGGAGTCTCAGGATGACGGGCCCGCGTATCCGGCTTAGACTAGGCCCGCATCTACGGAACAGCGTCTTCCATCACGGAGTTGCGCCGTCATGACCCACACTGCACCTTCCGCCACTGCCGACGTCGAAAACCGCGCCTCGTCCGCCGGCCTGCCCGCGATCGGCGCGTGTATTCTCGCCGCGATCTGGGGCGGCTACACGCTGCTCGTCGTGGTCGAAATTTTCATGACGCCAGTGCCGAGCTGAACGCTCAGCCCTTGCCGCGGGCCATTGCGTCGAGCTGCTTTTGCATCGTTTCCATCTGCTTGCGCAGCAGAGCCAGTTGCTCATCCTTATCGCTGTCGTCGATGTCGGCGGGCGTTTGCGGCGCGACCGCCCCGGGCATTGCGCCCGGAATGCCGCCAGCGAACGGCGTCCACATCTGCAGCGCCTGCTGAAACATCGCCATGTTGCGCTGGGCTTGTTCTTCGAACGCGGCCAGCGGCGTCGCCGCGCCGAATGTGCGCGAGAAATTCTCGCGCAATTGCTCCTGGCCCTTCGAGAAGCTCTCCATACTCATATCGAGATAGGGCGGCAGGAAGCCCTGCATCTGGTCGCCATAAAAGCGGATCAGACGGCGCAGGAACGACACCGGCAGCAGGTTTTGCCCGCGGCTCTCCTGTTCGAAGATAATCTGCGTCAGCACCGAGCGGGTGATGTCGTCGCCGCTCTTGGCGTCCAGCACGATAAAGTCCGTGCCCTCACGCACCATCTGGGAGAGATGCTCCAGCGTCACGTAGCTCGAGGCTGCGGTATTGTAGAGCCGCCGGTTGGCGTACTTCTTGATGATGACCGGTTCGCCCTGGGGCTCGGCGCCGTCGGCTTGTTCGGCCTGCTGGCCGTTCGCATCCGCCACGGGTCTCGTCCTTTGATTTTTGCGCCCGCGAAAGCGCGGGCCTTCCGGCAAAATCCCGCGTCCTTCGCTGCAATGCAAGACAAAGCCTCCGTTTTGGTTCAGCGGAGCGATTGGCGGCGTTGGATTTCGCCAGCCGCTTGTGCAATAGGGACTGCAAGTCTCCCTTTCAGACCAAGGCGTTCGCGCCCCTGGAGCCCCATCCCATGACCGACATCGTCATCGTTTCCGCCGCCCGCACTCCCGTTGGCTCGTTCCTTGGCGCGCTCGCTGCAACGCCCGCGCACGAGCTTGGCCGCACAGCGATCACAGCTGCGCTGCAGCGCGCAAAAGTCGATCCTAAGGACGTTTCCGAAGTCGTCCTCGGCCAGGTGCTGACCGCAAACCAGGGCATGAACCCGGCCCGCCAAGCCAGCCGCGCCGCCGGCGTGCCAGACGAAGCGCCGGCCTGGTCGCTGAACCAAGTCTGCGGCTCGGGCCTGCGCGCCGTCGTCGTCGGCTACCAGCAGCTGAAGGCGGGCGATGCCAAGGTCGTCGTCGCCGGCGGGCAGGAGAGTATGAGCCTCAGCCCACACGCGCAAAACATGCGCGGCGGCACGAAAATGGGCCCGGTCGAGTTCAGCGATACAATGATCAAGGACGGCCTCACCGACGTCTTCAACCAATATCACATGGGCATCACCGCCGAGAACGTCGCCGAGAAGTGGCAGATCACACGCGAGCAGCAGGATCAGTTCGCCACGCTCTCTCAGCAGAAGGCCAGCGCGGCGCAGAAGGCTGGCAAGTTCAAGGATGAGATTGTCGCCGTCACCGTGAAAGGCCGCAAGGGCGAAACGGTTTTCGAGAACGACGAATACATCAAACATGACGCCACGCTCGAAGGCGCAGCCGGTTTGCGCGCCGCGTTCAAAAAGGATGGCACCGTCACCGCCGCCAACGCGTCGGGCCTCAACGACGGCGCAGCCGCGCTCGTGCTGATGACGGCGGACGAAGCCAAGGCGCGCGGCCTCACGCCGCTCGCGCGCATCGCGTCGTGGGCCTCGCGCGGCGTCGATCCCGCCGTGATGGGCACCGGGCCGATCCCGGCCTCGAAAGCCGCGCTGGAAAACGCCGGCTGGAAGATTGGCGATCTCGACCTGGTCGAAGCCAACGAAGCCTTCGCCGCGCAAGCCTGCGCCGTGAACAAAGACATGGGCTGGGATCCGTCGATCGTGAACGTCAACGGGGGCGCCATCGCAATTGGGCACCCGATCGGCGCGAGCGGCGCGCGCGTGCTGACGACGTTGCTCTACGAACTGCAACGGCGCGGCAAGAGCAAAGGCCTAGCGACGCTGTGCATCGGCGGCGGCATGGGCATCGCGTTGTGCGTGGAGCGGTAAGCTGAGCGTATGACGGCGGATGTACGCTTATCGCCTGGAACGCGTGTCCGGCTCGACGGTCACCAGGATGGGCCGGAGTTTGGTGTCGTAGTTCACTGTTGGTTCAGCGATGAGATTCACGCGCACGATTGCTATGTTGCGTTCTTTGGCAGCGCGATCCCGCCGGGTGAGCCAGAGCGAAAGCCTTATGTTTTGAGGTACGCCTCGGCATCGCTCGTCGTCATGGATTGAACGTCATGACGAAGCACCGCATCTACGCCATCAGCTTCGCTAGCGTTTATCCGCACTACGTCGCCAAGGCGGAGAAGAAGGGGCGGACGAAGGCGGAGGTGGACGAGATCATCCGCTGGCTGACGGGCTACACCCAAGCGAAGCTGAACGCGCAGATCAAAAGCAAATCGAGCTTTGAGGACTTCTTCGCGGCTGCGCCGAAGCTTAATCCTGCGCGTGCGCTGATTACGGGCGTCGTCTGCGGCGTCCGGGTCGAACATGTTGAAGAGCCGCTGATGCGCGAAATTCGCTATCTGGACAAGCTGATCGACGAACTGGCGAAGGGCAAAGCCATGGAGAAAATTCTTCGCGCCGCTCCGCGTTAGCGTCCGGCCTCCTGAAACCTCCTACAACGCCGCCCGGCTAGTTTGAGTGCGTTGCGCTTGTACCACCGCCGATGGCAGCTGCTCCGACGCATCGAGCAGCCGCCGACGCGCATCGCGCAGTTCGACGTGCACGTGATTGGTGATGCCCGGATAGCGCCCGCTCAGATCCTGCGCCGCGCCGATCTCCTCGCCGGCCACAACCACATCGCCCACAGCTACCGTCGGCTCGACATAGAGCACGCGCGCCGTGAACTTGGTCTCTGGATTGACGATCTCGACCACGCGAAGCCCGCCAATGCCGCGATACGCATAGCCCACCCGGCTCACTTCGCCGCTGATCGGCGCACGCACTTTTTGCCCGACGAACGCGACGTAGTCGACACCGTGGTGCGTGCGCTTGCCCGCATCCCGGCGGGCGCCGAAATCGCCCGAACCGAAAGCGTCGACGCCCCGCACGCCGCCGTGGGTAGGATTGGAGAAATCATCGACGCCGTCACCGTCCGCGTCGATTGTCCAGATCATCGCGGGCGCCCGGGCCAACGCAGTCGCTTCCCGTTCGGGAGCGCGAGCATTGCTGTTCGTGAGCGCACGCAGCGCGCCATCGGCGCCGCCGACGCTGACGAACGTAAACGCCAAAGCCGCAAGCGATAGGCGCGTCATCATGCGTTTCAGGAGACGCGGCGCGGCGACGCCCATAGAGAGCGCTCTTGCGGCAGGCCGCGATCCAATGCGCTGGCGCGCGATGATAGCGTGCGTCACGATCAACATCTCTTCGAGGGAAGGCCGCCGCGCAGCTGCGGCTCGAGCGCGCCCTTGAAGTAAAATCGCGCGGCCATTTTGTGACCCGCATGGCGCCATTTCCGCACTCACTACCAACGGGGTAGGGGCGCTCTTCCGTTCGTCATAGGCCGATCCGCTGGTTTTCCGCGCCGGGCGTTGCGGTCAGCGCAGGGTTCGAGCGGTTAAACTAAGGATATCCCGCTCTGAGCGCGACCGTTCGCGCCCAACGTGCTATCATCGTGTGTGGACCGGAACTCGCTCCGGCGCCCGCGTTTCGGATAAGCGCATGATCAACGACTTTGGCTGGAGCGATGCGCTTCAAGCCGCATTTGCGCCCCATGTCGCGGCAGGGTTGACGCCCGCGCGCGTGGTCGCGCACCATCGCGGGCTCTGGCGCCTGGTGACGGATGCCGGCGAATGCGCGGGGCGCATGAGCGGGCGTTTCGCCGCCGAGGCGGCGCAGGGCGATCATCCGGTGGTTGGCGATTGGTTGGCCATCAGCCGCGAGGTCGAGGCTGGCGACGCACTGATCCATGCGCTGATGCCGCGCAAAAGCGCGTTCGCGCGCCGCGCCGCCGGCGGCGTTGGCGTGCAGGTGGTCGCCGCCAATGTCGACATCGCGTTTTTGGTGGCGGGGCTGAACAATGATCTGAACCCGCGACGGCTCGAGCGTTATCTGGTTGCGGCGCGCGATAGCGGCGCGTCGCCTGTCGTGGTTCTGACCAAGGCGGATCTGAGTTTGGATGTGGATGGCGAGCGCCAAGCGGTCGTCGATATTGCCGCTGGCGCGCCGGTGGTGACGCTGTCCGCGCTGACTGGCGACGGCCTCCACGCGCTGGATCAATGGCTGCAGCCGGGCGTGACGGCGGCGCTGCTGGGCAGCTCCGGCGCCGGCAAATCGACCTTGCTCAACGCTTTGGCCGGCCAAGAGCTGATGTCGACCGGCGCCGTGCGCGAGGACGATGATCGCGGCCGCCATACGACGACGCATCGCGAGCTGTTTCGCTTGCCCGGCGGCGCGTTGTTGATCGACACGCCCGGCATGCGCGAACTCGGGCTGGTCGCCGACGAGGCGGCGCTGGATGAGAGCTTCGCCGACATCTTGGCGCTAATGCCGGCGTGCAAGTTCTCCGATTGCACCCATGCGTCCGAGCCCGGCTGCGCCATTCTCGCGGCGCTCGGCGATGGAAGCCTCAGCGCTGAACGCTGGCAATCCTATCTGAAGCTGCAACGCGAAGTCGCTTTCGTCGCTCGCAAGGATGACTCGGCGGCCGAAGCCGCGAACCGTGCGAAATGGAAAAGCATCCACAAAGTGCAACGCGCCAAATACAAGCATCGCCGCGATAACGAGGGCGGCTCAGACTAGCTCCAGCGCCGCAGCACCGCGCCTTGATCGAAATAGGGGCGCTCGCAGACTATCTTGTCGCTATTCGGGGCGAACTCGAAGCTCGCGGCGATGCGGATGCGGAAGCTTTTGCCGGTGGGCGGAATAGTGCGGCCGCCTAGTGCAAGCGGGCCTAAATGCGTGCCGGTCAGCCAAAACTCGACCAGCACGGTGTCGCCGTCGGCGGCGAGGGCGATGATCTCGTTGCCCTGATCCGGAAACGGGGTCCGCGAGGCGGCGAAGTAGCCGCGGACGGCCGCCTCGCCGTCGAACACTTGGCCGCCGCCGTGCATCTCGTAGCGCGGGTGCTGGAAGGTGGCGATGACGCCGTCCCAATCGTGGGTGACTTCGAGCGCCATGTGGTCGCGCACGGTCTGCAGGCGGGCGGCGGTGAGATCGGTCATTGGGGCTCAAATTCGAGCGCATCCTAGCATTTTTGTCGGGTGCTGTTGCCTCTCTCCCGGAGTCGCGCAATGTGATCCCAGAAGATTTCGCATTAGACGAAACTTGGGAGGAAGCAGATGGCGCGCGTGGCGTTCGTGACGGGTGGAACCCGGGGCATTGGCAAGGCGATCTCGGCGCGGCTGAAGGCCGATGGGATGAAGGTCGCCGCGGGTTATTCGGGCAACGAGGAGGCGGCGCAGGCCACGGCCAAAGAACTCGGCATTATGGTCATCAAGGGCAATGTCGGCTCATTCGAGGATTGCGCCGCCGCCGCCAAGGCGGTCGAAGCGCAGCTGGGGCCGATTGAGGTGTTGGTGAACAATGCCGGCATCACCCGCGACGGCTTTTTCCACAAGATGAGCCACGAGCAATGGTCCGAGGTCATCCGCGTCAACATGGATTCGTGTTTCAACATGACGCGCCAAGTGATCGAAGGCATGCGCACGCGCGGCTTCGGGCGCATCATCAACATCAGCTCGATCAACGGTCAGAAAGGCCAAGCAGGCCAAGTGAATTATTCCGCCGCCAAAGCCGGCATGATCGGTTTCACCAAGGCGCTGGCGCAAGAAGGCGCGAGCAAGGGCATTACCGTGAACGCCATCGCGCCGGGTTACATCGACACGGAGATGGTCGCGGCGGTGCCGGAAGAGGTGTTGAAAAAAATCATCGGCTCGATTCCGGTTGGGCGCCTCGGCAAGGGCGAGGAGATCGCGCACGCTGTAGCCTTTCTCGCGTCAGACGGCGCTGGCTTCATGACGGGCGCCACGATTACCATGAACGGCGCGCAATATATCGCCTGAGGTTCACACGGAACTCATGGGCGCACTTGGCGTTTCTCCTCCATTCAAGGAGAGAAAATCATGGACAAAGAGCACGCCAAAGGTGCGGCCGATAAAGCGTCGGGCGCCGTCAAAGAAGGCATTGGCAATCTGACGAACGATTCGTCGATGAAGGCCAAAGGCAAGATCGACAAAGCCAAGGGCGAAGCCCGCGAAGCGCTGGGCGACGCCAAGGACGCTGTGCGCAATAAGGACGGCAAGCACTAAGCGAAGTCTCAATGCAATCGATGGCCCGCGTGAAAGCGCGGGCCATTTTGCGTTACGGCTTGTGGACGTATTCGAGCTTCAGGCCGTCAGGATCGGCGAAGAACACCGCGTAATACCCAACGCCGTATTTCGGATACTCCGCTGGCGCATCGAGAATAATCGCGCCGATGCGTTGCAGCAGCGCATAGAGCGCATCGACATCGGCGCGGCTCTCAGCCGTCCAAGCGATATGGTGCAAGCCCGGAGAGTATCGGTCATGCGCGCGCGCCGCGTTCGGCCCGCTAGCGCGCACAATGCCGATCGAGCAGAACGAGCCGTCCGGGGCGTTCAAATCCATATCGAAACCGCGCGCGTGGTCATCCTTCAGCGCGTATCCCATGAAGCCTAGCACGGCGTCGTAAAACGCGCGTGAGGCGGCGGGGTCTTTCACCGTCAGATCGATATGGTGCACATGGCCGCGCATCAGCGGTTCGCGCCAGGCTTCCAGAGCAAGTCAGCTTTGCCCTGATCGTTCGCCCAGCGCGCGGCGACGAACAGCAGGTCGGACAGCCGGTTGGCGAACTTGATCGCTTCCGCCGACACCGTATCCACATCCGCCAGCGCTACGATGTCGCGCTCAGCGCGCCGTGCGATGGCGCGCGCCAGATGCAGGTAGGCAGCGGCGGGCGCCCCGCCCGGTAAAATGAACGAGGTGAGCGGCGAGAGCTGATCGTTCAGCCGGTCGATCTCGGCTTCGAGCCGAAGCACTTGGCTTTCTTGTATCCGCAGCGGCTCGAATTTAAGATCGGGGGAAGCGGGTGTCGCGAGATCGGCGCCTAGATCGAAGAGATCGTTCTGCACCCGCTCCAAAATCGGATCGAGCACGGGATCCGCAGTCGTATAGAGGCGCGCCACGCCGATGGCGGAATTTGCCTCGTCAACCGCGCCGTAAGCGGCCACACGCGCGCTGGCTTTGGAGACCGGCTCACCTGTGGCGAGGCGCGTCTTGCCGCCGTCGCCGGCCTTGGTGACGATCTTATCTAGTCTGACCATTCAAGTCTCCGCGCACGCGGGCGCAAAACCGCGTCCCACTTTTGCTCGTGCGCGGCTCACCCGTATTGCTGCTTAAACCACAGCGCCGCAACGAGAATCAGAATCGCCACGAACTGCGCCACCACGCGCCAGCGCATGGCCTTGTTCGACCAGGAGCGGCCGAAATCGCCGCCGCGAAACATGGAATAGATGCCAAAGCACAGCACCGCGAACACCGCGAAGAGCGCGACCGGGATCAGATAATCGAAGACGTTCATGGCCCAAATCTAGGCTGCGTCCGGCCTCCGCGCCATGCGCCAGAACAACCCGCCGCACTGTGATCGTGGCGTTTGCGGGTCATCCCGGGCGCTGAAGCTGCTACCCTTCGGCTATGACCGAATCGCTTTTGCTCTTGCTTGCCGTCGCGGCCATCGCCGCCGCCGCCTGGTTTGCCTACCGCTCCGCCAGCGTCGATCCGATCCGCGCCGAGCGTGATCGCCTGCGCGCCGAACTGGAGGGCGTGCGCCGCCAGAACCTTGAACTCGCCACCGAACTTGCCGGCGCGCGGGCGCAAAAGAGCGAGCGCTCGGAATCGGAAGAAGTTCGCTTCCTGGCGCTGGCCGCCAAGGCCCTGGATGCGTCGCAGCAAACGTTCATGAACATGGCGAAGGAGACGTTCGAAAAGCACCAGCAGGCTGCGGCTGGCGGAGTGAAAGAGGTGCTCACGCCCGCGCAAGAGGCGCTGACCAAATTGGCGGGCTCAGTGGATGCGCTTGAGAAGGCGCGCCTGCAGGACAAGTCAGCGCTCGGCGAGCAGATGCGCGCGATCGGTGAAACCCTGGCCAAGACTCAAACTGAAACCGGCCGTCTCGTGAACGCGCTGCGCGCTGCGCCGAAAACACGCGGCCGCTGGGGCGAAGAAACGCTCCGCAACGTTCTTGAACTGTCGGGCTTGTCTGAGCATGCCGACTTCACCGAACAAACGACGACATTGGATGGAAGCGGCAAAATGCTGCGCCCCGACGTCATCATTCGGTTGCCGGGCGGACGTTCGATCATCGTCGACGCCAAGGTGGCGCTTTCTGGATATCTCGACGCGATGGACGCGACCGATGAAGCCGAGCGCGAGCGCTGTCTCAACAAGCACGCCGCGGAATTGCGCGCCCACGTGAAGTCGCTATCGCTGAAGGACTACAGCAAGCACATCGCGGAGAGCGCCGATTTCGTCGCCCTATTCATCCCGGGCGAAAACTTCTTCGCCGCGGCGGTTGAGCGTGACGGCACTCTCTTCGAGGACGCGATGAAGGCGCGCGTGATCATCGTGACGCCGGTTACCTTGATGGCGCTTGCGCGTTCGATCTCCTATGGCTGGCGCCAGGAGCAGAGCGCTAAGAACGCGCAGGAAATCGCCGAGCTTGGCCGCGATTTATTCCGTCGCATGGCCGTGATGGTCGATCATATGGGCAAGGTCGGCGACTCGATCGGAAAATCGGTGAAAACATACAACGAGATGATTGGCTCTGTCGAAAGCCGTGTGCTGCCGCAAGCGCGCAAGTTCAAGGAGCTTGGCGCGGGCGACGCCGGCATTGATATCGCGTCGCCGCCGCAAATCGAGACCGCCCCGCGCCTGCCGCCCCCGCCTGAACAGCTCGAACTGATGCCGCCGCAAGCGGCGAAGCGCGGGCGCTGATCGCGAAGGGCGGTCTATATTTTTGTCCATTCGTCGCGTTTTGCGTGAAGCGCGCTCGCCGCTGAGCTAACGAGGCTGCGGAGGGACCCCCATGAGAAAATTTCTGATCGCCGCCGCCGCCGTTTTCGCGCTCGCCGCCTGCGGCCAGCCAGCGGAGCAAGCGCCGGCGCCCGCGCCGGTCGAGATCACGCCCGACGCCGCCAATATCGTCGCCGCAGTGGCCGACACGCGCCGCCCACAGGCTGATCGCGATCGTGACGCGATGCGCCGTCCGGCTGAAATCCTCGCGTTCGCCCAGATCGAGCCTGGCGATCGCGTCGGCGAGATCTTCCCGGGCGGAGGCTATTTCACGCGCTTGTTCGCCGTGGCGGTTGGCGAAGAAGGCCGCCTCTATCCGACGATCCGTCCCGATGGCAGCGCCGGCGAGTACGAGACTCCGGTGCTCCCGATCGCAGCGGAATATCCCAACGCCGTGATGGCGCGCACCCCTTATGATGCGCTCGCCTATCCTGAACCGCTCGACGTCGTGTTCACGGCGCAGAATTATCACGATATGGCGCTGACCGCGTACAGCCTGGGCGATCGCAACGCCACCAACCGGACCGCGTTCGCCGCGCTGAAGCCGGGCGGAATCTACATCGTCATCGATCACTCCGCCGTCGCCGGCGCGGCGCTCGAAACCAATGCAGAAACCGCGCTGCACCGCATCGATCAAGCGATCGTGCGGCGCGAAGTCGAAGCGGCAGGCTTTGTGTTCGACGGCGAAAGCGACGTGCTGCGCAATCCCGCCGACACGCGCACTACAAACGTGTTCGATCCCGCCATCCGCGGCCGCACCGATCAGTTCGTGCTGCGTTTCCGCAAGCCGGCGTGATCCTAAAATACAAACCTTCGAGTCATTCCGGCCGGAAGCGCGTGGCGCTGTAGAGCCGGAACCCAGGGCAACCGGCACAGCGTTGGCCCTGGGTTCCGGGTCTCGCTCCGCTCACCCGGATGACTCGAGGGGTATCGGCGAGGGGCTAATCCTCGCTCCGCACGCGCCCGCGTTTGGACTTCACATCGCCGCGCTTTGCTTTGCCGTCAAGGCGCTTCATCTTTTCGCCCTTGGGGACGCGTGTCTTGCGCCGCGGCTTTGGCCGGTGCGTCGCTTGCTCCACAAGCGCTACCAGCCGGGCCAGCGCCTCGCTGCGGTTGCGGTCCTGCGTGCGGTGCTCATCGGCGCGCAGCACGATCTCGCCATCGAGCGTCAAGCGACGTCCGGCAAGTTTCTCCAGCCGCGCGCGCACGTCGTCCGGCAGTTCGGTGAAGCCGCCGAGCCGGAAGCGCAGTTCCACCGCCGTCGAGACCTTGTTGACGTTTTGTCCGCCTGGCCCGCCGGCGCGGATGAAGCGCTCTTCGAGATCGCGCTCGTCGAGGGCGAGGGTGGGCGTCACCGGAATCATGGATGTCAGGTGTCAGACATTGGGGGGCGGGTATCAAGTTTCCGCGCGCCAAGGCGGCGCGCTATGGCCGGGCCTGCTGACACCTGTTACCTGACACCTCACCTTTCGGAGGGACAAAAGATGCGGAAATTGCTGGCTGGACTAGGGATCGCGGTCTTCATCGGCGCCTGCGCTGGTGGGGCGATACCGGGTCTGATGATGACTGCGCCTGCGGCAGTCACAGCAACCTCGCCGCACATTCTCGCCGCTCTCGCCGATCCGCGCCGTCCCGAGGCTGACCGCGAGCGCGACGCGCTGCGTCACCCGGCTGAGATCATGGCGTTCGCGGGCGTGCAGCCGGGCTGGCGCGTCGCCGACATCGGTCCCGGCGGCGGTTATTACACGCGTCTGTTTTCGGTCGCCGCGGGCGGTGAAGGCCGCGTCTATGGCGTTGACCGCGCCGGCACGGCGGAGCGTCCGCGGCCGCTCTCCGCTTTCGCCGCCGAGTACGGCAATATTGCCCACCTCACCGACGGCTATGCGAACTGGACGATCTCAGAGCCGCTCGACGCGATCTTCGTTTCGCAAATCTATCACGATTTCTACCTGCCTCAGCTCAGCATCGACGTTCCCGCGCTCAACCGCAAAATGTACGATGCGCTAAAGCCAGGCGGCGTGCTGATCATCATCGATCACGCTGCTACGGCCGGTAGCGACGTCTCTGTCACCGGCACGCTTCACCGCATCGATCAAGCGCAAGTGATCCGCGATCTGACCGCCGTCGGCTTCGTTATGGAAGAAGAAAGCCCCGCGCTGCGCAATGGCGCCGACGATCGCAGCGTGCGTGTGTTCGAAGGCGATATCCGCGGCCGCACCGATCAATTCACGCTACGCTTCCGCAAGCCGGCGAACTGACGCCGGTGCTCTCGCCGCACAACCCCAACGCCTTCACCCGCTCGCCGCTCGATCGCGCCGGACATCACCGGCGTGACAAGGCGTGGCTGGGCGCCGCGCTCGAGGCGGAAACGACGTTGCTGATCCCGTTTCACCAGCAGCGGCCGCTGGTGACGGAAGAGGGCGGCGTGGTTTCACCCGGCTGGCTCGGCGCGCACGCGCGCATGCGCATCGCGCCGCCCGACGCGCGGCTGCTTTTTCTAGGCCTTGACGACGCAGGCGCGGCGCATTTCGCGATCGACATTGACGACGCCGCCAAGCTTGAAGGCCTCGGCCGTTTCGACGATCTGCGCGCGCTCGGGCCCCGGCTTTCGCCGGATGACCTCGCCATTCTCGGCCCTGCCAAATCCGTGTTCGAATGGCACGCGCGCAACGGCTATTGCGCCAATTGCGGCGGGCCCACGCTCGTCGTCGAAGCCGGCTGGAAGCGCGAATGCCCGGCGTGTTCGGGCGAACATTTTCCGCGCGTCGATCCCGTCTGCATCATGGTTCCGACGTTCGGCGATCGCTGCCTGCTCGGCCGTCAGAAGCTATGGCCGCGCGGCATGCACTCGGCGCTAGCCGGCTTCATTGAGCCCGGGGAGGCGATTGAGGAGGCCGTTGCACGCGAGACATTGGAGGAGGCGGGGCTCATCGTAAGCCATGTGCGCATGCACTCCACGCAACCCTGGCCGTTTCCCCATTCGCTGATGATCGGCGTGCTCTGCGAAGTGGAGCATGACCGCGAGACCATCGATACGACCGAGCTCGAAAGCGGCCGCTGGTTCACGCGCGCGGAAGCGGGGCTGCTGATCGCCGGCAAACACCCCGAAGCCTTCGCTCCCCCGCCATTCGCCATCGCGCACCAACTGCTGAAGACTTGGGCGGAGGAATAGCGCGCCGCGCGCACTCGTCATCCTGGGCTCGCACTTTCGTGCGCCCCAGGATGACGACTCGTGATTCAGTCGCACTCCGCGCAATCGTCCCGCTGCGTCCGCTCTACTTGCAGCGTCACGTGGTTGATTCCAAAGCGTTGCGCGATTTCGTCTGACACGCGCGCGAGAAACGCATCGTCGCCGCCCTCCGGGCGCACCAGGTGCGCTGTTAACGCCGGCTTGGTCGCGCCCATGGCCCAGACGTGCAGATCGTGTACGGCGAGGACGCCCGCTTGGCCCGCGAGGAAATCCCGCACCGCGCCGACATCGATGTGCGCAGGCGCCGCGTCGAGCGCGAGGTCGAGCGATTCACGCAGCAGCCCCCATGTCCCCCACAGGATCAGCAGCACCACCGCCACCGAAATCGCCGGGTCGATCCAATGCGCTTGCGTCAGCCAGATTGCGGCGCCCGCCACGATCACTGCGGCGGAGACGCCTGCATCCGCCAGCATATGCAAATAGGCCCCGCGCACGTTCACATCTTCTTTGCGGCCCGCCAGGAAGAGCATCGCCGTTGCGCCATTAATCACGACGCCCACAGCGGCAACGGCCATCACCAACAGCGGCTGCGTCGCCTCCGGCGCAAAGAGACGCGACAGCGCCTCCCACAAAATCCCGCCGCACGCGATCACCAGCACCAGCGCATTCGCCAGCGCCGCCAACACCGTCGCTTTGGAATAGCCGTAGGTACGCCGCTCACTGGCTTGGCGTTTGGCCAGCCACGCAGCGCCGCCCGCGAGCGCCAATCCCAGCACGTCGGAAAGATTGTGCGCGGCGTCGGAAAGCAGTGCCGTGGAATTGGCGAAGACGCCCGCTGTCGCTTCGATCAGCACGAACCCAAGGTTCAGCGCGATGGCGATTGTATAACGTTTGTCGGAAGGACCGGGGTGGTGATGGGCGTGATCGTGATGATGAGCGTGGCCGCCATGCCCCTGCATGTGCGAGATGTCAGGTGTCAGCCAGCGCGTGTCAAGCGTGCTGGTAAAACCTATAGCGGCATGAAGATCACGCGCCCGCCTTGCTCAGCGGCACTGCGCGTCCATATCCACGCGCGCCGCGCGCTGTGCGCTATCGGTTCACGCTGCGGACGATGAGTAACACCACAGGCATGGTTTCCGGCGATCGGTTCACGTTCTCCCTTAATCGCTCCACCGGCGTTGATGCGGTTTAGAAAGTCGCCATCCCATCGGTGAATTTTCACTCCGTTGCGCTGACGCGATTTTGACCGAGCGACCGCAACACGGTGAAACCAACGATAACGCGCAACAGTGGAACGAGCGATTGGCTCATTCTCGCGGCGCACAAGGCAAATAGCTTCAGCGGTGCCCTCATTGACTAGCGCCAGCGGCTCCGTAAGGGTTGCTTGCATGCAGCACCCGTACGAGCGATGGTTTGGGCTTCGTGACAAAATTGCACAAGTCGATCCAGTGTTTGAGGAGGCTCTACGTGCTGCTGACGGTCGGTCGCTAATTCCAGGCAATAAACTGGAGAACCTGTTTCTGATTGTGCGGGATCAACTCTCACGGTTGGCGTCGCAGAATATTGTGGAATTCGGCGCCTACCGCGGCGGCTCGGCGCTATTTATGGCGCAACTACTGCGGAAATTTAGTCCATCAGCCAAGGTCTACGCACTCGACACTTTTGTAGGCATGCCGGCGGGCTCCGCGCAGCCGATCGACAGACATAAAGACGGGCAGTTCGCGGATTGCGATCTAGACGGGTTGATGGCACGCAAGGCCGCTCTCGGGCTCGATAACCTCGAAATCGTGAAGGGTCGCATCGAGGACACGTTCTTCGGGCTGCCAGAGCGATCATTCGGCTTAGCCCACATAGACGTCGATCTATTCTCCGCCGTCACCTTCGCGCAGAACGCTTCCTGGGAACATCTCGTGCCGGGCGGTTACATGGTTTATGACGACGCTGACGCGCCCACCACGCTCGGCGCAACGCACGCTGCGCTCGACTTCGTGCTGCAACATCATGTGAAACCCGAACAGGTCTGGCCGCACTGGGTTTTCCGCAAGCCCTAACCCTCTAAAGCCCCGTTCCTATTCCCCTGCGCTATTGTCGGGGTATGGGAAACGTTCATGAAGGCACGGAAGCTAATTGGGCGGCTGGTGATGGCCGACGGCATTGAGAACAACAGGCCCGCCACCAAGTTCACTTTCCCGATGACAGTGTTTTTGAGGACGAAGAAATCGTCCCAGTAGTACTTCATCGCTTGGTGGAGCTTACGGCGACCATCCTGAAAGTGTTTGAGGCGCAGTGCAAAGTCCATAGGGTCAGCAGCAATACGACGCCGGACTCGTTCAGCCGCACCTCGAGCACAAAGAAAAAGCGCGGAGGTTTCCCTCCGCGCTCAGGCGCTCCAATCCAAACCATTTAGCGCGTTATTGGCACGCCAAGCATTCTTCGTAATCGGTGCGCTCGCCCGTCATGGTCGGCGCTTCGATGTCGGCTTTGTTGTCTTCGCCGGCGAAGCCCGCGCGCTGCACGCTCTTGGAGCGGCAATAGTAGAGGCTCTTCACGCCGCGCTCCCAGGCCATCCAGTGCAGCATGTGCAGATCCCACTTATCGACATCGCCCGGCTGGAAGACGTTGAGCGATTGCGACTGGCAGATCAAAGGCGTGCGGTCGGCGGCGAGTTCGATGATCCAGCGCTGATCGATTTCGAACGCGGTCTTGAACACGTCCTTTTCCTCGTCGGTGAGGAAGTCGAGATGCTGAACCGAGCCTTCGTTCTTCAGGATCGATGACCACACGCTCTCAGTGTTCTTGCCTTTCTCTTCGAGCAATTGCTCAAGATAGGGGTTCTTCACCGCAAACGAGCCCGAGAGCGTCTTGTGCGTGTAGATGTTGGCCGGGATCGGCTCGACGCCGGCGCTGGTGCCGCCACAAATGATCGAGATCGACGCCGTCGGCGCGATCGCGAGCTTGTGCGAGAAGCGCGCCATCACGTTATTTTCGGCCGCATCCGGGCAGGCGCCGCGCTCCTGCGCCAGCTTCACGGAAGCTGCGTCGGCGCCGCGGCGGATGTGGCGGAACATGCGGTTGTTCCACACCTTCGCCATCGCCGATTCCATCGGCACGTGCTGGCGCTGCAGGAAAGAGTGAAAGCCCATCAGCCCCAGGCCCACGGACCGTTCGCGCATCGCCGCATAAATCGCGCGTTCCATTTCCGGCGGCGCGCGCTCGATGAAGTCCTGCAGCACGTTGTCGAGGAAGCGGAACACGTCCTCCAGGAATTCCGGCTCTTTTTCCCACTCTTGGAAGGTTTCCGCGTTCAGCGAAGAGAGGCAGCACACAGCCGTGCGCTCACGCCCGTTATGATCCATGCCGGTATGCAGCATGATTTCCGAGCACAGATTCGATTGTCGCACTTTCAGGCCGAGCTTCTTCTGGTGGCTCGGCATCTGCTTGTTCACGGTGTCGGAGAAGATGATGTAGGGCTCGCCCGTCTGCAGGCGCAGCTCCAGAATCTTCTGCCAAAGCTTGCGCGCATTCACATGCTTTAGCGCTTCGTTGTTCTTCGGGCTCTTCAGCGCGAACGGCAGGTCGTCGCGCACCGCGATCATGAATTCGTCAGTGATGTTGATGCCGTGGTGTAGGTTCAAGCTCTTGCGGTTGAAGTCGCCGGCGGCTTTGCGGACTTCGAGGAATTCCTCGATCTCGGGATGGTGGATGTCGAGATAAACTGCAGCGCTGCCGCGGCGCAGCGAACCTTGGCTGATCGCCAGCGTCAGCGAATCCATCACGCGGATAAACGGAATGATGCCGCTCGTCTGACCGTTCTGGCCGACCTTTTCGCCGATGGAACGAACGCCGCCCCAATAGGTGCCGATGCCGCCGCCATTGGAGGCGAGCGCCACGTTCTCATTCCAGATGCCGACAATGCCGTCGAGCGAATCGGGGACCGAGTTGAGGAAGCAGGAGATCGGAAGGCCGCGCGTGGTGCCGCCATTCGACAGGATCGGCGTCGCCGGCATGAACCAGAGCTGCGACATGGCGTCATAGACGC
>JACMMP010000174.1 GCA_014378995.1 Hyphomonadaceae bacterium
CGCCGAAGTGGGCGAAGACCGCCGCGCGCCGCAAGTTCGCATCGTCACCACCGAGCCTGGCGGCTCGGCGCCGCCGGTTGTCGCCCCGCGCGCCGCGCCGCGCAGCGCCGAGGCGCAGGCGACACAACGCGCAGCCGCGGAAGCCGCAGAAGCTGCGCGCGCCTTCGCCGAGCGGCGCCGCAGCGGCAAGCGGATTCCCGACGCTGAGTTGATAGGTCCACGCGGCGCTCTATAGTCGGCGCCGAACGCGCCCGCGGTTCTCGCGCGCGTCAACGGGCCGGCATTCATGGATCTCAATTTTTCCGCGGAAGAGATCGCGTTCCGCGACGAAGTGCGCGCGTTTATCGACGCAAATTATCCAAAGCACCTGAAAGGCAAAGTGCTGCGCGAGGACCTCTCGAAGGAGGATTTCCTCGCCTGGCACAAAATCCTCGGCAAAAAAGGCTGGGCCGCGCCCGCTTGGCCGAAGGAATATGGCGGCACCGGTTGGACCGCGACGCAGCGCTACATCTGGCTGGAAGAGAACGCGCGCGGTGAGACCATCCCGCCGCTGCCGTTCGGCGTCTCGATGGTCGGCCCCGTCATCTACACGTTCGGCACGCCTGAGCAGAAAGAGCGCTTTCTGCCGGGCATTCTCTCGGGCGATGTGTGGTGGGCGCAAGGCTATAGCGAACCCGGCGCCGGCTCCGATCTCGCATCGCTCAAAACCCGCGCCGTGCGCGAAGGCGATCATTACGTCGTCAACGGCCAGAAGACCTGGACCACGCTCGGCCAACACGCCGATTGGGGCTTCTTCCTCGTCCGCACCGACACGAGCGCGAAGGCGCAGGAAGGCATTAGCTTCCTGTTGCTCGACATGAAATCGCCGGGCGTCAGCGTGCGGCCGATCAAGCTGCTCGATGGCGGGCATGAAGTGAACGACGTCTTCCTTGAGAACGTGAAGGTGCCCGTCGATCAGCGCATTCACGACGAAAACAAGGGCTGGACCTGCGCCAAATTCTTGCTCGCGCACGAACGCGCCGGCATTGCCGGCGTCGCGCGCTCGAAGCGCAACGTCGAGCGGCTGAAATCCATCGCCAAAGCCGAAATCGGCGACGACGGCAAGCCGCTGAGCGAAGGCGAGGACTTCCAGCGTAAGCTTGCGCAGCTCGAAATCGATCTCTCGGCGCTGGAGATGACAGAATTGCGCGTGCTTGCGCGCGAAAGCGCGGGCAAAGGGCCGGGGCCGGAAAGCTCGCTGCTGAAAATCCGCGGCACCGAAATTCAGCAGCGTTTGACTGAACTCACGTTGGAGGCTGTCGGCAATTACGCGCAGCCCTTCCCGCGCGGTCTCGGCTCGAACGAATTCCCCGTCGGTCCTGATTATTCGGGCGCCGCCGCGCCGATCTATTTCAACTGGCGCAAAGCCTCGATCTACGGCGGCTCCAACGAAATCCAACGCAACATCATCGCGAAGATGGTGCTGGGGCTTTGAGCGGCAGCGATTAAATGGAGTTGTGGCAAGCCGCGTCAGCGGAGTTTTCCAGGTCGCCGATCTCCTCACTGGGAGGTCTGGCAGGGGTTGGGTCTTTGTTGGTGGCATTGGCGCTGGCTCGGCCACCGAATAGAAATGCCGCTGGCGCGTCGTCGCCGGTAGACAGCCATCGAGGGCCGATCATCTTTCCCTTCGTTCTGCTGCCAATACTCTTGGCGTGCGGTCTCGTCGTGCGATTGATTTACGAGTGGAATTGGTTCGGTGGGATTGTGGCATTTGCGATTGGAGGGCTAATTGCGTCGGTCATTTCTGGGTGGCTTGCCGCGAAATTCCTCAATTCTTGGATCGATGCCGGGCTCGTCGAAGAAACAATCACACTTCGCGGCGGGAAGACGGAGACGTTGCAGTATGTAGGCGGATTAGAGTGGCCAACTTTCGTGTCCGCGCTTTGCGGGATAATCTGCGGTCTGCTGGTCAGCATAATATTCGCAATGTTTGCTGGGCCGTTTTTCGGAGACCTAGTTGCACTGACTGCTGAGGGGGATCGCGTTGAGCATCCTTTGCAAAGAGCAGATGCGGCTAGCAACGCGGGTATAGTCAGCAGCTTCGCGGTGTTGTTGCTCCTGTTTGGAGTGCCTGCCGCGTGCGGCCTCTTCTTTTATGTTGTTCGAACGGTTTTCCAGATGCAAACTCAGGCCGAGTAAAAACAATGAACTTCGATTACACCGACGAACAGAACATGCTTCGCGACTCGATCGCGAAGTGGGCGGCTGGGCAGTACGATTTCGAAAAGCGCCGCGCCGCGCTTGCAAGCGAAGATGCGTGGAAGACGAACTGGGCGACCTTTGCTGAGCTGGGTTTGCTTGCAGCCCCTTTGCCGGAAGATTTCGGCGGCCTCGGCGGCGGGGCGATCGATATCAGCGTCGTCACCGAAGAATTCGGCAAGGCGCTGGTGGTCGAGCCTTACGTCCCGACCGTCGTCCTAGGCGGCGGCGCGCTGAAATATGCGGGCAGCGACGCGCAGAAGGACGAACACCTCAACGCCATCGCCTCGGGTGAACGCATCATCGCTTTCGCGCAAGCCGAACCGAAAAGTCGCTGGGCGCTCCATGACGTCACCACGATCGCCAAGAAGGACGGCGCCGGCTACGTTCTGAACGGCCACAAGGCGGTCGTGCTCGGCGCCCCGCAAGCCGATCACCTCCTCGTCAGCGCGCGCACCGCGGGCGGCCAGCGCGACGCCAAGGGCGTCTCGCTCTTTCTCATCCCGAAAAACGCGCACGGCGTCTCCACCCGGGATTATCCCACTATGGACGGCACGCGTGCGGCGGAAGTGTATTTCGAAAACGTCAGCGTCGGCGCCGCAAACCTGATCGGCGAGACCGACAACGCGCTGCCGCTCATCGAACGCATCGTCGATGAAGCCAACGCCGCGTATTGCAGCGAAGCGGTCGGCTGCATGCGCATGATGACGACCTCGACGCAGGAGTACGCCAAGCAGCGCAAGCAATTCGGCAAGGCGATCGCCGAATTCCAAGTCATCCAGCACCGCCTGGTCGATATGTTCATGGCGACCGAGGAGAGCTATTCGATGGCGCTCCGGGCTACGATCAAGCTTGGTGAAAGCGATACCGAACGCGCCCGCGCCGTCTCCGCCGCCAAGGTCTCCATCGGCAACGCCTCGCGCTTCGTCGGCCAAGCCGCAGTGCAAATCCACGGCGGCATGGGCGTAACCGACGAAATGCGCGTCGGCCATTACTTCAAGCGCACCACCATGCTCGACGCCACCTTCGGCAATGTCGACACGCACCTGAAGCGCTACGCTGCGCTCAGCGCCAAGGCGGCTTAACGCGGCGACGCGCCACGTTGTGTTCTCCTAGTGTCGGCGCAGGCTCCGCTTGTGCCAATGCCGGTTGAGGTCCTTTACAACAGCGTCTGTCCTGTGTGCGAAGCGGGTGCGTGTGATTTGCGCCGTCGCGCTCCGTCGCCGGGCATGGGCGGTGTTGTCGTCACCGACGTATCGCGGGCGCCAGAAGCGCTGGAGCGCGCAGGCGTCACGCTCTATCAAGTGCGGTTGAAGATGCACGCGATCACGCCGGAGGGCCGCGTACTGCGCGGCATGCCGGCAATCGCGTTGGCTTGGACCGTCACGCCGGGATACCGAACACTGGGCCGGGTGATGCAAGCACCTCCATTCAGTTGGAGCGGCGCGGTGGTCTATCACGTCGCGGCCCATCTCCTGTGGGCGTGGAATCGCGCATCCGGCCGCTGGTAGTCAGCGATCCAAGCGCAGCGGTTGTGCGTAGAGACGGCATGAAACCCGTCATCCTCGCCGCAGCTCTTCTATCTCTAATCGCCGCTTGCGCCACGCGCCCGCCAGCGCCGCGCGATATTGCGGCTCAGCCTTTCGTCATCGAGCAGGCGCTCGCCGGACGCACGCTGGCGCGCGGTGAGTTCCGCTCCATCACCGGCGCGCGCCGCGGTTTCGATGCGACGTTGAACGGCAGCTGGGATGGTCGCGTGCTGACTTTGGTGGAAGATTTCGCCTTCGACGACGGCGAACGCGACCGCAAGACTTGGCGCCTGGAGCAGGTTGCGCCTGGACGCTTCACCGGCACGCGCGAGGACGTAGTTGGCGTCGCCAATGGTTTTCAGGACGGGCAGGTGTTCCGCCTGGAATACGACGTGCGTCTGGGCGAGCGCGTCGTGCGCTTCCGCGACGTACTCGCGCTTACCCCTGAAGGCGGCGTGCTAAACAACGCCACCGTCGGCTGGTATGGCCTGCGCGTCGGCAGCGTCACGCTCAACATCCGGCGCGAGGCAGTGGCCGAACTCAATTCACAAGCGTCTGCCGCGCGATAGCGCGTTACGGGTCAGGGCGCTCAATCGGATCACCGGGCGCGAAGGCGGCGTAAGCGCCTCCACTAGAATGTCCGAATCCGGCGAGACGGGGGCGGCGAACGGGGCCATATTCGGCCTATGCTGGACGCCGACACCTGCCACGCCGCGTGCGACGCCAAGGACCGCCGGTTCGACGGGCGTTTCTATATTGGCGTGACATCGACGGGCATTTATTGCCGCTGCATTTGCCCGGCGCGCACGCCGAAGCGTCAGAACCGCACCTTCTGGCCGTCCGCCGCCGCAGCTGAAGCGGCGGGCTTTCGCCCTTGCTTGCTCTGCCGCCCCGAGCGCGCGCCCGGCCTCGCGCCCATCGATGCGCCCGCACGCTTGGCCGCG
>JACMMP010000175.1 GCA_014378995.1 Hyphomonadaceae bacterium
CCATTCGTTGCCGCCGCTCGCGGAGGCGCCAGCCGCTCCGCCTGCGCCGCCGGCGCCGGAAGAAATGCCGCAGACGAGCCAGGACACCGCGGCGCTCGCGCCGTCGAACTAATCGTTCGCAGCTTGTGAAAGCGCGCGGTTTAGCGCAGACGCCTGCGCGATGACGATGAAACTCTACGGCAGCTCCGACAGCGGCAATTGCTTGAAGACCAAATGGGTCGCCGAGCGGATGGGCGCAGTCTACGAGTGGATCGAGATCAGCAGCTTCAAAGGCGCAACGCGCACGCCGGAGTTTCTGGCGATCAACCCAGCCGGCCAGGTGCCGGTCGCTGTGTTGTCAGACGGACGCGTGCTCGCGCAATCCAACGCCATCATGCTGCATCTGGCTGAACGATCTGAACTTGTGCCGCGCGACGCATATGACCGCGCCAAAATGTTCGAGTGGCTGTTTTGGGAGCAGTACAGCCATGAGCCGGCGATCGCCGTTCGCATCGCGCGCAAATTTTTCCTCGGCCAGAGCGATGCCGAACTAGACCCCGCGTTGCTCTCCAAGGGCGCCGCAGCGCTCGCGCGGATGGAGCTGCAACTGCAGCAGACGCCGTTCCTCGTCGGCGATGCGATGACGCTGGCCGACATCGCCCTCGTCGCGTACACGCGCTACGCCCACAGGGGGGGCTTTGAGCTTCGCGACTATCCAGCCGTCAAAGACTGGGTCGCGAGGCTCGAATCCGCACTTGGCCTCGAATCTGCCTTGCCGGTAGTGGAATAAGTGGAACCGCGGCGTCTGCGCCGCATTAGTTGGGGTCGGGGTATGACCCGCGGCGGGCACGAAGAGGGTTAATGGAAATCGCACCGGCCTTATGGCCCGAGTTGTGGTCCATGTTTGGCTTATTCCTGCTGGTCGGCTTCTTCGCACAATTGGTCGATGGCGCAGTGGGAATGGCTTACGGGGTCATATCATCCAGCGTGCTGCTGGCGCTGGGCGTTCCGCCGGCGCAGGCGTCCGCCACCATTCACGCCGCCGAATGCTTCACAACGGGCGCGTCGGGCGCGTCGCACTTGGCGCACCGCAATGTCGACTGGAAGCTCTTCTTTCGGTTGGCGCCCGCCGGGGTCGTTGGCGGCGTCATCGGCGCTTATTTGCTGACCGGCTTCGACGCGACCTTCATCAAGGCGGTCGTCATCGCCTATCTCGGCGTACTCGGCGTCTTTATGCTCTTTCGTGCATTGAGAGAGCCAAAAGAGGAGCCTCCACACTTAAAACACGTCGTGCCGCTCGGCATAGTCGGCGGCTTTCTCGATGCTAGCGGCGGCGGCGGCTGGGGGCCGGTCGTGTCCTCGACGTTGCTCGGTCGCGGACACGCGCCGCGTTACGTCATAGGCAGCGTCAACTCGGCGGAGTTCGTCGTCACAGTGGCGATCTCCATCACCTTCCTCTGGACCATGCTTACCGGCCGGTTGGAGTTGGAAGGCGGCTTGGCGTTTGGCGCGGCCTCCTTGGGCGGCCTCATTCTCGGCGGCGTCGCCGCGGCGCCGCTTGCCGGCTATGTCACCAAGATTGCGCCTGCGCGTCTCCTCTTAGGCGCGGCCGCCGTGCTGGTCATGGGGTTGTCGATCTGGCAGGGCATCCAGCTCTGGCCGCGCCTGCTGGAGTATCCGATCTTCAGGGAAGCTGTGCAGATCACCGGCCTGCGTTAACACATCTAAACAAACCGCCTGTTTACGACTGATCAGCAAGTCTCAGCGGCTTGGCTGGAGCGTTCAGTGGTCGGTAGTCTCAACGCCAATATCGCCTCGGCATTGCTGGGCGGAGGAGCGTCCGGCGGCATCGCTGGCGTTGACGCCTCCTTACTTACGGCTTGGGCGCGCGCCAAAGCCGGCGTCGGCGTGAACACAGCCGCGGCGCAGCAGGATCCGAGCGCGCCGCTCGCGCCGGTGTGGACACCCGGCGTTTCCCCCAGCAGCGGAGCCCTGATCCAGCGCGCCTTCGATCAAAAGTCGTTCTTCGACACGGAGGCCAAGCTCTACAGCGACCTTGGCGCCACCGGCGATTACAAGCGCCTGTTTGCGCTCTATTCCGGCCTCACCACGCTGCAGGCGCTCGCCGGCAACGCCGAGAACGAGAAACTCTCCGCGGCTGACAAAGCGCAAACGTTGGCGCAGTTCACGCGCGGCCTCACCGAACTCGAAGCCTTCTTCGCGCAACAGCAATTCGAAGACATCCGCCTCGCCCAAGGCGACCGCGTCGACGCCGCCCAGACGAGCTTGGCGCTGTCGCAAAAAACCGAGGACTATCTCACCGGCTACATTCATCGCGGCGGCCTCTACGATAAACTTGCCGGCCTCGACGCCGACGCGCAATTCACCATCAGCGCCACCTCCGCCGGCGGCGTGGCGCGCAACGTAACGATCGATTTCTCGCAGATGGGTTCGATCACGCGTTCGCTCGGCAACGTGATTAGCTTCATCAACGGGCGCCTTGCCAGCGCCGGCGTCGCCACGCGTCTTGAAGCGTCCGACATCACGCCGAAGGAAAACACAACTGTCGTCGCCGGACGAACGATCACCTCGCGCTATACCGGCCCCAAGCAATTTGCGCTCAAGGTGGATGTCCGCAGCAATGAGAGTGTTTCTTTTTCGGCCGCCGCAGCAACGCCCGCCTTTTACGCGCTTGGCAACGGTGCAAACGGCGCGCGCCTGATCAAGCTGGAAGATGTCGGCGGCCAAGGGGGCCAGCCCGTCTGGTTGGAGCGGCCCGCGTCGACCGGCGATCCAGTCGGGCCGAACGTAGCCGCGGGCTGGCTCGGCGCCGGCTTTCCTTACAGCTCGGCGCCGGCCGGCGCTCTCGAGCAGCGCACCGGCGTGCTGATGTCGGATGGCGACGGCAAGTTCGAGACCGCGTTGCGCGCCGCAGGTGAAGCGGTGCTGAAACTTGAAGCGCCGGACGGGCGCACGTTCACCGTCAGCACGGCGTGGCGCAGCGACGACCTCGAAGCCTGGCGCACGCGCGACGGCGAAAGCGGCGACCGCGCCATCATGGACGATCTCGCCGAACGCTTGACCCAATTGTTGCACGAACAGGGCCTCTCAGCCGGCGTTGATGTTTGGGAGGACGCCGGCCAACTCGGCTTTTCGCTCTTCAGCGGCGATGCGCTCCGCATTTCGGGCCTGAGCATTGGCGCCAGCAACACCAGTCTGGAAACGGTGGAGCAGCCGGGCATGGTGGGAGGCTTGCGCGACGGCGTGTTCGCGCGCCGCTTCGAGGTAGGCGCCGTCGCCGCCGCCAGCGATGTGTTCATCGACACGCAGACCTTTCTCATCACCACCGCGAACACCACGCACAGCATTACTATCGACGGCGGCGTGGACGGCGTCACCGCCGCCGCGCTGATCGAACAGCTGAATGACAAATTGCGCGACAAGGGCGTCTCGGCCGCCGCCTCTTTCGTCGATGATGGCGGCGCGCTGACGCTGCAGTTCGATGCGCTGCACGACGTGATCGGCGTCAGCGCGACTTTGAACGAAGTTTCACACGACACCGTGCTGCAAGCGCCGGGCGCGTGGGCGACGGGCGGCTTGCAGGACGTGAGCGCCGGCCAGCCCTTCGCCGACGCGATCCGCAGCTATACAGCCGCCGGCTCACCGCTTTCGACGCATACCGGCGCGCTCGACATCGAAATCGTGGTGGCGACAGCCACCGGCCCACGCACCGTCAGCGTCTCCGTTAGCGCGCTAGAGCGCGCCGCAAACCCCGACGCCGCGCCCGGCGAATGGAACGCCATGTTTCAGGATCGCCTGGACGCCGCGTTGAATGCCGCGGGCGTCTACGTTGGCGCGACGAGCAACGATTTGGCGCAATGGTCTGTCGCCGAAGGCGCCGGCCAGCGCATCCAATCCCTCACCATTAACGGCGATGCGCTGAGCTTCAGCGCGAACGATCCCGCCGCCGCTTCGGGCGGAGCGTTCTCCGCTGAGCGCAGCTTCACCAGCGGCCAAGCCGCCGCCGCCGGCGTCGCCGACGATGTCGCGGCATTGATCAGCGATCAGACCGTCTCCATCAGCTTCGACACGGTCTGGGGCCAGCGCGCCGTTTCGGCGACGCTGCAACCGGGCGATCCGCGTACGCTGGAAAGCGCTGCTTTGCGCCTCAACGAAGCGCTGGCGGCGCAAGGCTACGATCTCGGACTTGTCGCCACCCCGCTCTCTGGCGGCGGCGCGGGCCTGCGGGCCGTCACCGGCGCCTCGCACACGATCAACGGCGTCTCGGCGATCAATCTCGGCGGTGCTGCGCAAACCATGACGCTCGATCCAATCGATGCGATCAGCCGCGCCGACGATCCTATCGGCGCCCAAAGCGTTGCCGAGCGGGCCGCCCGCGGCGCGGCGGTGACAATGGCGATTCCTGCGGATTCCGAATTCGTCGCCCCGAGCGCCAATTCCTCCGGCTGGTTTCCGGGCCGCGCCTTCGATGTCAGCGTCGGCGGCGCTCTGCAGGTTGCAACCGCGCGTTCCGTCGCCACGGGGGCTGACGGCTCGGTTTATGTTCTGGCCGATCTCGGCGGCGACAGCGCTTCAAGCGCCATTAAAGGCGCGCGCGATGTCGCGCTGCTGAAATATGATTCCGCCGGCAAGCTCGCTTTCACTGAAATCCTCGGCGCATCGCAATCGGCGAGCGGCTTTGCGCTTGCTGTGTCGAGCGACGGCAAAGTGGTGGTGGCCGGGGCCGTTGAAGGCGCGCTGTCGAACACCAACGCCAAAGGCGGCGCCGATGGCTTCGTCACCGTGTTCGATGCGAGCGGTAAAGAGCTCTGGACCGCGCGCAGAGGCGCGAGCGGGGCCGACCAGATCAACGCGGTCGCGTTCGCGCCGAACGGCAGCGTCATTGTCGCCGGACAAACCGAGTCCGCGCTTGCGGGACAATCCGCGCTCGGCGGCGCCGACGGGTTCGTGCGCGGCTATTCGGCCAGCGGCGGCGAACTCTTCACCCGCCAATTCGGCGGCGGTGGCGCAGACAGCGCAAGCGCCCTGATGGTCCGTGATAATGGCGCCGGGGGCGTCGAGATCGTCACCGGCGGCGTCGAGAACAATCGCGGCATGCTGCGCAGCTTTTCCTATTCCACCACAACCGGCTTCAGCACAGGCGCCGCGCGCGACATCGGCTATTTCCACAAAGGCGCGATCAACGCGATCGTCGCGGACGGATCCTCGCTTTATGTCGGCGGCGAAATTGGCGCAGATCGTCTCACCCTCGGCGCGACCGCGACCGGCGCCGTCGCCGGCCAGGAGGGTTTCGTCGCCCGGCTCGACGCCGATCTCGTCTCAACGGGGCTCGATCGCGCGACCTATCTTGGCTCCGCGCAGGACGACGCCGTGCGCAGCCTCGCCGTCGTGAACGGCGATGTCTACGCCGCCGGCGTCACCGGCGGCGTGATGGCGGGCCAGGGCGCGAACGGCGCCAAAGCAAGTTTCCTCACGCGCCTCGGCGATGACGGCGCCGCCGATTGGACGCGCACGTTCAATTCCGTCGGCGGCCAAATCGCGCTTTCGGGTCTTGCAGTCGATCAGTCGGGACGCTCGGCGCTCGATGTGCTTGGCCTGCCGCGCGGCGCGATCGCCGCCAACGATTCCGCCGCGCTCGTGAGCCGCAGCGCATTGCGCGCCGGCGACGAGTTGAAAATTGGCGCCGATGGGCGCCGCCTCACCACCATCCGCATCGGCGAGAGGGACACGCTCGCCACGCTGGTCGCCCAGATCAATCGCGCCATCGGCGGGACAGGGCGCGCAGAACTCATCCGGGAAAACGGCGTCGAGCGCATCAAGATCACGCCGCAAGACGGTAAGGCGATCCGAGTGGAGGCAGGGCGCGAGGGCCGCGAAGCGCTGGGCGGGCTAGGGCTCAATCCTGGCGTCATCGCCTCCAACGCGCAGGCGCGCGGCGCGCTGAAAACTTACGGCCTCGGGCTCATCGCCGCTGATCTCCGGCTCGACAGCAAAACCAACATCGCCCGCGCCAAGGCCGAGCTTTCCGCCGCCGTCTCGATCGTGCGGCAGGCTTACGAGGCGATGCTCAATCCGAACGCCAAGGAGCTGACGGAGGATGAAAAAAAGCTCGCTGAACGGCGCCAGAACGCCGGCGCCGCGCCCGAATATTACACCGCCCGCCTCGCAAATTATCAGGCCGCCCTGGCCCGGCTCACGGGCGGCTGAGGCGCGGCGTTTGGGCGGGCTTCCCAGGCCCGGCGACGCGGGCTAGAAGCCCCGCTCTTCAGGCAAGCGCCGCGGTAGCTCAGTGGTAGAGCGCACCCTTGGTAAGGGTGAGGTCGAGAGTTCAATCCTCTCCCGTGGCACCATCCTATGCTCGCACAGCGCGCAGGATGTCCGCCGAAGCCTGCAGAACACCGCTTCGTCCGTGTTCGCCAGAGTGCATGTTTGGTGACAGCGTTTGGCGCTGTCTCTACGCTCGCATGGGGCAAGTGGGTTGCGGGGTCGTCTGGTGAAATACTGTCTCTGTGCGGTTGCGCTTGTCGCGGTGACTTTGGTGTCGTCGGCTCAGGCGCAGGACCTACCCGCGGCGCCGGACGTTACAGCCGAGCCGGCATACGGCACGGTGCGATTGCCGTCGCCCTGGCCCTCCGATCCCCCGACGATCGGCGCCGGAGGATCGATCGACGCATCCACGCTCGGCGCAAACTGCCGCGGTTGGATCGCGCGTGCGCCGGACTATCGAGTGATTTGGACGCCAGGCGCCGGCAGACAAGCGATGCTGGTTTATGCGCAAGGGTCTGGCGACACGACGCTTGTGATCAACGACGCGGCCGGCGTGTGGCGCTGCGATGACAACAGCCAGGGCGGCCTCGATCCCATGATCGTGATTCAAACCGCGCCGGCCGGCCGTTACGATATTTGGATTGGCGCGGTCGATCGCGGCCCGCTCATTCCGGCGGAGCTCTACGTCTCGGAAGTCGGACGAGGCTACACCGCCGAAATCTACGCGGTATCGTTTTCGCCGGACGGATCGCTGCTGGCGACAGGATCGGCTAACGACACAGCCTTTTTGTGGGACGTGCAGACCGGCGCGGCAGCCACGGCGCCGTTGCGCGGGCACGCGGGCGATGTTCGCGCGCTTGCTTTTTCTCCCGACGGATTGCGCCTAGCGACGGCGTCGTTGGATGGCGACGCGCGACTTTGGGACACTCGGACCGGTCAGCAGCTGGGCGAGCCATTGCGCGGCGCGGGAGAGCGCGCGATTTGGGACATCGCATTCTCCCCAGATGGATCGCGATTGGCGACGGGACATGGAGACGGCGCGGCGCGGCTCTGGGATGCGAGCACCGGCGCGCCGCTCTTCGAGCCGCTTCCCGGAGGCGACGGTGATGTTATGGCCCTCGCATTTTCGCCGGATGGTCTGCGCTTAGCGACGGCGTACGCAGAAGGCGCCGTGCGACTTTGGGATGCGCAAACAGGCCGCCCCCTGACCGGGCCAATGCGCGGACACGCGGGCGGCGTCTATGCGGTTGCGTTTTCACCAGATGGGTCGCGACTGGCGACGGCTTCGGGAGATCGTACTGCGCGGCTTTGGAATGGGCTGACCGGCGCGCCGTTGGGAGCGCCGCTGAGTGGACACACCGATATCGTCTTCGCGCTTGCGTTCTCACCAGACGGAGCGCGCCTCGCAACAGCCTCCGCGGACGGCACAGCCCGGCTGTGGGATGCGCGCAGCGGGGCGCCAATGGCCGAACTGCGCGGTCACGAGCGCTCGGTGAACGCGATTGCTTTTTCACCCGACGGCTCGCGCCTAGCCACCGCCTCGCATGACCGCACAGCACGGCTTTGGGATGGACGTACTGGTGCGGCGTTAGGTGAACCGCTGCGTGGTCATTCGGGCGATATCCGCGCGCTTGCGTTTTCGCCGGACGGAACACGACTAGCCACCGGATCGCATGATGGCGCGGCGCGTCTTTGGGACGCGCAAACCGGCGTCGCTTTGGCCGAGTTGTTCGAAGATTAGCGACGCAACGGTCAGTCCGGCGTTGGCGCCTCTTCAGGCTTCGCGCCTGTAGCCTGAGGCTGCGGCGCAGGCGCGGGCTGCGGCGCTGGCGCTTCTTCTTCGCCGATAATGTCTCGCCCGCCGGCGCAGGCGCGGCGCACGGTTTGCCATTCTGCGTCGGTCAGCGAGGGCGCGAGA
>JACMMP010000176.1 GCA_014378995.1 Hyphomonadaceae bacterium
GGAACGTCGTGCGCCGGGCGAGGGCGAGCGCCAATACAGAGATATCGAAGATGGCTTCGCGCACCTGCTGGCCGATCCATATGCCAAGCCGGCGCCGCGCGAGCCGTTGCACGATGTGGTTGACGTCCTGATCGTAGGCGGCGGGTTTGGCGGGCTGCTCGCGGGCGCGCGGCTGCGCGAAGCCGGGATCAAAAAAATTCGAATTGTTGAGGCCGGCGGGGATATTGGCGGCGCCTGGTACTGGAACCGCTACCCTGGCGCCGCATGCGATGTCGAATCGTACATCTACCTGCCGTTGCTGGAAGAGACTGGCTACATGCCGGTCGAACGCTATTCGAAAGCCGCGGAAATCCGTGAGCACTGCAGGCGCATAGCCAATCACTTCCAGCTCTACGACGATGCGCTCCTTTCAACGCAGGTGACGGCGCTAGATTGGAACGAGGACAGCGCTCAATGGATTGTCGCGACCGATCGCGGCGACGGGATGCGGGCGCGCTTTGTCGTGTTGACCACTGGCCCACTCAACCGGCCAAAGCTCCCCGCCATTCCGGGGGCCGAGAGCTTCAAGGGCCACACCTTTCATTCGAGTCGCTGGGATTATGCCTACACCGGCGGCGGCGCGACCGAGGCGCTGGACGGTTTGCGCGAGAAGCGTGTCGGCATCATCGGCACGGGCGCCACCGCGATCCAGTGCGTGCCGCCGCTCGCGGCGTCAGCGCAGCATCTTTACGTGTTCCAGCGCACCCCATCGTCGGTGGACGCCCGAAACAATAGCCTGACTGATCCGGTGTGGGTCGCGAGCCTCAAGCCTGGCTGGCAGCAGGAACGGATCGAGAGCTTTACCCACCAGCTTGCCGGCAATCTCGCAATGGCGGACCTCGTCGGAGACGGCTGGACTGTGCTCGCCAGCGCCGTGCGTGCGAAACTCGCGAGCAATCCGGCAAACCCCGATCCTCTTGCGCTGCTCGAAGAGGCGGACTTTGAAAAGATGGTGCAGATTCGCGAGCGGATTGAGCGCATCGTTTCTGATCCCGCCGCAGCTGAGGCGTTGAAGCCGTGGTTCAGCTTATATTGCAAGCGTCCGTGCTTCCACGATGATTATCTGGCCGTCTTCAACCAGTCGAACGTCACGCTCGTCGATACGGCCGGGCGCGGCGTCGAGGAGATCACTGAAACCGGCGTGGTCGCGGCGGGAAAAGAATTTCAGCTCGATTGCCTGATCTACGCGACCGGCTTTGAGGTCTCGACCGACTACGCCAAGCGCGCAGGATGTGAAATCCGGGGCGTCGGCGGTCTTACGCTTAGCGACAAATGGGAGAACGGGATGGCGACGCTGCACGGCATGCACGCCCGAGGCTTTCCCAATTGCTTTATCGTCAGCCAAGCGCAGTCGGGAATGTCGGCCAATTTCCCGCACATGCTGAGCGAACAATCGAAACACTTGGCGCACATTATTGCCCATTGCGACGAGCGCCACATCGAAAGCGTCGAGGCCTCTGAGGAGGCCGAGCGGCTCTGGGTCGACGCCATCCTTGAGCAAACCGCAGGACGGCGGAAGTTCCTCGAAGCGTGTACGCCGGGCTACTACAACAATGAGGGCCGCGCCTCCGCAGTTGCAGAGCGGAGCGCTTCCTACGGCGGTGGTCCGGTCGCGTTCATCGAACTTCTCCGGGCGTGGCGCGAGGAAGGCTCCTTTGCCGGGCTCGAACTGGCCCCTACAAAAGCCAAACTTAGCAAGGTCGTCCAAGCATGACCCAAAGCAACGGACGCAAGTCGATCTTCATCACCGGCGCCGCTTCTGGCATGGGACGCGAGACTGCGCTCTTGTTTGCGGGGCAGGGCTGGTTCGTCGGCGCCTTTGACGTCGATCGCGTCGGACTCGAGCGGCTTGAGAATGAGATTGGCTCGGACAATGGCATGTTTGAGTATCTCGATGTCTCCGATCGCGGCGCCTTCATCGACGCAGTCGACGCTTTCAGCGTCGCAACAGAAGGCAAACTCGACGTCCTGTTCAACAACGCAGGCGTTGGCGTGAACGGATTGTTCGATGAATTGCCCTGGGACAGCGTGATGAAGGTCGTAAACATCAACCTGATCGGTGTGATGATCGGTATACACGCCGCGACATCGTTGCTCAAGGCGACGCCAGGTTCGCTTTGCCTGACGACCTCTTCATCGTCGGCCATCTTCGGCTCGGCCGGGATCGCGGTTTACTCCGCAACCAAACACGCCGTGCGCGGACTGACTGAGGCGCTTTCTGTGGAGCTGAAACGCTATGGCGTTCGAGCCGCCGATCTACTGCCTGGACTCATCGACACGCCGCTGCTTCCGGATACCTTGCGCGCAATAGCTCCACCCGAAGGGATGTGGCGTCTGACGCCGGCGTCGCAAGTCGCCAAGGCCGTCTGGGATGCGTACCATGGCGACAAGCTGCACTATTACGTTCCCGAAGACCTCAAGGAATTCGACGTTCAGGCGGCGACTGATCCGGAAGGCGTCCGCGAAGAACGCGCCGTGATGTTTGGGTTCGCTTCGCCGTAAGAATCGACGTTGGA
>JACMMP010000177.1 GCA_014378995.1 Hyphomonadaceae bacterium
CCGCTTGCGCGACGCGCTGGGCGCCGCCGCGGAACGGCCAGACTTGATCGGCGAAGCCTATCCCGCCGCCGTCGCACTCGGCGCGTGGTCGTTCACCGACCAGCGCTACGGCGACGCGGTGGAAGCCTGGGCCATCGCGGAGCGCACCGCCGAGGGCGCCAACGGGGATACCGCTTTCGCGCGCGCTTACGCCAATATCGGCATCGCCGCGTCCTTGATCATGGATTCAGCTGGCGCGCGCATGCGTCCCCGGGAGGTCGAGCGCGCGGCGACGGCCCTCGCCGCCGCCGTCAGCGTATACGAGCGCCATGTCAGCACCGGCTCGGCCGAAACGCTGACGCCCGTGCAAAATGCGTACGCGCAAGCCTTGGCTTGGCGCGCGGCGCTCTCCGCCAAGCTGCGATCGGACGATATGAACGTGCCGCCCGAAATCGCGAGCAACGCAGTTTGGGAAATAGGCGAGCCAGTGGACCAGCGCCCCGCCTGTCATTTGGAGTTGGCGGAGCACCCGCGCATTCGCTACCCGGAGCGCATGCAGAACCAATCGGGTGTCGGATCGGTAATCGTGCATCTTCGCACCGATGACGTCGGGGTCGTAACGACACGTCGCGTCGTCGCCGCAGTAGGGGCCTCCTTCGCACGGAGTGTCGATGACCTTGAGAGCGATTGGCGCATGCGGCGGCGGGAAAGCTCGCCGCCTGGCTGCCGGCTCGCCACTTCATACTTCACAACCGTGGTTTTCATGCTCCGATAGCGACGTTTTAACCCTCGCGGGGCGCCGATTTCCTCGGCATAAGCGCCGGCCATAAGGAGCGACGCCATGGCCGTCCCGGCGGGCAAAGTGCCGATCTTCGAGAGCGCGGGGCAGGCGGTTGGCTTTCTGCGCCAGCAATGGCGCTTCGTCCTGACCGTCGCGGCCGTCACGGCTTTTGCGCAAGCCGCGGCGTTCCTGCTGCTGGGCGTTACGCTGCCGTTTCTTGTGCTGATTTTTTTCTTCGCCGCCTGCGCGCACGCCGCCTTCTTGGCCCGCGCGCTCGATGGGCCGGCGCCGTTCGACTGGAAGGCGCTGCTCCGCAACGGCGCCCGCGTGTTCACGGCCGTCGGCGCAATCGCCTTCTTCATGGCGATCGTCGGCTTTATGGTGTTCTACATCGCTATGGGCGTGCTGATCGCGCCCTACCAGAACGAAGTGAAAGCCGCAGGAGAGGACCAGGCCGCGCTGACGCAGATCATGACACAAGCTGTGGAAAGCCAGCCCGGCACGCTGATGTGGGCGCTGCTGATCGGCGGCCTGCTCTTGCTGCTGCTCACATCGCGTTTTTATCTCGCAGCGCCGGCGAGCGTCGATTGCAAGCGCATCGTCGTGTTCGACAGCTGGCGCTGGAGCAAAGGGAACATGCTGCGCATCGTGGCCGCGCGGCTCGCCGTGCTCGGTCCCGCGCTGGCGCTCGTGTTCGCGCTGCAATCGTTGGCGTCGCTCCTGCTCGGCGCGCCCGCAGCCGACCCCATGCAAACCGCGGCCCTCATTCAGGCGAACCCCATCCGCTTCGCCGCCTTTTATTTCCTCGCCGGTTTCATCCAGCTTGCGTTCTACGGCGCGCTCGAGGCGGGGCTGGCCGCTTTTCTCTATCGCGGCTTGCGACCCGCGGTTCCACAGCCGCCCGCCGCTTGACGCTCGACCGACTCGGCAGCCTCCGCTAGACCCCGCGTCCCCATGGCCGCTTCACGCCCCTACGTCGCCGACTTGCTGCGGATCGCTGGCCCGGTCGCGGTCGCGCGCCTCGGGATCATCGGCATGGCCCTCGTCGATGTCATCGTCGTGGGCCAACTCGCGGCGGCTGAACTGCCGCACCAAGCTTTAGGCTGGGCGCCCACAGCAGTGTTTCTCGTCGCTGCGATCGGTTTGCTGCAAGGCGTACAAGTGCTGGCGGCGCGCGCGCTCGGAGAAAAGAACCCGCTCGGCGCCGGCGTTGCGCTGCGGCGCGGTTTGGTTCTGGCCGGAATCGCCGGTTTGCTCTCAGCGGCGTTGATGTGGCTGGGCGGCCAGCACATCTTCACTGTGTTCGGCATCGGCGCTGATCTGGCTGCGCCGTCGACGCCGGTGATGCGCGTGCTGGCGTTCTCGATCCCGCTGCATCTCGTCTTCGTCGCCAGCACGTTTTTCCTGGAAGCAGTGAAAAAGCCTGGCGTCGGCACCGCGATCATGTGGGGCGCCAATATCGTCAACCTGGCGCTGAACTTGATCTGGGTGCCGGACCTCGCGCAGGCTGCGCCAACGGCTTGGGCCGAGCCGCTCTATGCCGCGCTGCGCGACTGGCCGGTGCTCAGCGCGTTGAACGCACTGGCGCCTGACCATGGCGCCGTTGGTTCGGCGTGGGCGACGGTCGGCGCGCGGGTTTTTCTAGCGGGCGTCATCCTTGCTTTCATCTGGTTCATGCGCGATGGCGCCCACTATGGCGTGCGCACGCTCGGCAAACAGGGCCCGACCTATCGCGCGCTGCTCGGTGTCGGCATCGCAGCGGCGGTGAGCCAAGCGGCGGAAGCCGGCGCATTCTCGGCAATGACGGTGATTGCTGGCCGCATCAGCCCCGAAGCCGTGTCCGGCTATCAGATCGTGCTCAATCTGATGGCGCTCGTGTTCATGGTGGCGCTCGGCGTTTCGGCGGCAGCCGCAGTGCTGGTGTCGGAAGCGGTGGGCCGCAAAGCGCCGGCTGACGCAACGCGCGCCGGCTGGACGGCGCTTGGGCTGAACACCGTTGCGATGGCGATCGCCGCGATTCTCATCTTGATCTTCGCGCGCCAGATCGGCGCGTTCTACACCGCCGATGCCGGCCTGGTCGCGATGATCGCTGGCCTCATGTGGATTTGCGCGCTGGTGTTGATCCCGGATGGCGGGCAAGTGGTTGCAGCCGCGGCGCTGCGCGCGCGGGGCGACAATTGGTTTCCAACCTTCAGCCATATGCTGGCTTACCTGGTGGTGATGCCGGTGCTTGGCTTCTACTTCGCCGAGACGTTGGACATGAAGGTGGCCGGGCTACTCTGGTCGATCTGCCTATCGAGCGTTTTGTCGGTCGGTATCTTGTTGGCGCGCTGGTGGTATCTCTCGGACCGCGAAGCGCGGCGCGCTGCTTAAGCGTTGACGCCCAAAATCCAGCCCTCTTCGCGCTCAACGATTTCGCGACGCAGATCATCTTTCGCCGGCCCGAACATCGCGCCGAGTTGACCCTTTTCATCCAACGCGTTGAATCGCTCGCAGGCGCCGCGCACTTGCGCCTGGTCCTTGATCTCACCGGCGTTGGGCTTGGCCGCGTAGAGGCTGGGATAGATCTCGCCAAACACCGCATCCGCGTCGGCGACATCCGCCGCATTAAGCGGCTTCCATCCCGTTTCGAACGGCCACAGCTTCGCTTTGCGCGCATCGCGCAAGCGCTTGACCACTGGAAGCCCGGTCAGCGCCTGACCGCCAACCGAGCCTTGATAGTAAAGCTTCCAGATCGAGGAGGGACCTTTGATCGCCTGCTCGGCTAGGCGAAACTCCGGCAGATCCTCCGGCCCATGGTCGCGCGGGCGCTTGGCCGACAGCATCGTCTGCTCGTCGCGCGCCGGCGCGCCCCAGAACGGAAACGCCTCGCCATTCATCAACCGATTCATCTTGGCGCCGACCTGAAAGCGATTGTTCGTATTGTCCGGCTTGTCCTTCACTTCCTTAGCCGCGAACTCCATCACCGCTCGCCACGGCTCGCCGCTGAGCTTCAGCGCCGCAGCCGTGCCGCGCGGAAACGCCAGCGGAAAATCGAACCCGACCAACACCCGCTCGCTCTTGCGCTTCAGATCGTCGAGCACGCTGTTCAGCACGCGCTCCGCTTCCGCGCGCGTCGGCGGATTGTGCGATTCGAACGCCATCTGAAAACGCACATTGCGTTTCAGCACGCCGATCCAGATGGAATCCGGGCCTGTCGTCGGCTTTGCCGCGGCGCTCCAATCCACCATCACATATGCGTTGAAGAGACGCGCGCTCATCAGCCGAGCTTCACCAGCATCTTGCCTGTATTGCCGCCGCTAAAGAGCCCGAGAAACGCTTTCGGCGCGTTCTCGACGCCGTTCTCGACTGTCTCTTCCCACTTGATCTGGCCGTTGCGCGCCCACGCGCCCATCTCAGCGTAGAAATGCTCGCGCATGTCCATGAAATCGGAAACGATGAAGCCCTGCATCTTGATCCGCTTGCCAACGATGTAGGGCATGTTGCGTGGGCCCGGCGCCGGCGAGGTGTCGTTATAAACTGAGATCATGCCGCATTCGATGAAGCGCGCGAACGGCCGCGCCACTTCCAGCGCCACTTCCAGATGCTCGCCGCCGACATTGTCGAAATAGATGTCGATGCCTTTGGGCGCCGCCGCGCGCACGTTCTCGAGCAGATTGCCCTTCTTGTAGTTGACACCCGCATCGACGCCGACGGCCTTTAGCCAGCCCAGCTTTTCATCCGATCCGGCGGAAGCCACCACCGTGCAGCCGCGCAGCTTCGCGATCTGGCACACAGCCGAACCGACAGCTCCCGCCGCGCCCGACACGAACACCACATCGCCCGCCTTAGGCTCCCCGATGCGGTGAAAGCTCGTATACGCCGTCATGCCCGGCATGCCGAGCACGCCCAGGAATGCTTGCGGCGTCACCCCGGCTTCCGCGACCGGCAATTTGTTCAGCGCAGGTCCGGCGGCGACATACGCCTCGCGCCAGCCATTCATGCTCTCGACCCAATCGCCCGGCTGGAACTTCGGATCGTTTGACGTCACCACTTGTCCAACCGCGCCGCCTTGCAGCGCCGCCCCGATCTGGAACGGCGGCACGTAGCTCGGCCGGTCGTACATCCGCCCGCGCATGTAGGGATCGACCGACATCCAAGCATTGCGCACGAGCACTTCGCCCGCGCCCGGATCGGGCACTTGCACACTCGCCACTTCAAAATGCGCCGCCTCCGGTATGCCGACAGGGCGGCTCTTCAAACGAACTTCGCGCGACGTCGTCGCCATGGCGGCTCTCCTTGGATGGATGTGCGAGACCTAAGCCGAAAATGCTCGCCGGCCAAGCCATTCACCCCCGCCGGCGAGGGCAAGGGGGCTAGGCCGCTGGACATCCCGCACCGCCGCGCCGCATAACCCGGCGCTCCCCGCCAAAGAGTCTAAACGAATGTCCATCCGCCTCCGTTTCGCGCCGTCCCCGACAGGGCGCATCCACGTCGGCAATGTCCGCACAGCTTTGATGAATTGGCTGTTCGCCATCCGTCAGGGCGGCCAGGTGCTGCTGCGCATCGACGATACCGACCTCGCGCGCTCGACGAAGGCGTACGAGCAGGGCATCGAGGACGACCTCACCTGGCTCGGCCTCCACTGGCAGGAGCGCGCCAACCAATCGCATCGCTTCGAGGATTACGAAAAAGCCGCGGCGAAGCTCAAAGCCGAAGGCCTGCTCTATCCGTGCTACGAAACGGAAGAAGAAAACGACCGCAAGCGCAAGATCGCGCAAGCCACCGGCAAGCCGCCGATCTACGACCGCGCCGCGCTAAAATTGAGCGGCGAGGATCGCGCCAAGCTGGAAGCCGAAGGGCGCAAACCCCATTGGCGCTTCAAGCTCTCCGGCGCGCGCAAGGAATGGACCGATCTGGTTCGCGGCGCGCAATCGATCGATACGTCCTCGCTGAGCGATCCGGTGCTGATCCGCGAAGACGGCGCCTTCCTTTACACATTGCCATCCGTCGTCGACGACATCGACTTCAAGATCACCCACATCGTCCGCGGCGAAGACCACGTCACCAATTCCGGCGTGCAGATCGAAATCTTCGAAGCGCTCGGCGGCCCCGTGCCGCTGTTCGGGCACTTCCCGCTGCTCGTCAGCGCCGATGGCGGCGCGTTGTCGAAGCGCATCGGCTCGCTCGGCGTTGGCGAACTGGCGGCGGAGGGGTACGAGCCCATCGCCGTCCTCTCGCACCTCGCCAAGATCGGCACCTCCGATCCGGTCGAAGCGCGCACTAGCATCGCGCAACTCGCCGAAGAGTTCGACTTCGCCAAGATCGGCCGCGCCCCCGCGCGCTTCGATCCGGAAGAACTAAAGCGCGTCAACGCCGCCTTGCTGCATCAGCTCGATTACGCGTCGGTGAAAGATCGCCTGGCCAAGCTCGATGCCGACAAGGGCGAAGCGTTCTGGACCGCCATCCGCGCCAACATCCAGTTCTTGCCGGAAGTGCGCCAATGGGCGCACATCGTCGATGGCCCGATCGAGCCGCTCGTGCCCGACGCCGCCTTCGCCGCCGCTGCAATCCAAGCTTTGCCCACCGGCGCCTACGACGCCGCCAGCTGGAGCGTCTTCACCAACGCCGTTAAGGAAAAGACCGGCGCCAAAGGCAAAGCGCTCTTCATGCCGCTCCGCCAAGCCCTCACCGGCCTAGATCACGGCCCAGAAATGGCGGCGCTCTTTCCGCTCATCGGCGAAGAGCGGGCGCGGAAAAGGCTAAGCGGGCAGGCGGCTTAGGGGGCTACTGGGCCCATTGCAGTCATTCATTGACGACGCACCGCGACGCTGCGCCGCTCGGGCCATCGGGGGGCGCGCAATGCGACCTTTGCCGGCGGTACGTTCGTGTCCGAGCCGATCTGCCGCTTGCCGAGGCGCTGAGCGCAGCGGCGGTGCACAGCGCCTAGCGTAAAGCAGCGCCTCGCGTGAGGCGCGAAAACCACGCCGCGCCTTTCGTTCGTGTAATTTTTCAAACTTGCCTATCCACGGGCGCGCAAATCCACCAAAAGTTCCCCTTCGGCCGTGGGCATTTTGCGGGTTCTTTGCGGCCACTCCCAAAGCGGGGATATCCAATGAGAAAGACTGCATTGCTTGCGGCTGCGAGCGCATTGTTCGTCACCACTCCGGCGCTGGCGCAATCGGGTGGCCATGTCGGCGTCAACCTTAGCACCACCGAAACCGAGAGCAGCGAAGGCGATACTTGGCAAATCGACGCCGCGTTCGGCGGCGCCAGCGGCGCGGTCGGTTACCAAATAGACGGCGCTTTCGGCAATTCTGACTTCGGCAGCGGCAGCGATGTCGATCAAAATACACTAGCCGGCCACCTGTACTGGAATGGCGAGGGCTGGCGTCTTGGCGGCGTTATCGCCCAGACCAATTTCGACGCTGGCAGCGGCATCAGCGCCGAAGAAACTGCTTACGGCGTCGAGGGCACATTCAATCTCGGAGCCAATGCGGTGCTGCTCGGCAGCTACACGATCGGAGAGGCCGAAATCATCAGCGAGGTTGACACCTCGAACGTTGACCTCGGTTTGAATTACTACTTCGCCGACAATTTCCGCGCGGGTGTGAGCGCTGGAGCGGGCTCCCTCGACACCGGCATCGCTGAGATCGACACGTCGTCGTTTGGCGTCAGCGCAGAATGGCAACCTTGGACAACGCCTGTGAGCTTCGGCGTGTCATACGACACGTTCAGCGTCGATGACGTGTTCGGCGACTTCAACACCCTCATGATCGGCGCCCGCTATAATTGGGGCGGCTCGCTGCGCGAGCGCGACAACGCCACGCCGTTCGACACACGCACCGGATTCTTTCAACGGTGGTATGGCATCCAGTAAGACTTGCTAGATCAGTATCGGACCAAGGGCGCTCCCAAAGGAGCGCCCTTGAACGTCGCCACCGGCGCAGTTTAGTCGCGAGTGGCGTGGACGGTTCCGGTCTGGCCGTTGTTTGCTGTCATCGTACCGGTGAAGCGATCATCAGTCATTGTTATCGCATACTCGATCCGATGTTCTCCGCTGTAGATCACGGATATTCTGTTTCCGTTCTGTGTCCACGCCCCTAAATCTGCATCGGAGTTCAGAGTAACAGTTGTATCACTGCGAAAACTCCATCTATCCGACCAATCTGCAGTGGCGGTGGCCCAGCGCCCAGTAACCCGCCAGGATCCAACGACGGACTGACGGGCTTGGAGGTCCGCCGCTTGGCGCGCTTCCAGCGCGAGCCGCGCCTGTCGCTCGTTCTCGGCTCGTTGATCTGCGGCGCGCTGCGCTGAGATAGCCGCTTCACGTTCGCGCCGTAGCTGTTGAATTTCCTGCTGCTGTGAAGGATCGAGAATTGGCGCCTCCGCTGTTGTGTCAACTGGCGCGGGCGTTTGCAGCGGGGTCGCTGCTGTAGTCTCTATTGGGACTTGCGGCCCGCGTCCCACAACCCACCAGCCAAGTCCCGACAAGGCGATGAGCGCGACGACCACGATCAGGGCCACTGGCGCGCCACTAGACTTCTTCGCTGGCGGGGGCGACGCCGGCGATGGGTAATAGCTTGGGCGCGCCGCGCCCGGCGCGGGGATAACCTCAGAACGTTCGCCGCCGACTAGCTCGTGCGCCGCACGCAATAACATCTGCCATTGCGCGTTGTTCGGTTCGCCCTGCCAAGCGCTCAATTGCGCGGCTTGAATCCGTTGGAAGCCGATAGGCGGCGCCGCGCCTCCGATTTGAACGGGGAGATACTTGGCCCCGCTGCGGGCGAGCGTTGCTTCTTCCTTGACCCAATCCGAGCTCGCCGAGTGCGGCGACCACACAACAATGGCGGCTTTTGCGTCACGTATTCCTGCCGCGATAAAGGTGTCCCAACTCTGCCCAGGCGGGATGGAATGGTCCCACCACACGGAAAAGCCTTCCGCCTCCAAGGCCGGCACCATGAGGCGTACGAAGGACTGGTCCTCGTGCGCGTAGGAAATGAAAATGTCGGCCATATCGCCCCCGCCAGAGCTCACAGCCTATCCGACATTTACCGCCATCGTCACCAATTTTGACCGCCTAATTCGCGTTTTGCCGGGGTCGCGGAGTTGCGCTGGGTTGGGCTACGTGGGTGTCCGGGGCCAATCTTCACTCGCGGTGATTTCCGGACGCTTGGCCCGTAAGATCAACTCAACCCACGCTTCAGCCCGCCATCCCGTCCAACGCCGTGATGCTCAGCGCGGCGTCGGCTTCGGCCTCGAAGCCAGCGCGCCGGGTTTGCTTTGCGTCGTCGCCGCCACCGGATTGCTCTGGCGATGGCGGCGACGCGCCGCTTAACCCTCGCGAGCCTTATCCAAGGCCGCCAGCTCAGCGTCGAGCCGCCGCGCGGCGACCGCATTCAACCAAGCAATCGCCGCGAACAGCACCGCCGTCATCCCCACGCCGCCCAAGAACAGGCCAAGCCGCTCCGGCAATGGGGTGTCGGTCGCAGTTGTGAACGCCACGGCGCCCAGGAATACGAGCACGCCGGGCAGAAACGGCGCCAGATACCAACGCCACACCGATCGCAGCGCATCGCGCTGGCGTGTGAGTTCGTCCCTGTGAAAGTCGGTCCAGCTATGCGCGGCGGCATTTCGTTCATCACGCGTCGCCGCCCGCCCGAGTCTGTGAAGCTGCCAGCACACATAGAGCGCGCCGAGCATGATCAAGACGGCGCCGGTCTGCACGGCGGGCTCGGGAATGATCAACGTCATCCAGCCGAACACGCCGATTACCAACGCAGCGGCGGCGTATTCGATGAAGTTGCGAGTGCGGATGCGCGATTGGAAACGCTGCGCGCGCACGTGCACGTCGGCGAGGGACATGGCGAAGGGCTCCGGGCTCTGTTGCGTCCACAAGGACTGGAGGGGATCTTGGTCAGACATTTGCGGTCTCATGAAACATACGGGCGAGAGTGGACTTGAGTCGCGATATGCGCGTGGCGATTGCGCCGGGCGAAAGCCCGGTCACCTCGGCGATTGCGGCGGCGTCCAAACCTTCGAGGTAGAGCGTGATGATCTGGCGGTCCGGGGATCCAAGCTGCCGGATGACGGCGTGCAGCCGCTCCAGCGCCTCGCCGGCTTCGACCTCTGCCGGAATGTTTTGCGCATCCGGCAGCTGCTCGATTTCATCGAGCGTCACCGCGCCGCGATGTGTGCGCCGCTCTTTATCGACATACGTCGCCGCAACATTGTGCGCGACGCGATAAACCCAAGTGCGCTCCGAACAGCGCCCGTCGAACGCCGTAAAGCTCCGCCACAGCGCCACGTGCATATCCTGCAGCAGATCGCGCCGCCGCTCCGGATTGGCCTCCACCGCCGCCGCCAAGCGTTGCAGCGCTGGCCCATGCGCAGCCGCCGCCTGCGTATAGCGCGCATCTTGGTCGGGATTTGCCCTCATACCCGCTTAGTCGAACACGCCCGCGGTTTCTTACAAGGGTGTTGCCGTCAAACCCCGCGCCCGGGCCCGCGATTTTGCCATGCTTCGACGATTTGCTTGGCGAACAGCCCCGCCAGCAGCTTTACCCGCCCGCGCACGTCTTCGCGGGCATTGTAATAGGCGGCGAAATCCTGCGTGCGGCCGGCGTCGTCGTGCGCCATCTCCATGTGGATCTGCGCCTCGGCCATGAATTTCTCTGAGGCCTGCACGAACGCCGCAACATTGCCGTTTGGATGCAGCGCGATATCGAGCGCCGCAGCCGTCCGGTCATCGGCGGCCAGAAACATCACGTTCCAATCGTCATAGGGATAAAGCTCAAGGCTCGTCATTAGGAACGCGCCTGTCGGCCCATTCCAGCACGGATCGGGGATCAGAAAAAACGGCCGCACCTGCGCGCTGGCGAGCGCCGCCTGTGCGTTGCGCTGCGCCTGAACGAAGCGCCCCTCCATCGTCGCGCGGCCTTGCTCGATGCGCGCATTGATCGAGGCGGCATTCGGCGCGAGATTGCTCTCGTCGTCGGGGGTCATGCCCAGCATCCGCAGCATGTCGCCGCTTTCGCCCTGCCACACCTCAGTCGGAAACACCTTGCGCCGCGCGTGCGCATCTGCGGGCGGCGGCGGCGCGGACGTCGCCTGAGACGTTGACGGCCGTTTACCGAAACTCATGCGTTAATCCCCGTTTACCGGGAACAGACTACCGTGCGTGGTTTAATTTCCGGTTGTGAAGGGCGGCTTCCGCCACCGAGATTTGCCGTTAGGATGGCGCATGCGCCTTGTTCTCGCCGCTGCCGTTGCAACGCTAGCCATGTGCGGGTTGACCTACGCCCAGGCGCCTCAGTCGGAGATGCTTTATCCGCGCGCGGCGTTGCAGGAAGGCATTGGCGGCAACGTCCTGGTCGATTGCGCTGTGATGGCGGACGGCGGCGTGGCGTGCTCCGTGCTGAGTGAGGAGCCGTCGGGCAGGGGCTTCGGCGACGCCGTCCTCACTATGAGTGAAAGTTGGCGTATGCCGACAATGGACGAGAGCGGCGCACCTACCGCCGGGCGCCGCGTGCGGCGCGCGATTGAGTTCTTGCCGGGACCGCCGCCCACCGTGCGGGAGCCGGTTAACGATGGCCGCGTCACCAATCCATATTGGGCGGAACGGCCGACGGCGCGCGACTTTGAGCGCCACTACCCGCGAGAGGCGCTGCGCCGAGGGGTGAGCGGCGCCGCAATGCTCGAATGCATCGTAAACGCCGATGGGTCGCTTGTGTGTTACGTCGATGAAGAAACGCCGGAGGGCCACGGCTTCGGTCAGGCCGCCCTGCGCATCGCAGAATCCTTTCGTATCGCGCCCGCCACCAGAGACGGCGTTCCAACGTCGGGCGGCCGCGTGCGCGTGCCGATTCGCTTCAACACTTACTAGCGCTAAGCCGGCGCCCGCGCGCTCAAGGCCGCGAAGCAATCCTCGATCGAGCGCGCATACGCCGCTGCATCGGCAAAGCTCGCCGGCGTCAGGTTTGCGTCAACCGTGTGCTGCATCAGCGCAAAGAACGGCGCCCAGAAATCGTCCTCGGACAGAAACACCACCGGCTTTTTGTGCAAATCGAGCCGCCGCCAGGACAGCGTCTCCACCGCTTCTTCCAGCGTGCCGATGCCGCCCGGCAGCACCACGAACGCGTCGCTTTCTTCGAACATGATCATCTTGCGCTCGTGCATGGTGTCGACCATGCGGTGCGGCACGTCGCCGTAAACGATCTCGCGCCGCTCTAGAAAGCGCGGCATGATCCCCAGCACGTCGCCGCCGGCTTCGTGCGCCGCGCGCGCGCAGCGGCCCATCAGCCCAACGGCGCCGCCGCCATAAACCAAACGCAAGCCG
>JACMMP010000020.1 GCA_014378995.1 Hyphomonadaceae bacterium
TGGCGCAGCTTGGCAATCCCTACGTCGCGCCGGCGCCGGCGCCGTTGCCGGCGGGCGATCGGCCGCGGCTGAATTTCGTGGCCCGCTTTATCGACACCAAGCAGCCGCTGACTTTGATCGCGGCGGCCGCGCGCCTCAGTCCGCGTCCGCGGCTGCGCTTCATCGGCGAAGGCGAATTGGAGCCGCAAATGCGCGCTGCGATCGCGCAAGCGGGGCTCGAGGCGGAGTTCGCCGGCTGGCTTCCATCGCCCTTCAGCCACTTCCATCAGCGTGACATCCTGGTGCTGCCGTCGCTTTGGGAAGGGCTGCCGTACTTGCTGCAGGAAGCGCTAGGTCACGGCGTCGCGACGATCGCCAGCGACAATGCCGGCAACCGCGCCGCGCTTGGCGAGGGCGCGTACGGCTCGCTGTTTCCAGTCGGCGATGAAGCCGCGTTGGCGCAGGCGCTCGCCGAGGCGCTTGCCGACCTTGACGCTCTCCGGGCCAAAGCTGAGAAGGGGCGCGCCGCGCTCAGCGCCCGCTACGGGGCGGATGCGTTCTGGCGCGCACTTTCGACGGAATTAACGTTGGGCGAGCCTCTGCATGTTTGATTGGCGCAAAGTCTCGTCGGATCCGACCAACCGGCAAGCGACGCTTGGGCTCGATGGGTTCCTGCGCTCGATCACGCGTGTCGAAGAGACGTCGCGGCTCGACATGGTGCTCGATTTTTGCCGCGGCCAGGAGGTGCTCGACATCGGCGCTGGCGAACACGACGTCTCGTTCTATTCCGAAGACTCCTGGGAGCATGGCCGCATCGCGCGCGTCGCAAAGCGAACAGTCGCCGCCGAGTTGATGCCGGAGCTTTGCAAACACTATATCGCCAAGGGGTTCGATTTTCGCTGCGTCGATGCGACCAGCGATGTCGATCTCGGCGATCGCTTCGACCGCGTGTTCATTGGCGATGTCATCGAGCACGTGAACGATCCCGTGGCGCTGTTGAATTTCGCCAAGCGGCACCTGCGTCCGAACGGACGCATTTTGGTGACCACGCCCAATCCGTTCGCGCCGCGGTTTCGCCAGCACCGTCGCCAGCGCAGCACCCGCTATGTGATGGCGAACCTCGAGCACACGCGCTGGGTCTCGATCTCGAACATGCACGAGATCGTCTGGCGTGCGGAGCTTGAGATGGTCGCGCTGCACTGGCCGCTGATGAAGAGGCCTAAGCAGGGGCTGGCGCGCGCCTGGGCGATCTTCGGCAAAAAACTGCTCGTCGCTGTCGCGCCTCTCGAAGACGTGTTCGCGGAATACGCATTTGAGCTTGCGATGCCCGCTGAGAAGCGTTCGGCTGCAAGTGTTGAAGCGGAAGCCGCGGGGGCCGAGTGAATTTCTCGCCTGCCGCGACCTGCCGCGACCAACCGACGTAAAACTGCGACGAGCAGGCGGCTTGGCTGCAGAGGATGATACCCTTTGTGTCGCCGAGTTAGCTAGGCTGACTGAATGGCGTTTCGGCACGGAGAAGGTCAGACGGTGGGAGCGGCCAGGGGCCTGCTCGATCACCCAGCGTGGACGCGCTGGGGCGCGCACGCCGCGTTCTGGCTTATGTACTTTGCGTTCCGAACCGCCGCCGCCGCCGCCGATCCGCCCGATGATCCCAGCGATTTCCCCTATCTGCTGAACCGCGTGATGGTGGTTGCAAGCTACGCCCTGCTGACAGGGATGTTGCTTGCGATCGTGGCCGGCTTGCGCGCTAGCCGGTCGAATTGGGCGCGGAATTTGGCGCTCGTGCTTGGCGCCTTGGCGCTGGCGCCGCTGACACAATACAGCGAACAAGTGTGGCCGCTCTGGCTCGCGAAATTCACGCCCGAACCCTATCCGTTCATCATCTACCTTTTCCAATTCGGCTGGGCGTTGCCGCTTTGGGGGCTTACGCAGGCGCTGCTCGGCTATCACTTCGAGACGATGACGCAGGCGCGCGCCGTCGCCCGAGCTCAGGCGCTTGCTTACGATGCGCAGCTCAAGATGCTGCACTATCAGATCAATCCGCATTTCCTCTTCAACACATTGAACGCGATCTCGACTTTGGTGCTGGAGAAGCGCAATGCGCAGGCCGAGGGCATGCTGCTGAAGCTTGCAGGATTCCTGCGCTACTCGCTCGATCGTCAGCCGACGGAGATGGCGGCGCTCACGGCGGAAATGGATGCGCAGCGCAAATATCTCGAAATCGAACAGACGCGCTTCGACGATAAGCTGCGGGTGCGGTTCTCGATCGAGCCGGGATTGGAAAACGCGCAGCTTCCCAGCCTCATCCTGCAGCCCATTCTCGAGAACGCGATCAAGTACGCCATTACGCCGCGCGTTGACGGGGGGAGCATCGATGTGTCGGCGACGCGCGACGGCGACCTTTTGCGCATCTGCATCGAGGACGACGGGCCGGGCCTGCCGGCGGACGCCGATCCGCGCCGCCGCCGCGGCGTGGGCCTCGCCAA